>DASZBB010000230.1:0-11899 GCA_035944695.1 Microvirga sp. | reverse complement strand
GCAGCAGACGGTCTCGGCCATCCAGGAGATTGCCCGCACGATCACCGAGATGAGCCAGATCTCCACCTCGATCGCGGCCGCCATGGAGGAGCAGGGCGCCGCCACCGCCGAGATCGCCCGCAACGTCCAGGAGGCGGCGCGCGGCACCGAGGCCGTCACCGGCTCCATCGCGGACGTGCACCAGGGTGCCGGCGAGACCGGGGCCGCGGCGAGCCAGGTGCTGGGCGCCGCCCAGGAGCTGTCGCGCCACTCGCACGATCTGGGCCGCGAGGTCTCGACCTTCCTCCAGGACGTCAAAGCGGCCTGAGCCGAAACGCGGCACCGCTCGAACGTCAAACTCGAGAAGGCCCGGCAATTGTTAGCCGGGTCTTTTTCTTTTCCGCCACGCTGAAACAAGCGGAGTGCGAGCGCTTTTTATCTTTGACGGGTGTGATCTCATCCCTGGAGAGAGGCCCGTCGCGGAGAGCGGAACAGCACGCTTGCTCGAGCGGGTTCCTGACCGAAGTCTGTTCCGCAACATCGAAGAACCGGGCACCCGCCCCGGCTTGAACGGATGGAGGCTCGCATCGCGATATCGCCTGGGCTGAAGACCCCCTCCGCGTCGAGACATTGAGCGTTGGAGGCAACCCTTCGGCTCGACAATCCATATTCCATGACCGGTTTTACCCGGATGAACGTCGATGACGTGTGACTTCGAGTCACCGCGGGCCCTTTTCCATTCATGGACGGGCCCGTTTGACTGGGTGAAGGCCGACAAACACGAAAGGCGCCCGAGGGCGCCTTGTCGATGGATTTTCCTTTGAAGGAAATGGAGCGGGCGAAGGGATTCGAACCCTCGACCCCAACCTTGGCAAGGTTGTGCTCTACCCCTGAGCTACACCCGCACGCTCCGTCTCTCGCCTCGAACCCAAACTAGCAGGATGGTGGAGCCAGGCGGAATCGAACCGCCGACCTCTTGAATGCCATTCAAGCGCTCTCCCAACTGAGCTATGACCCCCTGCCATACCTTCCCGCCTGACGTCGCCAGGAGTGGAATGGTGCCGCAAGAGGGATTCGAACCCCCGACCCCCTCATTACGAATGAGGTGCTCTACCAGCTGAGCTATTGCGGCATCGCAATGGTTGCGATCCGAGAGGCCGCCCTCTTACCCCCTCCCCCGCCGCTTGGCAAGGGAGGGAAAGGCCGGATTGGCCTACCAGACCGAAAAAACGCTGCGGCGTGCCGACGCCTGCTCCTTCGGCTTCGGCACATCGGGCGGCGTGTTCGGGAAGACCACCGGTCCGGGTGGCGGCAGAGGCGTCTCCTCCCTTGTGTCATCCTTGATGGGCTCGGCCGCGACGGGTTCAGCCCTGACCTCGTTCTCTGCGGGAACGGGCTCGGGTGCGGGCACCGTTTCCGGCACGGACGGAGGGGCAGGCTCTTGCGCCGGGGCGATGGGCAGCGCCCTGACCTCGTCGTCGAGATCGGCCGTCACGTCGTCATGCAGGGTGAGCTCGGGGGCGATCAGCACGTCCGGCGGCGCCTGCCAGACGAAGGCGTCGAGGCGCCCGGTCACGGGCGAGATCGGCGCCCAGTGGTCGGACACGACCCCGTCGGCGATCCAGGCCGGATCCCGGGGGGCGCGGGTGGCGCGGGCGAGCCATTCGCGTCCTTTGCCGGTGGAGCCGTGCTCCGCCTGCTCCAGGTCCGACATGAGCAGGCAGACCCGCATGCTCGGCCGGTCCCGCAGCAGGGGCTCCAGCGCGTCCCGGGCCCGGTCGAACTCGCGGGCCTCCAGAGCGGAACGCGCCACGGCGAGCCGGCCTTCCGGCGCCCCGTTGGACAGGCGGGAGAGGGTTTCGGCACGCTTGAGGCGGTCGAGCCCGGAATCCCCCGGGCGCAGATTGAGATAGACCTCCGCCAGATCCGGGTGCGGCAGGCTGCGCCAGGCGGCTTCCACCACCTTGGCCGCCTTGCGCAGATCCCCTTTCCGCGAGAGCAGACGGCCGGCCAGCGCTGCGGCCGGCACGAGATCGGGCGCGAGCCTCACCGCATCCTGGGCGCTTCTGAGCGCGCCCTCCGGGTCGTGATCGACCCTTTCCAGGGCATCCGCCGTCAGCAGGACGGCCCGGTGGCGTCGGGCCGTCTTCTTGTCGAGGAGGCCGAGCGAGGTCCGCCGCTCGACGGTTTCGAGCGCTCCGCGCCAATCCCGTTCGGCGCAACGCGCCTCGAGAACCGCATCGCTTGCCCAGGCGGCCGCCGGCGCCAGGCGCACGGCCTCGGACGCGTATTCCTGCGCGGCCTCCGCATCGCCCCGGCGCCGGGCCTCGACGAAGAGACCCCGCAGGCCGAGAACCCGCGTCTCGTCCTCGTCCATCATCTGCCGGAAGGCGGCCTCGGCCACCTCCCGGTTGCCGGACACCTGGGCGGCCTGCGCCTTGAGCAGGAGCGTCAGGGGCTCCTTGCCCAGAAGGCGCTCGGCCTCGTTGGCATAGCGGCGGGCCGCGATGGTGTCGCCGGCCCCGACCGCCACCATCCCGCGCGAGACGGCCTGGTAGCCCCGGGAGCGCCGGCGCGCCCGCGAGGCGAAGGTGAGGCGAGTAGGAAGCTGGATGAGGCCGGTGACCAGGGACCAGAGCAGGGCCAGGGCCAGGGCCAGGCCGGCCAGGGCGATGGCGGCCACCGCCACCGACATCTGGACCTCATAGCCGCCGAAGGTGATCAGAACCGTGCCCGGCCGATCGGCGAGCCAGACCGCGCCGAAGGCCGCGACGCAGAGAAGACCGATGAAAACAAGAGCGCGCCACATGCGGGGCAGATCCTTTTATTGCGTCGTACGGTTGAGGGTGGCGAGCGCGTCGGAGCTGATCGCCCGGGCCGCCTGATGCGCCGCGGCGACCGCCTTGACCTGCCGGCCCCAGGCCTCGGAGAGCTGGCGCGACGGCTCGGGCAGGGCGTCCCAGGCGGCTGCGGCCTCCACCACGTCGCCGCGCTCCAGAGCCTGCCGGATGCGGGCGACCAGAGCCGGAACGCCGGTGGAGCCCGGTTCGTTCACGGGCCGGACCGTCACCACCCGGTCGGCCATGCGCAGGAGCCGGTCGGTCCAGCCCTCCGCCGGACCGCGGCTCTCGCGCAGGATCGCCGTCTCGACCGGCTCGAAGCTGCGGGCGAGCGCCTCGGGCGTCGGCGCACCCTGCTGGGCAAAGGGTTCCAAGGGCGCCACGCGTCCTGCCTCGGCCCCGGCCTTCTTCACCCCTTCGAGCACCTCGGCATACGGCGTCCCGTTTGTCAGGGCATCGTTCAGGCGACCGGCGAGAACCACCTTGGTGCCGGTCTGGCCGGCGGCCTCGGCATTGCGCGTGTTCTCCGCCGCCTGCTGGGAGAGGGCCGCCAGGCGCTGCTCCTGCTCGGAGAAGCGCCGGTCGGTGTCCGCAAACCGGCGCTCGGTGTCAGAAAAGCGTCGTTCCGCCTCGCCGAAGCGGCGGTCCTGATCGGCAAGGCGCCGGTCCAGGTCCGTGAGGCGACGGTCGAGATCCTGCGACGCGGTCGCGGCATTGGTCGCGTTCTGGGCATTGGCCCGGACCTGCTCCTCCAGGGCGGAGAGGCGATTCCCCATCTCGGCGAGCGCCGCCTCGTTCTGGGGCGTCGGCTGCGGCGCCTCGGGAGCGGGACGGTTCAGGGCGGCCTCGGCTTGGCTCGCGGCCTGCTGGGCCGTGCCCTGAACGGCCTGGAGGCGCTGATCCAACTCTCCCCGGGCGGTTTCGAGGGCCTGGAGGCGCTCCGCCAGGGCCTGGACGTTGCCCTGGGGTTGACCGGGCGGTCCGGGCTGCCGGAGGGCTCCCACGCGCTGCTCGAGCTGCGCCAGGCGCAGTTCCACCGGCTGCCCCTGTTGCGACGTTTCCTGCCAGGCCTGCATCCCGTAGAGGAGACCCGCGCCGACGAGGCCGCCGAGCAGGCCCGATCCGATCAGGGCGCCAACGGAACTGCGCCGCTCGGGCACGGGTGGCGGCGGGGGCACGGCATCGTCGCGTGTCCGCGATGGGGAAGGCTCCTGGAAGGAGCTTTCGGAAGACGTGGTATCCGGCCTTCCAGGCTCCTCGACGGAGGCTCCGGGCGGGAGCGTATCGGTGCCGGCTCCCGAATCGAGACTGGCCTCGGGCGACGCCACCACGTCCTCGGCGGGAGGCACGCTGCCGCTGGCGATGGTCTCGGCGGGCCTTCCATCCGTCGTATCGCCTGCAGGAATCGTCTCCGAGGCGGGAGCCACAGCCCCAAGGGTGTCCTGTCCGGCCGTGTCCTGTCCGGCCGTGTCCTGTTCCGGCGTGCCTGGCCCGGGCGCATCCTGGACCTCGGCGCCCGGCGGGCCGGCCGGGGCGATTCCGTCGTCGATCACGGTGGCCTTCAGGTCGAGGGTTGCCGGCTCACGCGAGGGCTTCTTGCGGGACGATTTCGGACGGCGGGGATCAGATGAATCGGTCACGGGTCACTCTTGCACGGGTCGCGCCAGGCGCGAGATCTTCAAAAGGTCAGTGTGAAAGGCAATTGAGGCAAGCTTGGGCGCAGCGTTTCGTTCCCTCCCGGCGATACGATCCTCGAAAAACGAACGGGCCCATCGGACCACGATCCTCTCCGTATGGCAAAGCTTCCTAACGGCATCACCGTCTACGAAGCGGCGACAGGGCCCATGGACGGGTCGAGGAGCCTGAGCAGCGCATCCTCGGAGGGGTCCTCCGCCACGAGGGTCGCAGCGCCGGCCGCAGTCAGAGGCGCGGCCACGTCGGCCGACAGGCAGAGATGCGGAAAGGCCCGCAGGTTCGACGCCAGCCCCGCCTCCCCGGCCAGCCGGATGACGAGATCCGCGCTCCTTCGTGAATAATGGAGCGCGGCGCCGATTTGGCCAGTGCGCAGGGCCTCGACCGCGGCCTCGGGCCATGTCTCGACGGCCTTCGCCTCATAGGCCTCCCATTGCAGCACGGCGAAGCCCGCCGCCCGCAGGGATGCCGCCGGCTCCTCCTTGTGGTGCCGCCCCGTCACGTGGAGAAGGACGAGGCCGGCCGGCAGGCTCCCGCGAATCAGCCGCGACAGCGACAGCGACACCGCATCACCCTCCGCCACGGCCACGTGGGCAAATCCCTGCGCACGCACCGCATCGGCCGTGCGCGCGCCGACGGCGAAGACGGGCTTGTGCCGGTCGAGCCCGGCCAGGGCATCGGCCGCATGGGCACTGGTCACGATGAGGGCATCGTGAGGCGCGTCGGGCGCGGGATCCCCGGTCGGCACGATCCGCGTCACGGGGGCAAGGCACGCCGCATGGCCAAGCGCCGTGAGCCTTTGCGCCGTGCGTTCGGCATCGCCGGCCGAGCGGGTGACGAGAACCCGCATCAGGCTTTCAGGAAATCGGCCGGCATGCGGGCGCGCAGCTCCGAGCCGGCCTCTCGCCCGAGCGCTACCGCGTCGTCCGGCAAGCCGCGGCGAACCGCCTCCAGGCTCTCGGATCCGTCGGGGCGCAGCACGAGGCCGCGGATTTCAAGCTCGTTCCCAATCAGCCTCGCATGGCCGGCGATCGGCGTGCGGCAGGAGCCGTCGAGGATGGTGAGGAAGGCGCGCTCGGCGGCGAGCGCCTGACCGGTCGGCGCATCGAGGATCGGCTGCAGGGCCGCGCGCACCCGCTCGTCCTCGGCGCGGATCGCCACCGCGATGGCGCCCTGGCCCACGGCCGGGAGGAAATCGTCGGTGTCGAGCACGGTGGTCACGTGATCGGTGAGCCCGAGACGGCGCAGGCCCGCCATGGCGAGCAGGGTCGCGTCGACCTCGCCGCGCTCGAGTTTCGCCAACCTGGTCTGCACGTTGCCGCGCAGGAGCGTGACCTGGAGGTCCGGCCGCAGGCGGCGAATCTGCGCCTGACGCCTCAAGGAAGCGGAGCCGACGATGGCGCCCTGCGGCAGATCGCTCAGGCTCCCGTAGCGATGGCTGATGAAGGCGTCGCGCACGTCCTCGCGGGGCAGGAACCCGGCGATGACGATGCCCTCGGGCAGGGCGGTCGGCAGGTCCTTGGCCGAGTGGACGGCAAGGTCGATGGAGCCGTCGAGGAGCGCGATGTCGAGCTCCTTGGTGAACAGTCCCTTGCCGCCGGCCTCCGAGAGGGGCCGGTCCTGGATGGCGTCGCCCGTGGTCTTGATGATCGACAGGGGCAGGTGCTCCACGGTCCAGCCATGGGCGGCGACCAGCCTGTCTTGCGTCTCGTGGGCCTGCGCGAGCGCCAGGGGGCTGCCTCGCGTACCGATGACCAGGGTGGGTGAAGAGGCCATTCTGCCTGAAGTCTCCTGTCCTGCGCGCTATGGGTTTGATCTTGTGCGGCGCGGCGGACTATAGGGGGAGGAGCGCCGGGCCGGAAGCCCGGACGATCCCTTAATCGAGCAGCCCACGATCATGCGCATTCTAGGCATCGAGACCACCTGCGACGAGACCGCGGCCGCCGTGGTCGGCGTCGGCTTCGACGGACGCGGCGAGATCCTCTCCAACGAGGTTTTGAGCCAGATCGCCGAGCATGCCCGCTACGGCGGCGTGGTGCCGGAGATCGCGGCCCGCGCCCATGTGGAGGTGATCGACCGGCTCGTGGCGCGCGCGCTCAAGAGCGCCAGTTGCACGGTGAAGGATCTCGACGGCATCGCGGTGGCGGCCGGCCCCGGCCTGATCGGCGGCGTGCTGGTGGGTCTGACCACCGCCAAGGCCATCTCGCTCGTCACCCGCAAGCCCCTGATGGCGGTGAACCATCTCGAGGCTCATGCGCTGACCGCACGCCTCACCGACGGCATCGGCTTCCCCTATCTCCTGCTTCTCGCCTCCGGCGGCCACACCCAGCTCGTGGCGGTGCGCGGCGTGGGCGATTACGTCCGCCTCGGCACCACCATCGACGACGCCATCGGCGAGGCCTTCGACAAGGTCGCCAAGATGCTGGGGCTGCCCTATCCCGGCGGCCCGCATGTGGAGCAGGAGGCCGCCAAGGGCAATCCGGAGCGCTTCGCCTTCCCGCGTCCCATGCAGGGGCGCGCGGAACCCAACTTCTCGCTCTCCGGCCTCAAGACCGCCGTGCGCATCGAGGCGGAGAAGATCGCCCCGCTGACGGCCAGCGACATCGCCGATCTCTGCGCCGGCTTCCAGGCCGCCATCGTGGACGTGGTGGTGGACCGCACCCGCGTGGGCCTTCGCGCCTTCCGCGACATCGCCGGACATCCGGCCGCTCTGGTGGTGGCGGGCGGCGTCGCGGCCAACCAGAGCATGCGCCAGGGGCTGCAGCGGCTCGCCGTGGAGGCCGGCCTCAAGCTCGTCGCCCCCCCGCTGGCGCTGTGCGGCGACAACGGCGCGATGATCGCCTGGGCGGGCCTGGAGCGCATGCGGCTCGGCCTCATCGACGACATCGCGGCCCCGGCCCGCGCCCGCTGGCCGCTGGACACGAGCCGGGACGAGGCCGGGGCGAAGGCGTGATGCTCCCCTGTCCGGACGAGATCCGCACCGAGCGGCTGATCCTGCGCCGGTGGCGCGAGGAGGACGTCGCCCGCTATGCGGCCCTCCAGGCGGATCCGGAGGTGCGGCGCTTCTTTCCCGGCACGATGCCGATCGAGAAGGGCGAAGCGGATGCAAGACTCCATGCGGAGGGCTTCGAACGTCACGGCTTCGACCAATGGGTGGTAGAGCTTCCGGAAATCTCGGCCTTCATCGGCGTGGCCGGCCTGAGAAAAATCCTCCGCGAGATGCCTTTTCAGCCGCGCGTCGATGTCGGGTGGCATTTCGTGCCGACCTATTGGGGCAGGGGCTATGCCACGGAGGCCGCGCGCGCAGCGCTCCGCGACATCTTCGAACGGAGCGACTTGCAGGAGGTCGTCGCCTACACGTCGCGCATGAACGAGCCTTCCCGGAAGGTGATGCATCGGCTTGGCATGACGCACGATCCCGCAGAGGATTTCGACCATCCAGCCGTTCCCGATCACCACCCTCTGCGCAGGCATGTGCTCTACCGGATCTCGCGGCAGGCCTTCTTCGGGGCCAATCCATCGTGAACGGGACAATCAGCTCATGGGAATGATCGGTATCGCCGGAGCCGGCGCCTGGGGAACGGCACTTGCGAACGCCGCGGCCATTGCCGGCAACGACGTGGTGCTGTGGATGCGCTCGCCCGAGCAGGCGCTGGCGCTGGCCGCCGCCCGCAGCAACGAACGCTTCCTGCCCGGCGTGAAGCTCCACGACCGCATCCGCCCAACCGCCGCCCTGGCCGATCTCGCGGCCGCCCGCGCCGTCCTTCTCGTCACGCCCGCGCAGACGACTCGGGAGATGACGGCAGCGCTCTCCTCCGTTCTGCCCGCCGCATCGCCGCTGGTGCTCTGCGCCAAAGGCATTGAGCGCGAGAGCCAAACCTTTCTCTGCGACGTGGTTGAGGAGGTGCGCCCCGGTTCGCCCGTCGCCGTGCTCTCAGGGCCCAGCTTCGCCGACGACGTGGCTCGGGGACTTCCCACCGCCGTGACGCTCGCCTGCCGGGACGCGGCTCTCGCGGAGGATCTGGCGACCGCCCTCTCCGGCCCGACGCTGCGCGTCTATCACCGGGGCGACGTGCGCGGCGTCGAGATCGGCGGCGCGGCCAAGAACGTGCTGGCCATCGCGTGCGGCGCCGTGGCCGGCAAGGGCCTCGGCGAGAGCGCCAAGGCGGCGCTCATCGCCCGGGGCTTCGCCGAACTCCTGCGCTTCGCCCGCGCCTATGGCGGGGAGCCCGAGACCCTGATGGGGCTCTCGGGACTGGGCGATCTGGTGCTCACCTGCTCGTCGGCCCATTCCCGCAACTTCGCCTTCGGCCAGCGCCTCGGCCAGGGGATGAGCGTTGAAGAGGCCGCCGGCGGCAAGCTGGTGGAAGGCGCGGCGACTGCCGGCGCCCTCGTGGCGCTGGCACGCGTGAAGTCCATCGACATGCCGATCGCGGAAGCCGTCGACCGGGTCCTGTCCGGCGCATGGACCCTCGATCAGGCGGTCGACGGGCTGATGAACCGTCCGATCAAGTCCGAACACTGAACACCAAGAGTAAGCGTCAATGGCTCACTGGCTCTACAAGTCCGAACCCTCCGTCTGGTCCTGGGACCAGCAGGTCGCGGAAGGCGCGAAGGGCACCCACTGGAACGGGGTGCGCAACCATGTCGCCAAGCAGAACCTGATGGCCATGAAAAGGGGCGAGCAGGGTTTCTTCTACCATTCCAACGAGGGAAAGGCCGTCGTCGGCATCGTCGAGGTGATCAAGGAATACTACCCCGATCACACGGACGAGACCGGCAAGTTCGGCATGGTCGACATCAAGGCGGTGAAGCCCTTCAAGCGCCCGGTCACCCTCGACGAGATCAAGAGAGAGCCCGGCCTCGAAAAGATGATCCTCATCAACAATTCCCGCCTGTCGGTGCAGCCGGTGACCGACGAGGAATGGGCGATCGTGTGCCGGATGGGCGGATTGTAAGACCTCCGCGTCGTTCCCGGAGGGACGCGCAGCGGAGGGGAAGGAATCCACTCACACGTTCTGCGCTCTGGATCCCTTGCCCGGTCTTGCGGCCGCCCGGGAGGACACCCACCCCTCATGGCCGGGCTTGTCCCGACCATCCCGATCGGACGAGCACGGAGCCACACTCAACCGGCGTCACCGGCACCGATCCCCGGAAGAAGTCCGGGGAGGTGATGACCGGGCCCGCCCTGCTTCCATCCGATGATCAGGAAGTTGTGCACGCCGAGCGCCTTGACCGTTGATTTTTCACGAAACGATCGAGTTGCGTAGCCTCACCTTCTAGAACACCGGACCATATGGATTTCTTGGAAGACCCATGGTGGAACAGGGGGGTGGCCGAGTTTGTTTCTGGGCTTCGAAGCAGTCCAAGGAACAACAGCATGAAACTCGTCTTTGCGCCTCTCGTCATCGTAGGCTTCTCGACAGCCGCCGTGGCACAATCGGGGCCGACAACGCTCAGTATGAGCTGCGATCAGGCGCGGAGCGTCGTGGCCTCTCGAGGAGCCGTGGTGCTGCGCACGGGTTCAACGACCTACGACCGTTACGTACGCGATGAGAGCTTCTGCATCCGCGGACAGATGGTACGGCCTGCTGACGTCGCCCAATGCCCTGTGGGAGGCGTTTGCCGCTCCGTCGATATCGACAACGGGCAATGAACGCGGCAAAGCTTGGCGTGATACGACGCTTCAGCGTCCTGGGCCGTTCTCGCCCTGTTGCTTGGCGCGGCTGTGTATTGGGTCAGTCAATGCACTTCAAGAGTCCGTGCAGGTGACGAACGAGGAATGGGCCGTCGTGTGCGGGATGGCTAGGCTGTAGGAAAACTTGAATCACACGCTTCTCTGGGAGGGCTTGCGGATCCCTGATATCGGCACCTTCGCCGCAGCCGGGCCAGATTCACGGCACTTACGATCAGCAGCGGAACTCGCAGCGGGCGGGCGGTCCTCACTTGCGCCTCGTCATCCTGACGCTGCTCTCCGTTTCCAGCACGTCGGGGAGGCTTCGGATCCTCAGCAGGACCGTATCGAGTTCGCTCATGGTACGGATGCGGATGTCCGCGATGAGATCGAAGCGCCCACTGAGTGTATAAACCGAGGTTACGGCTTCGATTCGCTTGATCGCATCGATGGTTGGCGCGCTGTCCTTTGCCGTCAGTCGTACGAGCACAAAAGCTTCGATCAGCCTTTCCGCCTCCTCGGTGCCCAGTTCCACCGTGAAGCGGCGAATGATGCCGAGATCGACAAGCCGTGCGATCCGACTCTGGACCGTCGCCCGGGAGATCCGAAGACTTCGCGCGAGATCGGCCGCCGGTCGGCGGGCATTCTCTGAAAGCAGAAGGAGCAGCTCTTGGTCGGTGCGGTCCAGCATGGGCGCATTTCGTCAGAATGTATGTGCAAATCGCTTCATATATGCACCTCTCGCAAGGAGGGAGGCACTTTCTGTTGAAGGCAAGCAGTGCCAAGCTTGCCTTCAGTGGGGAAAGAAAGGGGCTGAGACGCCATGAGAGTGACTGTCTGTCAGATCGACTGTCGCCCGGATCGCCTGGACGAGGCACTGGAAGGCCTTGCCGCGCACGTAGCCAAGGAGGCGTCGGATTTCCTGCTGGTGCCGGAGATGTGCTTCGGCGAGTGGCTGGCGGCCGATCCCGTGCCGGATGCCGGCCGATGGCAGGAGGCGGTGGCTTCGCATGAAGAGCGCATCGCGCGCATGTCGGCGTTGAACGCCAAAGCCGTGATGGGCACGCGGCCCATCGTCTTGCCCCACGGCAGCCGGCGCAACGAGGCCTATCTCTGGACGGAGGAGACGGGCGCCGTGCCCGTGCATCAGAAATACTATCTTCCCGACGAGGAGGGCTACCACGAGCATACCTGGTACGAGCGCGGTCCGGGCACCTTCGACATCGCCCGGGCGCTGGGCATGCGCATCGGCGTGCAGATCTGCACCGAGATGTGGTTCTTCGAATGGGCGCGCCATTACGCGGCGAGCCGCGCCGATCTCCTGTGCGTGCCGCGGGCGACGCCGCATGGGTCCACCCGCAAGTGGCTGGCCGGTGGCCAAGCGGCGGCGGTCTGTTCGGGCGCCTATTGCCTGTCGTCCAACCTCTGGGCGCCGCAGGGCCACAAGGCCAATTGCGGCGGGCTCGGCTGGGCGGTGGACCCGGAGGGCAACGTGCTGGCCGAGACAACCCCGGAGGCGCCCTACGCCACCGTGGAGATCGACCTGGCCTTTGCGCGGGCCAGCAAGGCGACCTACCCGCGCTATGTGCCGGAATAGGGGACCGGACCGCCTGGTCCCGGATCGCCTGCAGCATCCGGGATGATATTCCCTCCCCTGCTCCGAAAGGAGCAAAGACCAAAGTCCGATCCCGGCCCCGCTTGCCCGACCCCTCTC
>DASZBB010000229.1:0-2404 GCA_035944695.1 Microvirga sp. | reverse complement strand
GCCGAACAGCTCCATGCGCTCCACGAGCTTCACGATCCGGTCCGTCTCGTCGCAGATGAGACGCGTCAGCAGCCGGTCGTCCTCGCTTGCCGATTGCTCGAGGAGTTGCGCCGCCCCACGGATGCCGGACAGGGGATTCTTGATTTCGTGCGCCAGCAGGGCTCCCAGCGCCGTGATCGACCGGGCCGCGCCGCGATGGGTCAGCTGGCGGTTCATCTTGTCGGCGATGGTCCGCTCCTGCAGCATGACGATCACGTTGTCGCCGTCGTCGCCCAACGGACTGGCCGAGACATCCACGATGCGCTCCGCGCCAAGGCGTGGGCTGCCGATGTCGACGCGATGCTCGCTGACGCTCGATCCCCGCTGGCGAACGTCCTCGACCAGGGCCATCACCGGCGAACCGAAAGGCAGGAAGTCGCTGAGCTTCTGGCGCAGCATCATGCGCAGGCTCATCTCGAAGAAGGATTCGGCCGCCGCGTTGGCGTGCACGATTCTGTGCTCCGGCCCGACGGTCAGAACCGGAATCGGAAGCGCGTTCATGATGAGATCGTTCATGGCTGCCATCGTCATGCCGCCTCCCGGTCCTGGCGACTGTAGAGGGAGCGCAGCAGGGCAAACACCGTCTGGGGTTCCTCTGACGTCACGAGAGCCGTTCGGACGCTCGCCGCGACCTGGAAGCCCGAAGCAATGGCCACATCCGCATAGGCCGCCAGATGCTTGCGAGCATGACGGATCCCGACGTTCTGGCCATAGAGCGACAGGAGCCCGTCGTAGTGCTCCATGGCGATCTCGGTCATCGCCTCCGGCGACGGATCGGGAATCGTCACGCCCTGCAGGGCGGCCCCGATCTGGCCGACAAGCCAAGGCCTTCCGACAGCGGAGCGTCCGACCATCACGGCAGTGGCGCCCGAGGCCGCCAGGCATCGCTTCGCATCATCGAGCGACGCGATGTCGCCGTTGGCAATGACAGGAATGCGGACGTTTTGAACAACGGCCGCGATCGCCGTCCAGTCGGCCTGACCTTTGTAGAATTGCTGGCGGGTGCGGCCATGCACCGTGACGGCCTGCACGCCGAGGCTTTCGGCCCGGCGGGCGAGTTCCGGCGCGTTGATCGTGTCATGATCCCAGCCGAGCCGCATCTTCACGGTCACCGGAACATTGGCCGCCTTCACAGTCGCCTCGATGAGCCGGGCCGCAAGATCGAGATCGCGCATGAGAGCAGATCCGGCATAGCCGCCGATCACCCGCTTGGCCGGGCAGCCCATGTTGATGTCGATGATGCGAGCCCCTGCCCCTTCGGCGATTCGGGCGGCCTCGGCCATCCAGTAAGAGTCGCAGCCGGCGAGCTGAACCACATGCGGCTCGATTCCCGCCCCTTCGGCCCTCAGTTGTGCCTCCTCCGAGCCCTGGACCAACTCATCCGACGCCACCATTTCGGACACGACGAGGCCAGCTCCAAGGCGCCTGGCAATGCGCCGGAAGGCGACGTCCGTGACGCCGGACAGAGGTGCGAGGATGGCTGCCGTTTCGACCCGCTCAGGACCGATGTTGAAACCGGCTGCGCCTATTTTTTGATCAGAACTCATTATGCCTAATCAATAGCCAATTCGCTCTTCGGTGCAAGCCCTCACGTCTGGATTTGCCTTCTTTCCACCTCACGCTTAGGAGAGCGTTCATTACGGAGAGCTTGCCGCGAATGTCAGTTGCCGCCCTCATCGTTGCCGCCGGACGTGGATCAAGAGCGGGAGAAGGGGTCCCGAAGCAGTACCGGGTGGTTCAGAACCAGCCCGTCTTGGCAAAAGCCTTGTCGATTTTTCTCTCGCACCCTGGGATCAGCTACACCGCCGTGGTGATCCATCCTGACGACCGAGAATTCTATGACGATACGATTCGGGCGTTACCATCCCCCCCTTCGGCAATTCTGCCATGCGTCCACGGCGGTGCGACAAGGCAGATTTCGGTGCGAAACGGACTTGAAGCCCTCGTCGATCTGAACCCGGAGATCGTTCTCGTTCATGACGCAGCGCGCCCTTTTGCCGGTCCCGATCTCATCGACCGCGCCATTGAAGCCGGAAAGAAATGGGGTGCAGCGGTTCCGGGGACACCCGTCACGGACACGATCAAGGTGATCGGGGAGCGATCCGAGGTGCTTTCCACGCCGGATCGCTCGAAGCTCAGGGCTGTGCAGACGCCGCAGGCCTTCCGCTTTCCCCTCCTCCTCGATGCTCACCGGAGCGCTGCCGCTGCGAACCTGGACACGTTCACCGATGACGGAGCCCTGGCGGAATGGGCCGGCCTGCCGGTTCATGTCTTCAAGGGTGACGCGGATAACACGAAGCTCACCCATCCGGCTGACTTTCGGGAAGCCGAACGGCGTTCGAAGGGCGAAAAAATGACTTATGTA
>DASZBB010000228.1:0-5512 GCA_035944695.1 Microvirga sp. | reverse complement strand
TTCGGCGAGATGGGCTCCCGCTGGGGCATCAACCGCACCGTCGGCCAGATCTACGCCTTGCTCTACCTCTCCAAGGAGCCGCTGAACGCCGAGGACATCGTCGAGCGGCTCGGTGTGTCCCGCTCCAACGTCAGCATGGGGCTCAAGGAACTCCAGGCTTGGAACCTTGTCCGGCTCCAGCACAAGCCGGGCGACCGGCGCGACTACTTTGCGACCCCCGACGACATCTGGCAGATCGTCCGCACGCTTGTCGAGGAGCGCAAGAAGCGGGAGATCGACCCAACCATGACGCTCCTGCGTGAGGTGCTCATGCAGGAGCCCGCAAGCGCCGAGGAGCGCCACGCCCAAGAGCGCATGCGCGCAATGCACGATCTCTTCGAACTGCTAACGGGCTGGTACGCCGACGTGCAGCGGCTCGATACCGAGCGCCTAGTCCAGCTCCTGACCCTGGGATCGAAGGTGCAGAAGATCCTGGAGATAAAGGACCGCCTGTTCGTCGTGCCGGGATCGAAGAAGAGCCGCCGCGACGATGTGAAGGACAAGTGACATGTTCGACCAGTTCGACGCCCTGCTCCTGGCGCGTTTCCAGTTCGCGTTCACGGTCTCGTTCCATTTCATCTTCCCGTCGTTCTCCATTGGGCTAGCGAGCTATCTCGCCGTGCTGGAGGGGCTGTGGCTGTGGACCGGGCGCGAGGTCTACCTCAACCTGTTCAAGTACTGGCTCAAGATCTTCGCCCTGGCGTTTGCCATGGGCGTGGTCTCGGGCATCGTCATGTCCTACCAGTTCGGTACCAACTGGGCCGTGTTCTCCGACAGGGCCGGGCCGGTTATCGGGCCGCTGATGGCCTACGAGGTCATGACCGCCTTCTTCCTGGAGGCGGGGTTCCTCGGCATCATGCTGTTTGGCATGGGCCGGGTCGGCCCGAGGCTGCATTTCACCGCCACGCTTGCGGTCGCCGTCGGCACCTTCATCTCGGCCTTCTGGATCCTGTCCGCGAACTCGTGGATGCAGACCCCCGTCGGCTACGGCATCAACGAGGCCGGACAATTCGTGCCGCGGGACTGGTGGGCGATCATCTTCAACCCGTCCTTCCCGTACCGCCTCGTCCACACGGTCCTGGCCGCCTATCTGACCACAGCCTTGGTGGTCGGCGGCGTCGGCGCCTGGCACCTGCTGCGCGAGCGCGCCAACAAGGGCGCCCGGGTGATGTTCTCGATGGCCATGGGCATGATATCGGTCGTCGCCCCGCTCCAGATCTTCGCCGGCGACATGCATGGCCTCAACACCCTGGAGCACCAGCCCGCCAAGGTGATGGCCATGGAAGGCCACTTCAAGAGCCATCCCGAGGGCGCTCCCCTGATCCTGTTCGGCCTTCCCGACCAGGAGGCCGGCACGGTGCGCAATGCCATCGCAATCCCGAAGGCGTCCTCGCTCATCCTCAAGCATGACCTGAACGCGCCCATGGCCGGGCTCGACACGGTCGATCGCGCCAACTGGCCCTACGTGCCGGTGGTGTTCTGGTCGTTTCGCATCATGGTGGGCCTCGGCTTCCTCATGCTGGGCCTCGGACTGCTCAGCCTCTGGGCACGATTCCGCGGCCGGCTCTACGAATGGCGCCCGCTGCACTGGCTCGCACTCGCGATGGGTCCTGCGGGCTTTGTGGCCGTGATCGCCGGCTGGGTCACCACCGAGGTCGGCCGGCAGCCCTTCACGGTCTACGGCCTGCTCAGGACAGCGGCATCGGCCTCCCCGCTTGAGGCCCCCGCCGTAGCCGCATCGCTGCTGACCTTCATCGTGGTCTACTTCATCGTGTTCGGGGCCGGCACCGGGTACATCCTCAAGCTCATGGGCAAGGCTCCGCATCCGGGCGAGACCGGGCCCGAGGTGGGTCCCGACCGTCCCATCCGCACCGCCGGCATCACCCCGGCTCCCTCGGTCGATCCGGGCCGCACCCTCGGCGCAGAGGCTTGAACCATGATCCCTGTTTTCGATCTCCCGACCCTCTGGGCCTTCGTCATTGCGTTCGCGGTCTTTGCGTACGTGGTGATGGACGGCTTCGATCTCGGCATCGGCATCCTGTTCCCGTTCTTCGCTCCGGGACCGGAGCGCGACAGCGCCATGAACTCGGTTGCCCCCGTCTGGGACGGCAACGAGACCTGGCTGGTGCTCGGCGGCGGGGGCCTCATGGCGGCTTTTCCGCTCGCCTACGCGATCATCCTGCCGGCTCTCTACGCGCCCATCATCGCCATGGTGCTGGCGTTGATCTTTCGCGGCGTCGCCTTCGAGTTCCGTTGGCGAGATCCGGGCCATCGCCGTTACTGGGACGTCGCGTTTACGACGGGATCCATCGTCGCGACGCTCGCGCAGGGCATCACGCTCGGCGCCCTGCTTCAGGGCATCGCTGTGGAAGGACGCTCCTATGCCGGCGGATGGTGGGACTGGCTCACGCCGTTCAGCACGCTGGTCGGCGTCAGCCTCGTGGTTGGTTATGCGCTGCTCGGGGCGACCTGGCTGGTGATGAAAACCGAAGGTGCCGTCCAGAACCACAGCTACCGCCTTGCCGGCAAACTCGCCGTCGCACTCATCGGCTGCATCGGCCTGGTCAGTGCGGCAACGCCGTTCCTCAGCGGTGCCTATTACGAGCGCTGGTTCGCCTGGCCGCAGGTGCTGTTCACCGCCCAGGTGCCGCTGCTGGTCTGCCTCTGCTCCGGCACGCTGCTGGTGAGTCTGGTGCGCCGCTGGGAGTATTGGCCGTTCCTGCTGACCCTGGGACTGTTCGCCCTCTGCCTGCTTGGGTTGGGCGTGAGCATGTTCCCGCACGTGGTGCCGAACGCCGTCACCATCCACGAAGCCGCCGCGCCGCAGGCGAGCCTTCAATTCATGCTTGTGGGCGCGAGCGTGCTGATCCCGATCATTCTCGCCTATACGGGGTATTCGTACTGGGTGTTTCGCGGCAAGACCGGACACGAGGGCTATCATTGATGCGCACCATGACCGAGCCAAACTCCGCCCTGCGCCGATGGCTGTGGTTCGTGGGCCTTTGGGCCGCGGGCGTGGGCACGACCGCAGCGGTCAGTCTCGTGATCAGGTTCTGGCTCTCATGACGACGGGCCGTTCCCGAGCAGCATATGGACTTGGATCGGTGGCGAATGCGACGACCGAAGACAAAGGGATAGCGAGGCCTGCTAAGGTAAGCTGACGGATCGCTTCGAGGCCAGTTCAGCCTCAGGCCGCCTGTCGCTCCGCCGGCCCGATCGGAACGATCATGGTGCAACGCACCCCCTCGTGCTCGAAGCGGATATCGAGCTGACCGGCGAGTTCCCGGGTGATCGTCTGCCGCAGGAGACGCGAGCCGAAGCCAGGACGCGGCTGCATCTCGATCGCAGGCCCTTCGAACTCACCCCAATCGAGTGTCAGTACGATCTCACTCCCCCGCTCCTGGACGGCCCAATCGACCTGCACCCAGCCTGATGGAATTGAGAGGGCGCCGTACTTGACCGCATTGGTGGCAAGCTCGTGGAACGCCATGCCGAGCACCACCGCCGGCTTGGGCGGCAGCCGCAGCTCGGGTCCACTGAGACGGATGCGCAGGGCGTCCGTTGCATAGGGCAGGAGCTCGGTCTCCAGGATCGCCCTGAGCGCGGCGCCTTCCCAGTGCGTCTCGTTGAGCAGGTTGTGCGTGCGCGAGAGGGCCAGCAGGCGCTCCTGGAAACGTTCCTGCGCCACCTGCGGCGGTGCGCCCGAACGACTGGCCTGCCAGGACAGGGACTGGACGGTCGCCAGCGTATTCTTCACCCGGTGGTTCAGCTCGTCGATCAGCAGCTTCTGACGGCGGTCCGCCTGCCGGCGCTCGGTGATGTCCTCCACCACCCTGACGGCATAAAGGAACGTGCCATCTGCGTCCCGCACGGCGGTGCTGGTCACGCGCGCCCAACCGCTGCTCCCATCCTTGCGCCGGAACTTGCTGTCGGTCGTGTAGGCGTCCAGCTCGCCCGCAACCTGCCGCGCGAACAATTTGAGGTCCTGGTTGAGGATCTCGGCATCCGTCACGTGGCCGAAGTGCTGGCCGATCAGCTCCTCCCGAGTGTGGCCCGTGAGCTTGCAGCGAGCCTCGTTCACAGAGACGAAGCGCCCGTCGCGGTCGACCTCGGCGATGCCCACTGCAGCATTGTTCTGGGTTGCCCACAGGCGCGCCTCGCTCCCCCTCAAGGCGGCCTCCCGCTCCCGGAGGTCCTGCGAGGCGGAGGCCAGGGCGCCTCCGACCTGGTCAACCTCGACCAGTCCTGTGGGAGGAGGCGCCACGGACGCGCCCCGGCCAAGCCGCTGGGCCTGATCCACCAATCCCTGGACCGGAATGGCAATGCGCTGTCCGAAGCTACGGGCGAGAAGCAGGGACAGCAGGATCAGAGCCGCGCCGAACCCGAACAGGGTCCAGAGGGATCGATGCAGGGGGGCCCGGACGATTTCGGCCGGCACACCGACGAACGCGGTCCAGCCGGACACGCCGGAGCGGGCATAGGCCCCAAGCACCGCCGTTCCCTCCAGATTGAAACCTTCCCAAATGCCATCGGCCTCGCGGGCCGCTCTCAGGAACTCGTCCGGAGCGGGCCTGCTGACGAACGCCTCATGCTGACGGGAACGGGCCACGACGCGGTCGCTCCGGTCGATCACGGTCGCAATCCATGAGGCAGGCAGGTTCTGCGCCAGAAGGATCTCGGCAATGCGCCTCGGCTCGATGGCAATCGACAGCACGTGCGTGACGGTGTCATCCTTGAGGACGGGAACCCGGATGCTGATGATCGGGCGTCCTGCGGTGGCCCCGGTGAAGAGGTCCTGGATCACAGGCTTCTTGGTGGCGATCACCTGCTGGTCGACCGGCAGGTTGGCACCCTTCGGCAGCGGCGAACCCCATGGCAAGCGGGTGTTCGCCACCTGCTGGCCCGCGACGTCCCGGACCACGACGGCGTAGTCTTCCGTCCGCTGCCGCGACCAGGACCGCAGGGTCATCTCGGCCTGACGCTGGAAAGCCTCGAAATTGCCCTCCAGCAGGGACGAGGAGGTCGCCAGGGCCTGCGCGGCCGACTGGATGCCGACGAGCTCGCGGTCGACCGCCGCCATGATGCGCTGCGCAGTGCCGAGCGCCTCCTCCTCGTAGTGATGACGCTCGGCACTCGCATAGCGCCACAGCAGGATGGCCGCGAAGACGAGGCCGGGCAGCACAAGGGCGCCGCCGAACGCCATCAGGCACTGGCGAATCGTGTAGCGTCGCGATGAGATCATACGACCTAAATACCGCCAGCTTCAGACAATTCCAGGGATCGGTTTCAACGTCTCGGTCCCGGCACGAGCCATCCGCGCAGGCCGGAAAACGGCGTTCAATGAGCTCCGTCGGCCCTCCCGCCGTCCCGGTCCGGATTGGCCCGTATGAGCCTCCTGTGACGACCGATCCCTTTCGTCAGAGAGTCACGGCGAGAGATAGCCCTGCCGTCACCGGATCACTTGTCAATCCCA
>DASZBB010000227.1:0-7168 GCA_035944695.1 Microvirga sp. | reverse complement strand
CGCTATGTCAACCGTATTGTTCTTTATTTAGAACAATACGACATGAAAAAGGGCGGCCCGGAGGACCGCCCTTCCTAAATTCTATATGAAGCGCTTACTCAATCGACAGGGCAACGAAGCGCACCTCGCCCTGGGCATTCGCCACCAGGAGCAGCGCGGATTTGCGGCCCTGTGCCTTGAGGTCGTCGATCTTCTTGGTCACGTCGGCCGGATTCGTCACCGGCTCCTGATTGACCTCGACGATGACCTCACCGGCTTGAATCCGCTTGTCGGAGGCCGACGAGTTGGGGTCGACGCGGGTGATCACCACGCCCTTCAGGTCGTCCTTCAGGCTGAAGCGGCGGCGAAGCTCGTCCGTCATGCCGGACATGTTGAGGCCGAGCGCCTGACGGGTGACCGAGGGCGGCTCGGTCGAAGGCTGCTGCAGGCTGGCCTGCTTCTCGGTGTCCTCGAGACGGCCCAGGGTGACCTGCTTGGTCATCTCCTGGCCCTTGCGGACGATGGTCACATCAACGGCCTTGCCGACAGGGCTCGACGCCACGATCCGTGGCAGGTCGCGGGAATCCTTGACCTCCCGGCCGTCGAAGCGAACGATCACGTCGCCGACCTCGAGGCCGGCGGGCTTGGCAGGCCCCTTCTCGTCGATGCCGGCGATCAAGGCGCCGCGCGCCGCGCCGAGGTTCAGTGCCTCGGCAGTGGCGTCATCCACGTTCTGGATGCGCACGCCGAGCCAACCGCGCCGGGTCTCGCCGAACTGGCGCAGCTGGTCGATGATCGGAACGGCCGTGGATGCGGGAACCGCGAACCCGATGCCGACCGAGCCGCCCGTCGGGGAGAGAATGGCCGTGTTGATGCCGATGACCTCGCCATTCATGTTGAAGAGCGGACCGCCGGAATTGCCCTTATTGATGGAGGCGTCGGTCTGGATGTAGTTGTCGTAAGGACCGGACTCGATGTTGCGGCCGCGGGCCGACACGATGCCTGCCGTCACGGAGCCGCCGAGGCCGAAGGGATTGCCGATGGCCATCACCCAGTCGCCGGGGCGGATGGACTCGGAATCGCCGAACTTCACCGCCTTGAGGGGCTTGTCGGACTTCACCCTCAGAACGGCTAGGTCGACCTTGGAATCCTTGCCGACGATCTCGGCCTTCAGGCGCGTGCCGTCCGGGAAGATCACGCTGATGTCATTGGCATCGCCGATCACGTGGTTGTTCGTCACCACGATGCCTGACGGGTCGATCACGAAGCCGGAGCCGAGAGAGTTCGAGCTGCGCGGCCGCGAGGGGCCGCTTTCCCCGTTGCCGCCTTGGCCGCGGCGGTTGAAGAACTCCTCGAAGAGATCCTCGAACGGAGTTCCGGGCGGCAGCTGAGGCAGGGTCCGGTTGCGAGCCTCGACGGTCGTCGAAGCCGAGATGTTGACCACGGCGCCGGTGACCTCCTCGGCCAGATCGGCAAAGGATTCGGGCGCGGAACGGGCATAGGCGGGCAGCGGCATGGCAGCCGTTGCGACAATCGTGAAGACCGCGAAGCAGGACGCGGCCAGCCGGCGTAGGGGACGCTGGGGCAGCGCCGTCTTGGAAGGCGCCAGCGCATTCGTGGCTGTGTTCATCGAAAACCCTCTCTCGGAGAATAGGCATATAGATTGGTATTTGGCCCCGCCATTCAAGCGGATAGTGCGGCGCAGGCTTGGCCACCCCTTAGCCGAACTGCCGCACCAGCCAGATCACCCCGAGCCCGATGACCGCCGATATGATCCCGACGATCCGCATCTGGTCGCTCGGGCTGTGAGCCGCTTCGTACATGGCCCGACGCATGCCGTCCGGAAAGGCCGCAAACAAGATGCCCTCGACCGCGAGAGCGAGGCCGAGGGCTGCAATCAAGTCCATCATTAGGGCTTATTGGGCTGGAGCCGGCTGAGCCGGAGCTGGCTGGGCGGGAGCCGTTCCACGGCTTCTTTGACCCGTAGGATCGTTGAAATAACGGAAGAAGTCCGAGTCTGGGCTCAAGACGAGGCGGGTATCACCCGCCTTGAGGCCTGTCTCATAAGCCTGCATCGAACGGAAGAAGGAGAAGAACTCGGGATCCTGCCCAAAAGCCTCGGCCAGAATGCGGTTCCGGTCGGCGTCTCCCTGACCACGCAGCTCCTCAGCGCGCTGATTGGCCTCAGCCCGGATGATCGTGGCCTCGCGCTCAGCCCTGGCGCGGATGGTCTGCGCCTGCTGCTGACCGTTGGCGCGAAGATCCGCAGCCTCGCGCTCGCGCTCGGTGCGCATGCGCTGATAGACGGCCTGGCTGTTGGCTGCGGGCAGATCGACGCGGGTGAGGCGCACGTCGATCATCTCGATGCCGAGGCTCGCCGCCTGCCGGTTCACGTCGGCCTGGATGCGGTTCATCAGATCCGCACGATCGGTGCGGACAATCGCATCGCGCGAGGCGCTCGCCAGGATGTTGCGCATGGCCGAATTTGTGAAGCTCTGCAGACGCTGGTTAGCCAGCGCGATGTTGCCGACCGCTTGGTAGAACCGCAGCGGATCCACGATGCGATAGCGGGTGAAGGCGTCGACCTCAAGGTTCTGCCGGTCCGCCGACAGAAGGGTCTGAACCGGCAGGTCGAGATCGAGCACGCGCTTCTCGAAATAGGTCACGTTGTCGACCAGGGGCAGCTTGAACTTCAGGCCCGGCTCCGAGATGGCGGACTGCACCGCGCCGAAGCGCAGCACCAGGGCATACTGGGTCTGCTGCACGATGAAGACCGAGCTGTAGAGAACGACGGCCACCAGAGCCAGGGCGATCAGGATCACCGTGCGAAGAGTCGAACCGTTCATCGCGTGGCTCCCTGCGGGTTGGCGGCATTGCCCTGCGGCTGCGGGCGCGGAGGTTGCTGGTTGAGCGGTAGGAAGGGCACGACGCCCTGTCCGTTCTGGTCCACGATGATCTTTTCGACACCGCCGTAGACGCGCTCCATGGTCTCGAGGAAGATGCGTTCGCGGCTGACTTCCGGAGCCTTGCGGTATTCTTCATAGACCTGGCGGAAGCGGGCCGCCTGACCGGTCGCATCGGCCACCGACTGCTCCCTGTAGGCTTCGGCCTGCTGCACCGTACGGGCAGCCTCGCCTCGGGCTTCAGGCACGACGCGGCTGGCGAAGGCGCCGGCCTCGTTCTGGACGCGCACCGCATCCTGCTGGGCGGCGTTGACGTCGAAGAAGGCCTGGCGCACCTCGGACGGAGGCTGGGCAGCCTGGAGCTGGACCACGTTGATCAGCACCCCGGCGCCATAGGCATTCAGCGTCTCTTGCATGATCTCGCGCACCTCCTGGGCGACGCTGGCCTGCTCGGTGGTCAGGATCGCCTGGATGTTGCGGCGGCCGATGACCTCGCGCATAGCGCTCTCGGCCACCGATTTGATGGTGCCCTCAGGGTTCTGCAAATTGAAGACGAAGTCCTGCGGACGGGCGGGATTGATCTGCCAGACCGCATCGAAATCGATGTCGACGATGTTCTCGTCGGCGGTCAGCATCAGGCTTTCCTCGATCACGTCGCGCGCCCGTCCTTGCCCGGTCGGCGTGGAGCGGTAACCCACCTCGACCCGCTGCTGAGCAGTCACGTTGGGCTTCACCACCCGGCCAATCGGATAAGGCAGGTTGTAGCGCAGGCCCTCGCCCGAGGTTCCGGTAAAGCGACCGAAGATCATGTTGATGCCGACCTCGTTCGGCCGCACCGTATAGAAGCCGGTGAGTAGCCACACGGCAATCACGCCGAGAACGAGGATGATCAGTCCCCTGCCCCCCATGGAGCCGCCGGGGATGAAGTCTTTCAGGCGATCCTGGCTGCGGCGCAGAATGTCTTCGAGGTCGGGGGGAGTACCGTTCCCCTGCGGGCCGCCGGAGCCCCATGGGCTCTTGCCGCCTCCCGATCCGCCACGTTGCCCCCAGGGGCCGCCGCCGCCGCTTTGGTTACTCCAAGGCATAGGACGCCTTTCCTCACTCTTGATGAACGGCCGAGACAGCCGCTGAAACCTCTAGACGGTTGTGGGTGTTGCCTCTTCCGCCTGTCAAGCCTGCGAATTGGGGATTGCAGAGAGCTTCGTCAACCTTGAACAGGGTCAGGGACGTCGTTCGAGATCAATAAAGGTAAACGGATGCTCGTCATCGGGCCCCTTTGGATGGTCTTCATGCTTCGTCTCGCTAAATCGTGACCGGTCGAAATCAGGAAAGACGGCATCGCCCTCGGGCGCAACATGAACCTTCGTCAGGAATATGCTCTGCACCTGCGGCAGGGCCAGAGCATAGATTTCCGCTCCTCCCGCAACGGCGACGGAATCGGCCCCCAGCTCGGCCGCGAGCTCGGCTCCCTTGGCCACAGCCTCATCCCAGGTATGGACCACATGCACCCCGTTGGCCGAAAAATCCGCATCGCGGGTCAGCACGATCGTCTCCCGTCCCGGCAGGGGCTTGCCGATGGACTGGAAGGTCTTGCGGCCCATGATCATGGGCTTGCCCATGGTGAGCCGGCGGAAGCGCCCGAGATCGGTCTTGATGCGCCAGAGGAGTTGATTGTCGCGCCCGATGACGCCGTTCTCGGCGACCGCGACGACGAGGATGAGGGGAATGGTCATGGCTCCTCCGCCAATTGTCTGAGGGCTTCACCCGTCATGCGCTGCACGGTCCCGTCATTCAACGGAACGGCCCCGATGGAGCGGTAGACCCGCAGGGCCGGCTCGTTCCAGTCCAGCACCCACCATTCGAGACGGGTCAAGCCTTCATCGATGCAGCGGCGGGCGAGATGCTTCAGCAGGGCCTTCCCTACGCCCTTGGACCGGAAGGCAGGGCTGACGAACAGGTCTTCCAGATAGATCCCGTGACGTCCGCGGATGGTCGAGAAGTTGTAGAACCAGAGTGCAAAGCCGGCAGATTGCCCTTCCCACTCGGCGATATCCGCAAAAACCCGTGGGGCAGGCCCGAAGAGCGCCTTCGCGATGTCGGCCTCGGTCGCATCGACCTCGTGGGTCAGGCGTTCATATTCGGCGAGTTCGCGGATGAAGCTGAAGATGACCGGGGCATCGCGCTCCTCGGCTCTGCGGATGACGAGACTCATGAGGCTGTTGTGTCGGAAGTGATCGCTGCTGTCGAGCCTATTCGGATTCGTCCTCGGCTTGAACGCGACGTGGAGATCCCCATTCCTCCAGGATGGCATTCATGTCGTCGAGCACGAAGAAGCGGGCGCTCTCCTGGTCGTAGCCGTCATCCAGCAGAGCGTCGTAGTCGGTCAGCCTGTGCCGGATATATGATGTCAGCGACAGCCACGCAGCCATCTCGGGCGAAGCGGTGTGCAGCCCGCGGCTGCCCAGGGCATGATCGGTCACAGCCTCGAATTCATGCCGCGGGATCCGCGGAGCCAGGATGCGGACGGCGCTCTCGATCGCTTCGCGCCGATTCATCTGGCTTCAGACTGCCACAGGCGCCTTGATGGCCGGATGCGGATCGTAATCTTCGATGGCGATGTCGTCATAGGTGAAATCGAAGAGCGAGCGGACGGACGGATTGAGACGCAACTTCGGCAGAGCCCGCGGTTCCCGCGAGAGCTGGAGGCGCGCCTGCTCCAGATGGTTCAGGTAGAGATGCGCATCCCCGAAGGAATGGACGAAATCGCCGGGCTGCAGGCCCGTGGCCTGCGCCATCATTTGCGTGAGCAGCGCGTAGGACGCGATGTTGAACGGAACGCCCAGGAACACGTCCGCCGAGCGCTGGTAGAGCTGGCAGGAGAGCCGTCCTTCCGCGACGTAGAACTGGAACAGGCAGTGGCAGGGCGCGAGCGCCATCCTGTCGAGGTCGGCCGGGTTCCAGGCGGAGACGATCAGGCGGCGGCTGTCGGGATTGCGGCGGATCTCATCGACGACCCAGCGGATCTGGTCCACCGTGCCGCCGTCGGGCTTCGCCCAGGAGCGCCACTGCTTGCCGTAGACGGGACCGAGATCGCCGTTCTCGTCGGCCCATTCGTCCCAGATCGAGACGCCGTTCTCCTTGAGATAGCGGATGTTGGTATCGCCCTTCAGGAACCACAGCAGTTCATGGACGATGGAGCGCAGGTGCAGCTTCTTGGTGGTGACGAGCGGGAAGCCCTGGCTGAGATCGAAGCGCATCTGATGGCCGAAGACGGAAATCGTCCCGGTTCCGGTCCGGTCGTCCTTGCGGACGCCCTCGTCCATGATGCGGCGGATGAGATCGAGATAGGCTTGCATGGGGTGCTCCTGCCCCAATCATAGGGCAGCGGCTCCGTTCCGCCGAGTCGGGACTTATCCAATTCTGTGAATCAGTTAACCCCCAGTAAGGTGACAACGGAACATACGGATGAGTCCGGTGTCTGTGTCACATTTTCATGGGTGTGGCGGCGATCCCCACCCTTTCAAAATTCATCCGTGCCACCTATATTGGGATTGTCGGTCTTGCGACCGACTATGGCGATAAACGGCTATCGGAATAAACCCATCGGACCCGGGGGCGGTACCCGGCGCCTCCACCAAAGCCCAGGCTCAGCTTGGGCTTCGGCGGGGGCGAAATAGGATCGACGAGGGCGTAAAGGGTAGACTTTCGCTCGGCATGGTTCCGCCGTTATCGGGCCGAATCTATAGTTGCCAACGACAACTATGCTCCGGTTGCAGTGGCTGCGTAAGCGGTCCCTAAAGCCGAATCAAAGCCCTTGCGGTTAGCACCGTAAGGCGGGGTCCGGAGGCACCTGGCAACAGAAGCCTCCACTTTTGTTTCTGCAAGGGCTCGCTTATGGCCGGTGGTAAAGACCTGATCCGCTACGATCTTCTGGTGCAGGACGCGCTGAAGGGCGTCGTGCGCAAGGTGCTGATCGATGCCAAGGACGGGCTGCCGGGCGAGCACCATTTCTATATCTCCTTCCAGACGGATTTTCCCGGCGTTCGACTCTCGAACCGCCTGCGCGAGAAATATCCTCAGGAGATGACCATCGTCCTCCAGCACCAGTTCTGGGACCTCAACGTCACCGAGCACACCTTCGAGGTCGGGCTGTCGTTCTCCGGAATCCCGGAACGGCTGCTCATCCCGTTCGATGCGCTCACCGGCTTCTTCGACCCCTCTGTCCAGTTCGGCCTCAAGTTCGACAGCCAGGACGAGGATGAGGCGGACGAGACCGAGGAGACACC
>DASZBB010000226.1:0-10478 GCA_035944695.1 Microvirga sp. | reverse complement strand
CGCAGATCAACATCCAGAAGAACGAGATCGGAGGCTTCGAGGCGCTCCTGCGCTGGCATCACCCCGAGCGCGGTCTCGTGCCGCCGGCCGAGTTCATTCCGGTGATCGAGGATACCGGCCTCATCTCGCCCCTGGGCGATTGGATCATCGAGCAGGCCTGCAAGGAAGCCGCGACTTGGCCCCGCGACGTCCATGTGGCGGTCAATCTCTCGCCGATACAGTTCCGGAACAGGGGGCTCGTGCAGAGCGTCAGCCGCGCTTTGGCGGCATCAGGCCTTGCTCCGAACCGGCTGGAGCTCGAGATCACCGAGTCGGTGCTGCTCCAGGACAACGAGATGACCGTCTCCACGCTGCATCAGCTGCGCCGGCTCGGCGTGCGCATCGCGATGGACGATTTCGGCACCGGCTACTCCTCCCTGAGCTATCTGCGCAGTTTTCCGTTCGACAAGATCAAGATCGACCAGTCCTTCGTCCGGGAGATGTCCCAGCGGGCGGATTGCCTTGCGATCGTCCAGTCCGTCGCCAATCTAGGCGCCAGCCTGGGCATGCCCACCGTGGCCGAAGGGATTGAGACGGAGGATCAGCTGCGGCAGGTCCAGGCGGCCGGGTGCACCGATGCGCAGGGCTATTATTTCGGGCGCCCGAAGCCGGCGCGAGAATTGGTCCACACTCTGGACGCTCTCAAGCACAAGGTCAGAGTAGCCTAGGAGCTGATGGATCGAGGTTCTTCAAACCCTGCTGATCGAGGGAGGGCGCCTTCGTGCGATTTTGTCGAAGAAGCGAACTATGCTAGGCAGATTTTCCACTGCGTGAACGCCGACATGCGAAGCGGAGCGACTGTTCGGCACGCATGGGCTTTCGATCAGCGACCAGCAAACAACCGGCGACGGGAGCAAGGTGAATGAAGACATATTGCGAGTTTACGTTCGAGGCCGCGCACTCGGTGGCTCCCTATTCCGGGCTGCACGGGCATACCTTCATCGTCAAGCTCACCTTCGGCGGAGCCGTCGACGAGGTCTATGGCTGGCCGGTCAATCTCTACGACGTCGAGAACTACATCAAGGAGATCAAGGGCGAGCACGGATCGGGCCTCGATCACGGCAATCTCGATCTCAACCCTGAGATCGGCATCGCCTCCCTGGAGAACGTCACCACGTATATCTGGCGGCTCGTGAAGGCCCGGTTCCCGAACCTCGAGGAAGTGGAGCTCAAGCGCGGCATGCCCGGATCCACGGAAGGCTGCATCTATCGCGGCGAGCCGGCGAGCAGCAGCCTCGCGGCCTGAAAAGGTTCGCTCCTCGAAATAAAAAGCCGCCTCTCGGAGGCGGCTTTTTCGTGCCCGAAATCGATTGGGTTCCTTAAGGCGTGTAGCCGAAGGAATAGGAGACCGTCAGCCCGACGCCGACCTGGTGCTCCGAGCCGAATTGCTTGACGATCGGGCTGTCGGCCGCATCGCCCACCAGATGCTTGTAGGTGACGAAGGCGGTGGTCGACCATTGCTGCGACCAGTCGTAGCTGACCGCACCCGTCGCACCCACGGAGGTGATGCCGCCGGAAGGCCGGTACGGGGTCACCTGGCCGTTCAGCGCCGCCTCGGCGGGCGTCACGCCGAAATAGGTGCGGGTGAATTCGCCGTCGCCCAGAGCAAGCCGGGGTCCGACCGAGACGGTGAACGCTCCGAAGCGCTGGACCGCGTCGAGGCCCAAATCGGCCACGAAGCCTTCATGGCCGCCAAAGCCGCGCCGGATCTCGGCGCGGGCCCGCAGGAACTCGAGCGGCCAGTATTCCACGAAGACGCCGGGCTCCACCGCCCAGTCGACCTTCTCCAGGCCGAAGAGCTCCCGGTTGTCCTGCAGGTAACGCCCGCCTACGAAGCGGCCCACGACGCCGAACCGGACCGCGGAATCCTCCAGGAACGAGAAGCTCAGGCCGTCATCGGGAGCGCTGAAGCGCTCGACTGTGCCGGCACGGCGAAAGCTCAGGGACGGATAGCCGATGAAGCTGAACTCGTCCGAACCCGGATAGGACGGCCCCACCCGCAGATTGCCTTTCACGGTGACGATCCAGCCCGAGGAGGCCTGGACGGGCTCCGGCGAGAAGAACAAATCGGCCCCCTGGGCCATGGTCGAACCCGCCACGAGGGCCGTCAGAAAGGCGAAGGATGGGACTGCGCGCATGGCTGTTCCGATTCAAGATTCCATCCTGCCGTGGTGGCCTCAAACGGACGTAAGGTCAAGCCTCGGTTGCGCCTATGGTTTCGCCTTGGTGACGGTTTCGGGAGCGGACGACGTTGCAGACGCGGGAGAACTTTCACGCACCTGGGCGGTTGAACACGAGACAGAATGTTGCAAGGGAGAAGTTCTTGTCCGTGACCAGTGCCAGCCGCCCGCAGCCGGACGAATTCTATCCCAAGCCGCCGCCGACCGAGCCGGTTCCCATCATGCCGATCCCCCCGGAGACGCCGTTGCCGTCGACGCCCCCGGGTGCGCCGTCACCCCTGCCCGAACAGCCGCCGGAGCCCGACAAGCCGATCATCCATCCGATGCTGCCGCCCGAGGTTCCCTGAGCGGCGACGGCGAGCGTCGGGACGGAGGGCCCCGCGCCATGGGAGCCTTTCGGTTTCAGGCGCCTTCGACACGAAGGTTGTTCTGGACGTGTGCGACGCCCGAGGCCAGTTCGGCCAGATCTTCGGCCCGGCGTTTGAGGCCGCGGCTGGACACGGTGCCGGCGAGCGTCACTTCCCCATCCTGCACCGATACTTCGATGTTCGAGGCATCGATGAACGGGTCTTCCGTGAGGCGCTCGCACACATCTTCATGGATGCGCTCGTCGGACCGCTTATACCCCTTGGGACCGCGTCCGCGATGGGCGCCGGAGGAGCGTCCGTCCTCTCGCCCGGTGCGAACGTCCGGATCGTTCGGGTCGCGTGACCCGAAGGCGCCCAGGCCCGAACGATTACGGCTGTAGCCGGGATCGAATCCCTCGTCGTCCGGGGGGCCGCCGCGCCCGTCGTCGACGACACCGCCGGCAAACTCGTTGGCGTCGCTGCCGTAGCCGCCCGGGTATTCCCGGCCTTCGCCTCGGAAGCCGACGGCGCCGCGCGGAGGCACATCGCCGTAGCCGTTGTCGTCATCGAAAGGGTTCCGATTCCTGCGGCGGGTGTCTACCATTAGGTCTGCTCCTTCGATTGCAGGAGCAACCACCCCGCTTCCCCTCCGGTTCCACATGACAGGAGCGCAGATTCGATCGCCATGAAGGCAGCCCAGCGCATCCGGCTTTTCAACGATATCTTTGCCCGCGACGGAGGGCGTTGCGTCTACTGCGGCATCCCGGCGCGGCGACCGGGCCGTGGCGTGAAGCGGGCGCCCGATCTCGCGACCCTCGACCATGTGCTGCCCAGGTCTCTCGGCGGGCCGCTCGACCGGGACAACATCGTGCTGGCCTGCTCCGCCTGCAACAACGAGCGCGGCACCATGGACGCACGGGAGTTCAGAGACTTAAAGGCTCGTCAGAAAGTGACCATGGGCCCCTGATACCGCACGGGGTGGAACAGGGTCCTCCGTCCCGACGTTCGACAGCAGGAAACGCCATGGCGAAAGGACGGGTGCGATGAATATCGAGGATCAAGTGCGCGAGGCCATCGTGGCCGAGCTGAAGCGTCAGTCGGAGGCGGGGCAGCAGGGGCTTCGGGTCAAGTCCGGCGAAGCCGAAATGATCACCATCGAAGGCCGCGTCAATCTCGACGAGCTGACCATGGCGGTGGTAGGGTCACTGGCCGGCGGACCCTGATCCCTCAGGCGCTCGCAGCTGCTGCTCCACGTTCCGCCGACACCGCTTCCTGCCGGGGACCCAGAGCCAGATAGCGGAAGCGGTGCGAGCTTCCGGGCGCATCGTCCAGAAGTGCCAGACTCTGTTCCATGTCGCGCTTCCCGGCAGCCCAGCGATCGCGGATGGAGGAGGGCGAATAATCGAAGGTCTTGCCGGCGCGCTCGTCGCTGCCCGCGTAATAGGCCAGGTGAAGGAGTGTTGCCTTGGGGCCCTCCGGCTCCCATCGGTCGCGCAGGGCATATTCGCGCTCGAGCGCCTTCAAGGTCCGCCGCGTGGCGCTGGCGAAGATGAGATCGTTCGCCCGCTCCGCAGTTGAGTCGAGCGAGGCCGGGCGTGCCGCCTGCAGGCTGAACAACTCGACGGCGATGCAGGTGAAGTCCTGGTTCATCGGCTCGGCGAACGGCACGTCGAGAGGCAGATTGTTGGTGTAGCCGGGGTCGCACAGCAGCCGGCCGCCGATCTCGACGGGCGGAAAGATCGGCGTAATCGCGGCGCTGGCCAGGAAGTGCTCGGGCCCAAGCGTGTCGCGCGTCGTGTCGAACAGCACCTCGTCACCCGATTCGAGGTCGACGCAGCCGACGGTGAGCCTGATATCGCCCCGGTTCAGCCTGTCGAAGTCCACAAGCCGCTCCAATGTCTGGCGCAGAGGCGTGTGGTCGTAGAGTGCGACGTCGTCCGGCATCCAGGGCAGCATGGAGAGCATTCCCGGGAAGCGATGCCCGAACAGGCCCGGTCGTCCGAACAGGAGCGCCGTGATCGTGTGAAGCTCGTTGTAGGTGTGCCGGACTTTCGTGCCGCGTCCTAGAAGCCCCGGTGAACGGATCATCGCCTCGTCCCAGAAAGCCTTGAGCCGGGGCAGGCGATCCTCCGGGGCATTCCCGGCGATGATCGCGGCCGTGACCGCTCCGATGGATCCGCCAACGATCCATTGCGGTTCGATGGCCTGCTGCAGCAGGGTTTCGTAAGCGCCGGCCAAATAGGAGCCGAGTGCATTGCCGCCGCCGAGCACCAGGACGACCGGATGCTCCTCGCCTGGTGATTCTCGACTGAATTTCGACGAAGAGGTCATCGTGAATGCCTTGGCCCATCGGCAGGCGTCGCCGGGTTTGAAATAGCGCTCGTATGGGATCATAGGAGAGGCCGGGAAACGCCCGCCTCCGGCAAGGGTTCCGAGGATCGGCAGGCAATCACAGGGAGAGGGTCTTGGCGAAGCAGGATACTTCGATTCGGACGGAGGACGGAACCGCCAAGGCCGGGCTGTTTCGCCCAAGCCATCCCGCCAGCGCAGGCGTCATCCTCTACATGGATGCATTCGGTCCACGCCCCGCACTCGATGCCATGGCCGAGCGGCTGGCGGATGAAGGTTATGCGGTTCTCGTTCCCGATCTCTTTTACCGGTTCGGCGTTTACGGCCCCTTCGATGCCAGGACAGCTTTTTCGGAGGAGCCCACCCGCACCGCATTGAGGAGCATGATCGACGGCACCAGCCAGGACATGACCTGTCGCGATACGGCGGCGTTCCTCGACGCGCTCACCCAGGCAGGCGTCACGGGTCCGGTCGGCGCGGTCGGCTATTGCATGGGCGGAGGCCGCGCCATCCGTGCGGCGGCCGCCTATCCCGACCGCATTGCCGCAGCCGCGAGCTTCCATGGGGGACGCCTTGCGAGCGATGCGCCCGACAGTCCGCATCGCCACGTGTCCACGATCAAGGGGCGCGTCTATGTGGGCAGCGCCGGCGTCGACGGCAGCTTCCCGCCCGAACAATCAGCCCTGCTGGCGGAGGCTTTGCGCCGGGCCGAGATCGACCACATCATCGAGAATTATGTCGGCATGGCCCATGGCTGGGCCGTCTCCGACCACAGCGTCTATGACGAACGCGGAGCCGAGCGACATTGGAACCGGCTGCTCACCTTGTTCGAAGAGACGCTGCGCGGACATCCCTCAGCCAGGCCTGCCTGAGGCTGGTTTGGACACCTTCGACGGCAGCGGGAACAGGCTCACGAAACGTTGGGCCAGCGCTCGATCGCCCTCAACCTGAAGCACGCCAGCCTGTTCCAACGTCTCCAGAGGCTGCCCGCCATAGATCGCGCCGGCCAGGACCGGCGGAGTTCCTGCCAGGATCACGTCGGCTTCGTCGAGGGGAGCGCGGTCAACCCTGATCCGTCCACTGGCGAGCTGGGCGAGGAAGGTTTCCTCCCCGATGCGAAACCCGATTCGGGCGTCCACGCCCTTCGCCTGCTCCGCATCGAACATGGTTCTCATGGACAGCACCAGAGAGGCCGTGCTGAACGGCAGGGTCGGGTCGTGCGAGGGCGAGCGTGCCGCCCAGCGCCCCAGTGCCTGAAAGATCGGCTCGCTCTCGTATCCCCAATCCGTCAGCTCGTAGACCTGCACCGCCGCAGGCGGCGGCAGCTTGCGGCGCACCAGAATGCCGGCGCTCTCCAACCCTTCCAGGCGCTGGGTGAGAACATTGGCGCTGATGCCCGGCAGGCTCTCCCGCAGGTCGCTGAACCGCTTGGGCCCAAGCATGAGCTCGCGCATCACCAGAAGCGCCCAGCGCTCGCCGACGAGGTCGAGCGCATGGGCGGTCGCGCAGGCGTCCTCATAATGGCGCTTGGGCCGGCTCTGGGGATTGTTAGTTATTTTTTCTAACTTCATAGTTGCTATTTATAACTTTCCGTGGAATCAATGTCAAATCACAAGCCGAGAGGGGAAATGAAATGTCCAAGCTGATCTTCGTGAACCTGCCCGTTGCCGACCTGCCGAAGTCCATCGCCTTCTACGAGGCCCTGGGTGCCGTGAAGAACGAGCAATTCACCGACCATACCGCCGCCTGCATGGTCTTTTCCGAGACGATCCATGCGATGCTCCTGACCCACGACAAGTTCCGCGAATTCACGCCGAAGAAGATCGCCAATGCCAAGGAAACGTCGGAAGTGCTGATCTGCCTCTCCGCGGAAAGTCGCGACGAGGTCGACGCGACCCTTGCCAAAGCCATGGCCGCCGGCGGCAGGGGCGATCCCGGCCCGAAGCAGGATTTCGGATTCATGTATGGCCGCAGCTTCGAGGATCCCGACGGCCACATCTGGGAAGTGATGTGGATGGATCTTGCAGCAGCCACGGAAGCCATGAGCAACAGCACTCCGGCGTGAGCTCACGTCAGTGGAAGGAGGATATGGCATGACTGACCAATTCGCTGCCAATCACGAACTTGTCGTCACGCGCCTGATCGATGCGCCACCCGAGACCGTCTACAAGGTCTGGACCGAGCGCACCGGCGAATGGTGGGCCCCGCGCCCCTACACCACGCCGGAGGTCGATTTCGACCTTCGGCCGGGAGGCCGCTGCCGGGCCTTGATGCGCGCGCCCGACGGCACCGACATGCCCGACGAGGAGGGCGTGTTTCTCGAGGTCGTTCCGAATCGCAAGATCGTCTTCACCAATGCCTTCGCGCCCGGGTGGATTCCGCAGAATCCCTTCATGGTGGTGATCGTCGCCTTCGACCCCGAAGGTTCAGGGACCCGCTACACCGCTCGGGTGCTCCATTGGAACGAAGAGACGCTCAAACAGCACGAGCAGATGGGCTTCCATGAGGGCTGGGGCGCCGTGGCGGGCCAACTGGCTGAACTCGCCGAAAGCAAGCCTGTAGCCACTGCGGCATAAGGCACCGAGAGGGAGGGAACGAATGACCACGATGTCCTACACAGCGGCACCAAATGCCAACAGCAGAACCGGCGCAAGTGTCTGGACCGGGCGCGCCTTGAGCGGTCTGGTCGTCCTTTTCCTCCTGTTCGACGCCGCGATCAAGCTGGTGCCGCTTCAGGTGGTGATCGACACGGCGATTCCGCTCGGCTGGCCGGCCGATCCCGCCCTCTGGCGCACGCTCGGCCTCGTGCTCATCGCGTCCGCCCTGCTTTATGCGTATCCGCGCACGTCGATCCTGGGAGCCATCCTGATCACCGCCTATCTTGGCGGGGCAATCGCCACCCATGTGCGCATCGGCAGCCCGCCGTTCAGCCACACGCTCTTCGGTGTCTATCTCGGGATTACCGTGTGGGCCGGTCTCTGGCTCCGCGATCCACGGGTGCGGGCGCTCCTGCCGCTCGCCCGCTGAAATCTCACCCGAACATCTCCTCCCGGCGGCATGACGTGCCGCCCGTTCAGGCGACGGCCGTGGCGAGCTGGATCTGCAACCCGTCGACCACGACACGGTTTCGTCCGGCCGCCTTGGCCTTGTAGAGAGCCCCGTCCGCCCGCTCGATGACGTCCTGAATATCCCGATCCTCGAGGCGGGCCATGGCGCCACCGACGCTGATGGTGACGGACAGGTTCTGGCCCTGATGCTTGATCGAAAGAGCCTCGATCGCACGGCGCAGATTCTGAGCCACCGTGATGATTCCCTTCGCATCGACCGCGTGCATGAGAACAATGAACTCTTCGCCGCCGAACCGGGCGATGATGTCGGAGGTGCGCAGGGCCATCGTCAAAGCGGTTCCGACGGCCTGGATCACGGCATCGCCGGCAGCATGTCCGTAGGTGTCGTTGACCCTTTTGAAGAGATCGATGTCGAGGAGCAGGATGGCCAAGGGGCGTTCGGTGCGCCGACAGAGAGTGAAAGCGTCGTCCGCCAGGAGGCTGAAGCCGCGACGGTTGAGGAGCCCGGACAAGGCATCCGTCTCGGCCACCTGGCGAAGAGCGGTCACATCCTTCTCATGCTGCGAGGCAACCTCGATCGCCTGCTGCTCAGCCGCCCCGGCTCGCCGGAGAAGCGAGCGGAGTGCCGCCGAGAGCCTGATGATTTCCCGGGATCCCGCCACACGGGGAACTTGGGAGATTGTCGGATCGCGGCCAATCTTGTCGGCGGCCTGGATGATCGCCTGCAAGGGACGGGCAACGCCCCTCGCGATGAAGAGCGCGCACATCAGGCCAGCCAATGCGATTGCGCATCCCAAACCGATGATCGTCCAGACGATGCCCTTGGTGGCAGCGAACGCGATGCTGTCGGGCTGGCGGGAGATCACGATCCAGTTGAGACCAGGATAATCCTTGTAGCCGCCCGCAACGGCATAGCCGGCCAGCATGGGTTCGGGACCCGACGGATCCTCGAAGGCGCCTGTTTTGGCCTGGCGCATCGCGCGGACCTGCTCGTCCGTGAAAGGCTTGCTGCCGATGTTTGGACCCAGGAGCATCGTTCCGTCACCGGACAGAATCCAGATGGACTTGCTGTCCGGCCGGCTTTGGCTGCGGAGAACCGCCTGGCGCCGCTCCTCCGCCCAGGTCCAGCTCAGGTGAGCGCCGATCACACCGACCACGCGGCCGCTCTCGTCACGAACCGGCGCCGCGACGTCGACGAAGCGGAAGGGCTCATTGTTCGGCCCAGGACCGAGAAGAGCGGCAAGGAGCTTGGCTTCGTGCACATCGCCGACAGCCGGGCCCTTGAGACCGTCCTGGAACCACGGACGGGCCTGAACGGACTGACCCTCCAGCATGCCCTGTGTCGCAGCCCGGACCGTTCCGTCGGGCGCGGCAAAGCCGATCCAGGCATAGTCGGGATACGAGGTCCGCAACTGCTCGAGCACCTGACGGACCATGGCCGGATCGCCCGTCCAGATGTTCTTCAGGGGCGGCATGGCGGCGAGATTGCGGATTTCCCGGTAGCGTTCGAACATGCCGCGATCCAGGATGCTCGTCGTGAGCGCCGCATCGTGGGCTTCGTTGCTCATGACGATCTGCCGGACACGGCTCTGAGCGATATAGGCCGCTCCCGCAGCAAGGACACACACGAGCGCCAGGCACAGCACGCCGACCAGCAGGGTGACCTGCTGCCGGAGCGACCAGTGCCGCATTGCTACCATGAGTGCCGTCCGTTGAGAGATGAGGGATCCTAAAGCCGAGCCTTATACCCGCATGTGCATCTTTGTGGCACCTTTCATGATGGATGGTTAAATTTGCTCTGCCGCGCCTCGATGCTCGCCCGCATAGGATTGAAAAGACACCGTCCCTATGCAAGCTTGAGCACATACCGGGGGACAGCGATGATCGTTTATGTGTTGGCGCTCCTGATCGGAGTGATCGCCGGCTTGCGTGCGATGACGGCTCCCGCGGCCATCAGCTGGGCGGCCTCCCTTGGCCTCATCAATCTTGAGGGCACCTGGCTCGCGTTTTTGGGCTATCGCTTCACGCCCTGGATCATGACGGTCCTCGCCCTCGGTGAACTGATCGGCGACAAGCTCCCGACCACGCCCAGCCGCAAGACCCTGCTTCCCTTCGCAACCCGGACTATCGTCGGCGGCCTGTGCGGCGGTGCGGTTGCCGCCCAGGGCGGATCTTTCCTGGGCGGGCTCGTGGCCGGAGCCGTGGGCGGGATCATCGGCACGCTTGGAGGAGCGGAAGGCCGGGCGCGCCTGGCGGCCGCCTTCGGCAAGGATCGTCCCGCCGCCCTGATCGAGGACGCCATCGCAATCCTCGGAGCGGCGCTGATCGTGGGAGCAGTGCCATGAGCCAATCGTTCGATGCCATCGTGGTCGGCGCCGGACAGGCCGGACCGTCGCTCGCCGGGCGGCTGGCCGCGGCCGGCATGAAGGTCGCCATCATTGAGCGGAAGCTTTTCGGCGGAACCTGCGTCAACACCGGATGCATGCCGACGAAAA
>DASZBB010000225.1:0-15516 GCA_035944695.1 Microvirga sp. | reverse complement strand
GAAGCCACCTTCGTCGTCCAGGTCGAAGCGCACGCCGCCGACCGTGATCGAGTCGTTCGTGTTCCAGCCGTAGCCGGCGTTCACACCAACGTAGAAGCCGGTCCAGGTGAACACCGGAACCGCAGCAACAACCGGAGCCGGAGCGCGGCGGGACGGCAGGTCAGCAGCCATGGCGCCAGTGGCGAGGCCGAGCAGAGCAACCGAGGAGAGGAGGATCTTTTTCATGTGTTTTGGTCCGTCTGTTAGAAGGATGTGACGCAGCTTTTAGCCCAGACTTGCCCGTGCGTCTGTCACCTTCCTGCCACACTTAAGGCCAGAAGCAAAGCTTTTTGCATCTGCGCCCCTAAGTGGGCGGACCCTGCCCCTGCGCCACCCAGGTCACGGCCCTCTCATCCATCGATGCCGGACAGAAATACTGCCAATGATTCAATGGGTTAGATTTGAAGCCGGCCTAATGGGCGCCTACCGTTGGAGCCAGTAACCAATCATTGACCATATTCCCGAGCAGTTCCGCAAGCAGCAGCCTGATCTATGGTTAATCCCGTTCCAGCCACAATTGCAGGGCCTGCGTGACACGGTCAGGCTGCTCCAGGGTCGACATGTGTCCAGCCCCGGGAATCACGACCAAGGAAGCCCACTCGATCATCTCGGCCATCTCGCGAGCGATCTCCGGCGGCGTGATCGCATCGCCCTCCCCGACCAAGACCAGGGTTGGGATCTCGATTCCCGGCAGGGAGAGACGTGAGTCGGCGCGCGCCATGATCGCCCGCTGCTGCCGGATATAGACGTCAGGCCCGGTTTCCCGCAGCATCTCGAGTATGATGTCCTGAAGAGCCCCGTCGCCCCGATGATCCGGATGGACGAGGCGTCCCCAGAGCGCAGAATGGATCTCTTCCAGTCTGCCTGTCTCCGCGAGCGCGATCAGCCTTTCGCGGTCGTGGCTCGCTTCGGGGGTGTCCGGGCGCGCGCTCGTGTCGAGCAGGGCCAGCCGCTCCACCCGATGCGGCGCCTGGCGCATGATCTCCATGGCGACGTAGCCGCCCATGGAGAGCCCCGCGAGGGCAAATCTGGCCGGTGCATCGTGGAGAAGCCGAGCGGCCATGGCGGGAATCGAATCATCCCGGGTATGGTCCGCCACGACGATGGTGCGCTCCCCCGAGAGAGCCGCGATCTGAGGCTCGAAAAGCCGGGCGGTACAGGCCAAACCGGGAATCAGAACGAGAGTTTCGGCCATTCAAACTTTCCTTTGTCGCCTCTTGGCAAGTTTCCCTGGATTGACAAGCGCATAGCTTGTCCTATGGTCCGGCCACTCCTCAACTTGAGCAAGAGCCTCAGGTGAAACCAGACTCGCGCCTGTTTGTTGCCGTAGAGCGCGGCCGGCACATAAGAGCGCGCCTAGCCCTCAACGGTAATTAGCATTCATGTCGTTCGCCGAACTCGGACTTAGCGATAAAGTTCAACAGGCTGTCGCTGCCGCCGGATATACGGAGCCGACGCCCATCCAGGCGCAGGCCATCCCTCACGTGCTCTCCCGTCGCGACGTGCTTGGCATCGCGCAGACCGGCACCGGCAAGACGGCGGCCTTCACGCTGCCCATGCTGACCCTGCTCGAATCCGGCCGGGCCCGTGCGCGCATGCCCCGCACCCTGATTCTCGAGCCGACCCGCGAACTTGCGGCCCAGGTCGAGGAGAATTTCGACAAATACGGCGTCAATCACCGCCTCTCCGTCGCCCTGCTGATCGGCGGTGTGTCCTTCGGCGATCAGGATGCGAAGATCACCCGCGGCGTCGACGTGCTGATCGCGACCCCTGGCCGGCTGCTCGACCATTTCGAGCGCGGGAAGCTCCTGCTCACGGGAGTGGAGTTGCTGGTGATCGACGAGGCCGACCGGATGCTCGACATGGGGTTCATCCCCGATATCGAGCGCATCGTGAAGCTCGTTCCCTTCACCCGCCAGACCCTGTTCTTCTCCGCCACGATGCCTCCGGAGATTCAGCGCCTGGCCGACGCCTTCCTTCACAATCCCGTGAAGGTGGAGGTTGCCCGCGCCGCCTCGACCGCCTCGACGATCACCCAGCGTCTCGTTGCGACCGGCCGGGAGGATTACGAGAAGCGCGAGACCTTGCGGGAGCTGATCCGGAACGCAACGGACCTTCAGAACGCCATCGTCTTCTGCAACCGCAAGCGCGATGTGGCCGTCCTCCATCGCTCCTTGCAGAAGCACGGTTTCGCTGCGGTTGCCCTCCATGGCGACATGGACCAGCACGCCCGCATGGCGGCGCTCGACAGCTTCCGCACCGGCGAGATGCCCCTGCTGGTGGCCAGTGACGTAGCGGCCCGCGGCTTGGACATCCCTGCGGTCAGCCACGTGTTCAACTATGACGTTCCCCACCATGCCGAGGACTACGTCCATCGGATCGGACGCACGGGCCGCGCGGGACGGAGCGGTCAGGCCTTCACCCTGGTCGGACCCGGCGACGAGAAGTCCCTCACGGCCATCGAGAAGCTCATCGGCCAGCCGATCGAGTGGCAGGGCCCGACCCTGGCCGAGCGTCCGCAACCGGAAGGCTCATCCCGCCGCCGTGGCGGCCGGGGCGAGGAGCGCTCGCGTGGGCGCAAGGTCAAGGTGCGTGCATCGGACCGGGCTCGGGCGCCTTCGGAGGAGCCCCGGGAGGAGGCGCCTGTCGCACGGGCGGTCCAGCCCGCCCGCGAGGAGCAACAGAGCCGCAGGCCCCGGCAGGAGCGCAATGAGCGATCCCCGGAGCGAAGCCCACAAGGACGGTCTCGCCGTGACGATGACATGGACGAGCGCGTGATCGGGCTTGGTGATCACGTTCCGGCCTTCCTCATGCGACCTGTGGCGACCAAAAAAGCCAAATAATCCGGTTACGTGGCGGGCTCCGAGGTCATCTTCCGGGTCCTCCGGCCGGGCGAGGTCGCGCGGCCCTTGCGCACCTGAGCGGCTTTCGCCCGTTGGGCGGCTGCCAGTGCCATTTTCCCGAGCCCGGCCGCCTCATCGGGATCGTCGAGGGCCGATTCCGGCATGAGCCAGTAGCTCGTCAGGGTCGTCTGGCCATCCCGCGTTTGGAAGGTAAAGGGCCGCGAGCCCTGATCGCGGAAGAAGCCGACGCTCTCGTCGTCCACCTTGAGGTAGAGTTCGTCGGAAGCCACGAGAGCGAACATGACCTCGCCCTGATAGACTCCCTGCCCGCCGAACATCCGGCGGATGTGAATGGGGCCGAGGTTGCGGAAGATGTCGCGAAGATCCTCGGCGTCCATGGCTTACTCAGCGGCCGATTGAAGAGCAGGCGGCGTCGCGGGCGTAATCGCCACCGACTCGCCGCAGCCGCAGGCCGAGGTCTGGTTGGGGTTGTTGAAGACGAACTGGGACGACATCTTGGTCGTCTGGAAATCCATCTCCGTGCCGAGCAGGAACAGCACGGCCTTGGGGTCGATGAGAACCGTCACGCCCTTGTCCTCGACCACCTCGTCGAGCGGGTTGATGCTCTCGGCGTATTCCATCGTGTAGGACATGCCGGCGCAGCCGCCATTCTTGACGCCCACGCGAACGCCCACGATGGGACGATCCGCGTTGCTGATGATGTCCTTGACGCGGTTCGCCGCCGCGTCCGTCAAGGTGACGACCTTGAATCCGGGTAGTGCCATTAGCCTTCTCTCCTGACGGCCGGGTTCAAGGCCCGGGCAGAACGAGTCCGATGCCTCTTAGATAAGGGCTGAAAGGACAAACGTCGAGACCGTTCAGGGTTGCCCTAACGGCCCAGGTCGACCATATCGGGGAGATCCCACCCCGAAACATCGCCACGGCCCAAGGAGAGCAGATGCCGCATCACACGCCGCTGATTTCAACGATCGTCGTCGGCCTTGTGTTGGCATTTGCTCTCGGCGCAGTCGCCCATCGCTTCCGCCTCTCCCCGCTCATCGGCTATCTGCTTGCCGGCGTTCTCGCCGGCCCCTTCACGCCCGGCTATGTGGCGGACCAGGGGCTCGCCAACCAGCTCGCCGAGATTGGCGTGATCCTGCTGATGTTCGGCGTCGGCCTCCACTTCTCCCTGAAGGACCTCCTGTCCGTGAAGGCCATCGCGATTCCTGGCGCCGTGGTCCAGATCGCGAGCGCCACGGCTCTCGGCATGGGGCTTGCCTGGCTCATGGGCTGGAGCATCGGCGGGGGCATGGTCTTCGGCCTGGCGCTCTCGGTCGCCAGTACGGTCGTGCTGCTGCGCGCCCTGCAGGAGCGCCGGCTCGTCGAAACCGAGCGCGGCCATATCGCGGTCGGGTGGCTGATCGTCGAGGACTTGGCCATGGTCCTGACGCTCGTGCTGCTGCCAGCTTTCGCGCAAGCCGCGTCCAGCGCCTCGGCCGATCTCGAAGCCATCGTGATTTCTCTTGGCATCACGCTGGGTAAGGTCGCCGCCTTCGTGGCGATCATGCTCATCGTCGGGCGCCGGGTGATCCCGTGGATCCTCCACTACGTGGCCCATACGGGCTCCCGCGAGCTATTTCGCCTCGCGGTCCTCGCCATCGCGCTCGGCGCCGCCTTTGGGGCGGCGGAGCTGTTCGGCGTGTCCTTCGCCCTCGGAGCCTTCTTCGCCGGCATGGTCCTGAGCGAATCCGAACTCAGCCATCAGGCGGCCTCCGAAACCCTGCCCCTGCGCGACGCCTTCGCGGTCCTGTTCTTCGTCTCGGTCGGCATGCTGTTCGACCCGATGATCCTCGTCAACGACTTCGGCCCCGTTCTCGCAACCTTCCTGATCATCGTCGTGGGCAAGTCGCTCGCGGCCTTTGCCATCGTCAGGCTCTTCCGCCATCCGAACGCGACCGCCCTGACCATCGCGGCAAGCCTCGCCCAGATCGGCGAGTTCTCCTTCATCCTCGCAGGGCTGGGAGTCGATTTACAGCTGCTGCCGGAGAAGGGCCGGGATCTGATCCTGGCGGGTGCGATCCTCTCGATTCTTGTCAACCCCTTCCTGTTCACCCTGCTGGACCGCTGGTTCGCGAAGGGGGAGACCGCAAGGGCCCAGGCAAAGGCAGAAGCTGTGGCAGCCGAGGAAGAAGCGCAGGCAGCCGAGAAAGCGGCCGCTGCAGCCGCGCGGGAGCCGCTTCCGGTCACATCCCTCACCGATCACGTGGTTCTCGTCGGCCATGGACGGGTCGGCAAGTACATCAGCCGCAAGATGGCGTCGGTCGGCGCGCCCCTCCTGGTCATCGAGACGAACAAGGAGCAGGTCGCCGACCTGATCAAGGATGGCCGCGCGGTCGTCATCGGCAATGCCGCCGATCCTGAGGTGGCCGGGGCCGCCAACATCAAGGAAGCCCGCTGTCTCCTGGTGGCGATCCCGGATGCCTTCGAGAGCGGTCAGGTCGTCGAACAGGCCCGGACGATCAATCCGGGCCTGCCCATCATCGTGCGCGTGCATTCCCCAGCACAGGAGGAGCATGTGGAAAAGTACGGAGCGACAAAGGTCGTGATGGGAGAGCAGGAGATCGCCCGCGCGATGTTCGCCGCCGTGCCTGACGCCCCTCGCGAACCCGTGCTGTCTTCCGTGGAAGAGGCGGACCCGCTCGCCGAGAACGATCAGGACGAGGACGGGCCGGAGCGCCGACACGGCGATGCTGACGCACCGCAGCGGAAGTCCCCGCACCAGCCTGCAGATCATCCGGAGCGTTAAGCGCCACAGGAATCGGGCGCAGGAAACGGGTCGGAAGCGGCACCGCGATTTGAGATCCCAATCCCGAGCATCAGGCTCAAGAAGGAAAGGGATTTTCTGTGACCACGCTCATGAACAAGACCGCGATCGTGACCGGCGCAAGCTCCGGAATCGGCCGCTCCACGGCCAGGCTGTTCGCTCAGGAGGGCGCCAACGTCGTCGTCACGGCACGCCGCTCCGATGCGCTGAATGCGCTCGTCGCCGAGATCGAAAGGGCCGGCGGCCGTGCCATTGCGGTTGCCGGCGACATCAGGGACGAGGTTTTGGCTCAAACCCTCGTCGACACTGCGATCGGCCGTTTCGGCGGGCTCGACATTGCGTTCAACAATGCGGGCACGAACGGCGAGATGGGTCCGACGCCAGGTCTGTCGCTCGAAGGCTGGAACGAGACGCTAGCGACCAATCTGACTGCGGCCTTTCTGGGAGCAAAATACCAGATCCCGGCCATGCTTGATCGCGGCGGAGGCTCCCTGATCTTCACGTCCACCTTCGTGGGCTACACGGCTGGTATGCCGGGCGTGGCCGCCTACGCGGCCAGCAAGTCCGGATTGATTGGGCTCACGCAAGCGCTGGCAACCGAGTTCGGGCCGAAGGGCATCCGCGTGAACGCCCTGCTGCCGGGAGGAACCGATACACCCCTCGCAGAAGCCTGGGTCAGCACGCCCGAGGCATTGGCCTTCGTCGAAGGCCTGCATGCCTTGAAGCGACGGGCCCGTCCGGAGGAGATCGCCCGGTCGGCACTCTATCTGGCCTCGGACGCCTCGAGCTTCACCACGGGCACGGCCCTCCTCGTCGATGGCGGCGTGTCCATCAACCGGACGTGAGGAGCGAAGCATCTCGGAAACGAAAAATGGCCGGAACAAGCCCGGCCGTTTTGCGAAGCGCGATGATATGCCGATCGGCCTTACCACATGTCGAGCGCGACGCGGGCCTCATCGGACATGCGGCTCTGGTCCCACGGCGGATCGAAGACCATGTTGACCTTCACGCTCTGAACGCCCTGGACCGAAGCGACGGCGTTCTCCACCCAGCCGGGCATCTCGCCGGCCACCGGGCAGCCGGGGGCCGTCAGGGTCATGTCAATGGCGACGTTGCGGTCGTCGTCGATGTCGACCCGGTAGATCAGGCCGAGCTCATAGATGTCGGCCGGAATTTCCGGATCGTAGACGGTCTTCAGCGCCGCGATGATGTCGTCCGTCATGCGGTCGAGCTCTTCCGGCGGGATCCCTGAGCCGGGGGACACCTGCGGCGTGGTGGTCGGAGATAGGTCGTTCACAGGTCAATCCTCACGCGAACAGGGCTTCCGCCTTCTGCAAGGCGTCCGCCAGCTTATCGACTTCTTGCATGGTGTTGTAGAGGCCAAACGAGGCGCGGCAGGTCGAGGTCGCGCCGAATCGCTCCAGGAGCGGCATGGCGCAGTGGGTGCCCGCCCGGACGGCCACGCCCTGCCGGTCGATGACCGTCGCGACGTCATGGGCGTGCGCGTTCTTCATCTCGAAGGCCAGGATGGCGCCCTTGTCCTTGGCGCGGCCGATAATCCGGACGGAATTCATGGCGCCGAGGCGCTCGTGGGCATAGGCCGAGAGCGCCGCCTCGTGCGCCTGGATGTTATCCCGCCCGAGCTGCATCATGAAGCGCAGGGCCGCATCGAGACCGATGGCCTCGATGATCGGGGGCGTTCCCGCCTCGAAACGGTGCGGTGGGTCGTTGTAGGTGATCGCGTCCTGGCGCACCTCGCGGATCATCTCGCCACCGCCCGAGTAGGGCGGCATCTTCGCGAGCCACTCGCGCTTGCCGTAGAGAACGCCGATCCCGGTCGGGCCATAGACCTTGTGACCGGTGAAGATGTAGAAATCGGCATCGAGATCGCGCACGTCGACCTGCAGATGGACGGCGCCCTGGGCGCCGTCGATCAGCACCGGCACGCCGTGCGCGTGCGCGATGCGGATGATCTCCTTGGCGGGCGTCACGGTGCCGAGCACGTTCGACATATGGGTGATGGCCACGATCTTGGTTCGCGGCGTGAAGAGCTTCTCGAACTCGTCGAGGAGGAAGTTGCCCTCGTCGTCCACCGGCGCCCATTTGATCACCGCCCCCTTCCGCTCGCGCAGGAAGTGCCAGGGCACGATGTTGGAATGGTGCTCCATGATGGAGAGGATGATCTCGTCCCCCTCCCCGATCCCCATGCGGCCGAAGGAATCCGCCACGAGGTTGTAGGCTTCCGTGGCCGACTTGGTGAAGACGATCTCGTCGATGGATCCGGCGTTGAGGAACTCCCGCACAGTTTCCCGCGCCCGCTCGAAGCCCTCCGTCGCCACATTGGCCATGTGATGCAGGCCGCGGTGGACGTTGGCGTATCCCGTCTGCATGGTGTTCACCATGGCGTCGATCACGGCGCGCGGCTTCTGGGCCGAGGCGGCATTGTCGAGGTAGACCAGCGGCTTGCCATAGACCTGTTGCGCCAGGATCGGAAACTCCGCCCGGATCGTTTCGACGTCGTATGGCTTCACAGGAGCGTTCATTGTCTCTCCTTCGCCGTCATCACCGGCCTCGTGCCGGTGATCCCGATCACGAAAAGCGCTGTGCCCTTCCGATCGAGATGGCCGGGACAAGTCCGGCCATGACAGACTGAGTGTTATGAGCGGGCCTTCAGCCAGCCCTCGACCGTCTCGACGAGCGCCTCGCGGACGGTCTCGTTCTCGACGAATTCCAGAGACTCGCCCAGGAACGCTTGAACCAGAAGGCTTTCGGCCTCCTTCTTCGGCAGACCGCGGGCCATGAGGTAGAACAGGAGATCCTCGTCGAGCTGACCGCAGGTGGCGCCGTGGGCGCACTGCACGTCGTCGGCGAAGATTTCGAGTTCCGGCTTGTTGTTCATGGAACCGCCCTCCTCGAGAAGGAGCGCCGCCGACATCATGCGACCGTCGGTCTTCTGGGCGTGATGCGGAACGATGATCTTGCCCTGGAAGACACCAGTCGCCTCGTTGTCGATCACGGTCTTGAACAGCTCGCGGCTCTCGCAATGGGGTGCCCCGTGCTCGACCACGAGGGTCGAGTCGCCGTGCTGGGTGCCCTTGAGCATCGTCGCGCCGTTGACGCGCAGATTCGTGTTCTCGCCGTCCAGAACGGCGAAGACCTGATGCCGAGAGGTCGCGGCACCGGCCACCACGTTGATGCTGTTGAACACGGCCTCGCCGCCGATCCTGGCGGCCAGGGTGGACAGAGCCAGCGCCTTGTCGCCCTCGGCATTGACGCGCACATGCTGCACGTTGGTGCGGTCGCCGGCGATCAGCTCGACCACGTCGTTCGGCTGATGGTTGGCGCCGTCGGTGCTCTCGTGCGTTTCGAGCAGGGTCACAGAAGCGCCCTCCTCCACGACGACGAGAACGCGGGTCGCACTGGCAACGGCCGAGCGCGCAGCTGTGACGAACCGCAGATGCACCGGCGTCTCGACGGGACCGGCGATCCGGATCATCACCCCGTCGGCCATGAAGGACGTGTTGAGCTGATAGACCGGATTGTCGTTCGCCCATCGGACCGGGCTCAGTTTCGCCAGCCAGTCATGGCCGTTCGCCAGAGCCTCGGCCAGGGGCACGATCTCGACGTTCTCCGGAAGGGCGTGGAAGTCCACCGCCTCGCGCACGAAGTGACCGTTCACGAACGGCACCGGCAGCGCGTCGACGCCGGCGAGCGCCTTTGCATTCGCCAGCGCGGTCTTGGCCTCGTCGGCCGAAGGCACGCCCGCAAACGGCGCGATCTCGCGCAGGAGCGCGCGCAGATCGGTGTACTTGAACTCCTCCACCCGGCGGTGGGGCAGGCCCCGCTGGGTGAAAAGCTCGAAGGCCTGAGCCCGCGACTCTCCGTTGCCCGGAAGCGTCGTCTTCGCGCTCTCGAAGGCCTGGGCCAGCGCGGTTTCCGCCGGCGTCTTCATGAGAGTGACGTCAGCCATGTTACGCGGCCTCGCTTTCGCGATAATCGGCATAGCCGTTCGCCTCGAGCTCGAGAGCGAGCTCCTTGCCGCCCGACTTCACGATGCGGCCGGAGTGCATCACGTGGACGGTGTCCGGCACGATGTGGTTCAAGAGGCGCTGGTAGTGGGTGATCACAAGGAAGGCGCGATCCGGCGAACGCAGGGCGTTCACGCCCTCCGACACGATGCGCAGGGCGTCGATGTCGAGGCCGGAATCGGTCTCGTCCAGGATGCAGAAGGATGGCTGGAGCAGTGCCATCTGCAGGATCTCCATGCGCTTCTTCTCACCGCCGGAGAAGCCGACGTTGAGAGCGCGCTTGAGCATGTCCTTGGGGACCTCGAGCTGCTGGGCGGCGGCGTTGACGCGCTTGATGAAGTCCGGAGTGGTCAGCTCCTCTTCGCCGCGCGCCTTGCGCTGGGCGTTGAGGGTGGCCTTCAGGAAGGTCATCGAGGCGACGCCGGGGATCTCCAACGGGTACTGGAACGCCAGGAACACGCCGGCGGCGGCGCGCTGATCCGGCTCCATCTCGAGAAGGTTCTGACCGTCGAGCAGGATCTCGCCGTCGAGGACCTCGTAGTCCTCCTTGCCGGCGATCACATAGGACAGGGTCGACTTGCCCGAGCCGTTCGGCCCCATGATGGCGGCCACCTCGCCCTTGTTCACGGTGAGGTTGAGGCCGTTGAGAATGCGCTTGTCCTCGATCTGGACAACCAGGTTCTTGATTTCGAGCATCTGAGTATTCCGTTGTTTTAGGCGTGGATGGCCGGATCAAGTCCGGCCATGACGGGCCTGAAGCGTTTCGCGTCATGCCCGGGGTCGCCCCGGGCATTCACGTCTCTGCCTTTGATTAACCGACCGAGCCTTCCAGCGAGATCGAGATCAGCTTCTGCGCCTCGACGGCGAACTCCATGGGGAGCTGCTGCAGGACGTCCTTCACGAAGCCGTTCACGATGAGCGCGGTGGCCTCTTCTTCCGAGAGGCCGCGCTGCTGGCAGTAGAACATCTGATCTTCGGAGATCTTCGATGTGGTCGCCTCGTGCTCGAACACGGCGGTCGCGTTCTTCGACTCGATGTAGGGCACCGTGTGCGCGCCGCACTGGTTTCCGATGAGCAGCGAGTCGCAGTTCGTGAAGTTGCGCGCGCCGGTCGCCTTGCGGTGGGCGGACACGAGACCGCGATAGGTGTTCTCGGAGCGGCCTGCCGCGATGCCCTTCGAGATGATCCGGCTCGTGGTGTTCTTGCCGAGATGGATCATCTTGGTGCCGGAATCGACCTGCTGCATGCCGTTCGACACCGCGATCGAATAGAACTCGCCTCGCGAGTTGTCGCCGCGCAGGATGCAGGACGGGTACTTCCACGTGATGGCGGAGCCCGTCTCGACCTGGGTCCAGGTGATCACCGAATTGCGCCCGCGGCAGTCGCCGCGCTTGGTCACGAAGTTGTAGATGCCGCCCCGGCCCTCGGCATCGCCCGGATACCAGTTCTGGACCGTGGAGTACTTGATCTCGGCATCGTCGAGGGCGATCAGCTCGACCACAGCGGCATGGAGCTGGTTCTCGTCGCGCTTCGGGGCCGTGCAGCCCTCGAGATACGAAACGTAGGAGCCCTTGTCGGCGATGATGAGCGTGCGCTCGAACTGGCCGGTGTTCTTCTCGTTGATGCGGAAGTAGGTCGACAGCTCCATCGGGCAGCGCACGCCCGGCGGGATGTAGACGAACGAACCGTCGGTGAACACCGCCGAGTTCAGGGTGGCGAAGAAGTTGTCCGTCACCGGCACGACCGAGCCGAGATACTGGCGCACGAGGTCCGGATGTTCCCGGATCGCCTCGGAGATCGGCATGAAGATCACGCCCGCCTTGGCGAGCTCTTCCTTGAAGGTCGTGGCGACCGACACGGAATCGAACACCGCGTCTACGGCGACCCGGTTCCGCGGCTCGACGCCGGCCAGGATCTCCTGCTCGCGCAGCGGGATGCCGAGCTTCTCATAGGTCTTGAGAATCTCAGGGTCCACTTCGTCGAGGGACTTCGGCGCCGGGTTCTTCTTCGGCGCGGCATAGTAATAGATGTCGTTATAGTCGATCTTGTCGTACGACACGCGCGCCCAGTTCGGCTCCTTCATGGTGAGCCAGCGCTTATAGGCATCGAGACGCCACTGGAGCATCCACTCCGGCTCGCCCTTCTTGCCCGAGATGAAGCGGATCACGTCCTCGGAGAGGCCCTTCGGTGCCTTCTCCATCTCGACCTCGGTCTCGAAGCCGTATTTGTACTGATCGACGTCGATCAAACGGACCTGATCGATCGTTTCCTGCACTGCAGGCATCTGTCTCTCCCACCGCTCACGGCTTCAAGGGCCGCGGGTTGATGACCTGGAACGCGAACCGGCCCTGTCAGGCCGCGCTCGCCTTCCGCTTATATAAGGTGCCGACCACCCTTTCGCACGCCTCCGCAAAGCGGATCACGTCCTCATGTGTGGTCGTCCACCCCAAACTCACACGCAAAACGCCCTCAGCCAGGGCGGGCTCGACACCCATGGCGTCGAGCACATGCGATCTCTTGACCTTTCCGGACGAGCAGGCCGAACCGGAGGACAGGGCCACCCCTGCGAGATCGAAAGCGATCAATGCCGTTTCGGCCTTGAGGCCGGGTATGGCAAAGGCGAAGGTATTAGGCAACCGCTCAGCGTCGGAAGCCACAACAAGCGCTTCGGGAGCGATGCGGCGCACCTGCGCCTCGACCCCGTCGCGCAATGTCTGAAGCCGCCCGGCTTCCTGCTCCAGGCCCGCCAGCGCCAGCTCGGCCGCGGCACCGAATCCGGCAATGGCCGCCACATTCTCGGTGCCAGCCCTGAAACCTTTCTCCTGCCCCCCACCCCGGATCAGCCTCTCGGCGATCTCGAACTGGTCGGAGGCGAGAATCACGGCCCCGATTCCTTTGGGTCCGCCGATCTTGTGGGCGGACAGCGTCAGCGCGTCGACGCCAAGCCCGGCAATATCGACCGGGACCCTGCCGGCCGCCTGGACCGCATCGGTATGGATCAACCCGCCATATTCGTGAACCAGCCGGGCCGCCTCGGCCACGGGCTGCAGCACGCCGGTCTCGTTGTTGGCGAGCTGGACGGAGACCAGAACCCGCCCATCGCCCGCCCTCTCCAGGTGGGCCTTGAGCCAGGCGAGATCAAGGACACCGCGGTCATCAACAGGGATGATTTCGACGGCTTCGCCGGGGAAGCGATGGCCGTTGAGGACGCAAGGGTGCTCGACCGCGCCGGCCAGAAGCTTCGTCGCGCCTGTCTGCCCCAATCGGCGGAAGCCCGGGCTGAGAACGAGGTTGGCCGCTTCGGTCCCGCCGCTCGTGAATATGACGTTCTTCGCCTTGGCGCCGACGAGGCGGGCCACCTTTTCGCGACCCTTCTCGATCTCGGCCCGGGCAGCGCGGCCCTCCGCATGGACGGACGAGGCATTTCCGGGGAGCTGGAGCGCATGCAGGACCACCTGGGCCACCTCCGGCCGCAGGGGCGAGGTCGCGTTATGGTCCAGATATATGCGCTGGCCGGGAGCCATAGCTGCTTGGAGCCTCACGAAATTCTTGCAATCGACCCTGGTTGCCGTGCTAAAGCACCGCAACCACATCTGTCCCATGTTTCTCCCCATGGCCGTCGCCGCACGGATTCATGAAACATTGGAACAATTTAGAATAGTTCTAAGGGTTCTTTTATGAGGAACCGCGACCTGGAGTCAAGGTCGCCCGATGGTTTCCCCCTCTCAATGGAGGGGCGCTCAAGAGGTTCGCGTATATGCCTGAAGTCATCTTCACGGGTCCTGCCGGTCGCATCGAGGGACGCTACCAGCCTGCCAAGGAGAAGGGCGCTCCCATCGCCATCATCCTGCACCCGCACCCGCAGTTCGGCGGGACGATGAACAACCAGATCGTCTACAACCTGTACTATGACTTCGTGAAGCGCGGCTTCTCCGTCCTGCGCTTCAACTTCCGCGGGGTCGGCCGCAGCCAGGGCGCGTTCGACCACGGCCAGGGCGAGCTCTCCGATGCTGCCGCCGCCCTGGACTGGGCCCAGGCCATGAACCCGGACGCCCGCGCCTGCTGGATCGCCGGCGTCTCCTTCGGTGCCTGGATCGGCATGCAGCTGCTCATGCGCCGTCCGGAGATCGAAGGCTTCATCTCGATCGCCGCCATGGCGAACCGCTACGACTTCTCGTTCCTCGCCCCCTGCCCGTCCTCCGGCCTGTTCGTGCACGGCTCGGAAGACCGGGTCGCCCCGGTCAAGGACGTGGTCAGCGTCATCGAGAAGGTGAAGACCCAGAAGGGCGTGAAGCTCGAACACGCCGTGATCGACGGCGCCAACCACTTCTTCGACGGCCGGGTCGACGAGCTGATGGTCGCGGTCGACGAGTACCTGAACAAGCGCCTCGGCACCACGGAAGAAGCGGCTTAGAGGCGATCACAACACGATGCGTTCAATGGGCGGGCTTTGTGCCTGCCCATTGTTTTTGGCAATGCGGCTCTCCGCTGCCTGCCGCGGAGAGCGAGTGCGTTCCGTCGAGGCTCACAAGACGACGAAGTGCGAGGCGTTGAGTGCAGTTCCGGCTGTGAGGGCCGCGAACTTGATTGCCGCCACACCGCCCGAACCGTCGACGTCGTAGAACACCCCCCCGGTGGATTGATCGTACAGGATGTGGTGATCGAAACTCGTGGCCGGGCCCGCGCTGAAATAGGCACTTGAGAGCGCCCCCGATCCTATATCCATGAAGACAGTGCGTTTGAGCACGATGCGATCACCATCGGCGGCGGAGAAGTCCTGGATCGTGTCCACGTTGCCCGCGCCGAGCGCCGTCGAGAACTTGAACTGATCCGCACCGGCACCGCCGTTGAGGATGTCGCCGCCGAAGCCCCCGTCGAGCCAGTCGTTGCCGCTGCCCCCGAACAGGCAGTCGCCCCCGTTCTTGCCGTAGAGCTGGTCGTTGCCGCCCTCGCCGTACAGCTGCCCGCCCTGGCCGTAGCCGCGATCGATGCTGGTCAGCCTGTCGTCGAAGTTCGAGCCCTGCAGCACCTCGACGCCGGAGATCACGTCGCCGGCCGCCGCGCCGCCGTTGCCGTTCGTGCTCAGGTCCACCGTCACGCCGCCGGTGGCGCCCAGATACGACACCGTGTCCCAGTCCGCCCCGCCGTCGAGCAGATCGGCGCCGTCGCCGCCCGAGAGCCAGTCGTTGCCCTCGCCGCCGTAAACGCTGTCGTTGCCGTCGCCGCCGTGCACCGCATCGTGGCCGGTCCAGCCGTGGATCGTATCCGCCCCGTCGCGGCCGTCGAACCAATCGTCGCCCTCGCCGCCGAACAGGCCCTCCTGGCCGGCCGAGCCGATCAGGGTGTCGTTGCCGCCGTCCGCGTGCAGGTCGGTGCCCAGGCCGTTGCCGCGCTCGCGGGCGACGAGCGTGTCGGCGAAGTTGGTGGCCTGCACCGACTCGACGTTGACGATGGTTACGCCGGTGGCAAAGCCGCCATGCACATTGGTGACCAGATCGATGGTGACGCCGCTGGTGGCGCCGGCAAACGACACCCCGTCGTAGCCCTCGCCGCCGTCGAGGACATCCGAACCGCCGCCGCCGTAGAGCATGTCGGTGTCGGCGCCGCCCTTCAGCACGTCGCCCCCCGCGCCCCCGTTGAGCGTGTCGCTGCCCGAACCGCCGTCGAGAACGTCAGCACCGCTACCGCCCGCGAGCAAGTCGTTGCCGTTGCCGCCATCGAGATTGTCGCTGCCAAGGGAGCCCGTCAGTATATCGTGTCCGGAACCTCCGAAGATGATGCC
>DASZBB010000224.1:0-19830 GCA_035944695.1 Microvirga sp. | reverse complement strand
CTCGCTCGTGAAGGCGAGAAGCTTCAGGCGGGCCGGATCCACATCTCGAAACATCGGCACCTGCCGCAAGGACTGAACCTCTGTCTCAAGGGTCATGCCACCTCTCCTGTTACTCTCTGGACGCCGTCTGACTCGGGTCTGGGAGACCTGAGAGCCCGAGCGGCCGTTTCTTCTGTGATGATTTGTCCGTCGCGGAAGCGCAACTGAACATCGAACGCGCCTGCCTGTCGATCATTCGGAAGAACCATGAACAGGCTTTGTTGGTCGAGAAGCTCCAGCAGCAGCTTGAGCAATTGCTGGCTGCGCGCCTCCTCGAACGGGGCGAGCGCCCCGTCGATCACGAGGACATCGGGACGCTTCACGAGGCAGCGCACGAGATTGACGCTCGCACGCTCCTGCGGCGACAGAAGCCTGCCCGCCGTGCCGACCTGATAGTCGAGACCGATCCGCTCGATGTCTTCCACCAGGTCGAGCTCCCGAACGACCGTGGCGATGGCCTCGGCCACCCGGGTGCGGGCGTTGGCGACCTGGTAGCTCACGCGCCCGAACAGGAGGTTGTCCCTCAGGGGCGCCGCGGCGCAGTAGCGCTCGGGATCGTAGAACTCCACCCCCTCGGAGACGGATTTCGCGAGGACTTCCCGGACGAGGCCGCGAGCCTCCACGATCCGGGCCGTCAGCGTGCCGTCGAGAAGACCGAGGCGGTGGCGGGCTTCGATATAGGCGAGCGGCAGGGCCAGAAGCCGCGTCCGGTCCTCCCGCTTCAGATTGCCTTCGCCCCGGGCATGTCGGCGCAGGATGGCCCCGAATTCCGGCAGCTCCTCGGCCCCGATGAAGGAAAACTGCTCGAACAGGGAATGGCCCGGGGGCAGCCCCTCGAAGATTTCGGTCATGGTCTCGGCGATCTGCAGGCCCATCCGGACGAGGTCGTCGGTCAGTCCGGCCCGGTCGATGGCGCTGCGGAACTGGCCGTTCTCGGCGAGATTACGCCCCTTGAACTCGTCCGAGATCGGCACGCCGAAGAGGAGGTTCTCGGCAATGGTGGCCTGGCTGTTGTAGCGCCCCGGATCGAAGGGCTCGACCAGATCGGCCATGCCGTTCGACTGGAACGTCTCGCGCAGGCGCCGCCGGGCTTCGACCACGCGCTCGGCAAGAGCCAGGTGGCGCTCCGGATCGATCCTGCCGGCCAGACCGAAGAGGTAGATCGTGTCTCCCATGCCGATCCGGTCCAGGAGGTCGAGAAGAATGCGATCGAGATCGTTCTCGTCCCGTGCCCCGATCCGCTCGTAATCCACCCATCGATCGCCGATGCTCTCGACGGGATTGCCCGTCTTGAACGCTTCCGCGATCCGGCGGTCCATCTCCTTCTTCTCCTCCTCCGACCGGGCCAGGGGCTTCGTGCGCAGGCCGTAGATCAGGTTGTCGCGGATGCTGCCGGGAAAGAGAATGGGATCGACGCCCGCATAGGCGATCCGGCGCCCGACCACGGAAACGGGAAGCTGCGTCAGGTCCCGTTCGCCGATGCGGATCCGGCCGTTGAACTCCGACGTGCGCCGGGCGACGATGCGCGCCAAGGAGCTGGCCGCGGCGCCGCCATTGGATACCAGCGCCACCCTTGCGGGCAGCTCGAGGGCGAAGGCACCTCCTTCGATGATCATGTCCCCATGGGGGCCGGCAACGCGGATATCCTCGGCCACCAACGGACCGACAAGCGGCCGATCGGCCTCCGCCTCCTCGCGGGATTCGAGCATCGGTGCCAGCCGCTCCTCGGCGAAATGCTGGGTGACCTGATCGTACTTCACCTGGACGTCGAGGCGCTGCTGGTCCCAGTCGATCAGCTCCTTCAAAGGCGGGGGCAATTCGCGGTAGGCGCCGATGACGGCGACGAGCTGACCGATGTCGAGGGTGCCGCGCAGGGCGAAATAGCCGCCGATGGCGTAGAAGAAGAACGGCGTCAGCTGTGCCAGGAAGTTGTTGAGCGATTTGACGAAGAATTTCCGGTTATAGATCTTGAGCCGGATGGTGAAGAGATTGAACAGCCGGTGTCCGATCTCCGCCCGCTCCCAGTTGTAGGCGTTGTGAACGTGAACGACCTCGATGCCGTCCTGGACCTCGGCGATGCGCCCGGCCAGCTGGCGGGAGGCCAGCTGGCGCTGCTTTCCCAGGCGAAGGAGTTCGCGCCGCAGCCGCGGAATGATCGTGAACTGGATGGCGATCACCGCCAGCGCGATCAGGCCGAGCCACACGTTCTGGATCATGATGAAGGCAAGCGCCGTGATGGCCTGCATGCCGAGGAAGATCGGCGTGATGAAGGCATCCCCGATGAAGCCGCCGATGGGCTCGACCTCGTCCTTGATGATCGTCGCCGTCTCGGAGGATTTCACGGTGCGCAGGGCGTCCGGGGTGAACCGGAGCACCATGGAGAACAGGTCGAAGCGCATGCGCCGGAGCATCCGCTCGCCCAGCACGCCCTTGGCGACGTTGATCCAGTACTTGAAGGCCCCGTTGACGATGACGAAGAACAGGAACAGGCAGGAGAGGCCGAAGAGCAGGCCGAGCCGGCCCACCTGGAAGCCTTCGAAGATCTCCAGGGTGCCGCCCCCGAGCCATTGCGGCCATCCAAAGCTGAGATGGAGGAAGGGCGCCGTGGGATTGCCGTCCCTGAAAGCCTCGCCCTGGATGGCCTGGTTCACGATCTGGCGAGGCAGGTCCAGGGACATGAAGTAGAACGGCAGGGAAGCGAGCACTACGGCGCAGACGATCAGCTGGTCGCGCTTCGAATGTGTCCAAATATACCTAAAGAGGCTCTTTTCCATTGCCCAACGGTTACCACTTCTATACGCCTGGATGAACCTCTTTCCGATCGCGGGCAATGCCTTATTTGATCGACAGGGACCTTAGCGCATCGTGCGGACCCGAAGGGCCGCGTCCGCGAAAAGTGGATCCGGTTTTCCGCCCGAACGATGCGCTACTGATAGGAAGGAGCATCGGAATCGACCCCGAAGGCGCAGATTCGCTTTCGGGTCCGATGCTCTAGAAGGTAGAGAAGGCGGATGGACCGTCAATTGGTCCGCCCGACTGACCGTAGGGGCAGCCGCATGGCAGACCTGGTGATGGACTTTGATCAGGACGCAGGTCCTCCCCGGGTTCGGCCCACGAGCGGCCGCGGAACGCGAGTCCTTATCTACAGCCATGACACGTTCGGGCTCGGGCATCTGCGCCGGTCGCGGGCGATCGCCAACGCCATCGTCCAGGACCGCCCGGACGCCTCGGTCGTGATCATTTCGGGCTCGCCCGTCATCGGCAATTTCGAGTTCGACAGCGGCGTCGACTACATCCGCATCCCGGGGGTCACGAAGCTGCCGGACGGGGACTACCGCAGCCTCAACCTCAATGTGGAACTGGATGAGGCGGTCGGCCTGCGTCAGGCCCTCATCCTTCAAGCCGCCAAGGCCTTCAAGCCGGATGTGTTCATCGTCGACAAGGAGCCGACCGGCTTCCGCGGCGAGGTCGTGCCGGCGCTCGACTACCTCAAGGCGGCCGGTTGCCGCCTCGTGCTCGGCATCCGCGACGTGATGGACGAACCGGCCCTTCTCGTTCCGGAATGGGAGCGCAAGGGCGCGAAGGAAGCCCTGATCCACTATTACGACGAGGTCTGGGTCTACGGTCTCAAGGATGTCTATCAGCCCCTCAAGGCCCTGGACCTGCCCGCACCCGTGGAAGAGCGCATCACCTATACCGGATATCTGCGCCGGGACGTGCCGCCGACCCCGTCCCTGACCAAGTATCCCAAGATCACGAAGCAGCCCTTCATCCTGGTGACAACCGGCGGCGGCGGCGACGGCGACGACCTGATCGATTGGGTGATCTCGGCCTATGAGAGCGACGCGGCGCTCGATCAGCCGGCACTGATCCTCTTCGGCCCCTTCATCGACCGGGACAAGCGCCGCTCCTTCGTGGAGCGCATCTCCAGGCAACCGAAACTCGACGTGATGTCCTTCGACAACAAGATCGAATGGCTCATGAAGAAGGCGGACGCCATCGTGGCCATGGGCGGCTACAACACCTTCTGCGAGGCCCTGTCCTTCGACAAGCGCACGCTGATCGTTCCCCGCACCCGGCCGCGGCTCGAACAGTATATCCGCGCCGTCGAGGGCGAGCGGCTCGGGCTGGTGAGCATGCTCAGCGACTACAAGGAGCCGCGCACGCCCGAGCGCATGGCTGCGGCCCTGCGTTCCCTCTCGTCGCAGCCGCGCCCGTCGGACGTGACCGTTCCCGGTCTGCTCGACGGGCTCGACCGGGTGCAGGAGCGCCTCAGGGCGTTGACAGACGGCAAAGCCACGTGCGCCCCTGCCTACCACCAAGCGGCCGAGTAAAGAGTAAGAAGAGGCATGCTTCCATCCATGACAGCCCGGCGGATTGCCGTCGTCGTGAAAGGCTATCCACGCCTCTCCGAAACCTTCATCGCCCAGGAGATCCTGGCCCTCGAACAGCGCGGCCTGGAGCTTGAAATCTGGTCCCTCCGGCATCCGACGGAACGGGCCGTGCATCCGATGCACAAGGCGATCAAGGCACCGGTCGCCTATCTGCCGGAATACCTCTACGAGGAGCCCCTGCGCGTGCTGCGCGGCGCGGTCTGGAGCCTGAGACAGAAAGGCTTCGGCGCCACGGTCCGGGCCTTCTGGCGCGATCTGAAGCGCGATGTCACCGCCAACCGGGTGCGCCGCCTCGGCCAGGCCTTCGTGATGGCCAGGGAACTGCCGGAGGACGTGCGGCACCTGCACGTGCACTACCTGCACACGCCCGCTTCCGTCGTCCGGTACGCAACGCTGCTCACGGGCCGCACCTGGACCTTCTCGGCCCATGCGAAAGACATCTGGACGACGCCCGATTGGGAAAAGCGCGAGAAGATGGCGGAAGCCCTCTGGGGCGTGACCTGCACGGCGCAGGGCGCGGGCCATCTCCAATCGCTGTCGAAGCCGGAAAAGGTGTCGCTCGTCTATCACGGGCTCGATCTCTCGCGCTTTCCGGCGCCTCCCGAAAGCCGCCCGGCCAGGGACGGCTCGAACCCGCTCGATCCGGTGCGCATCGTGTCCGTCGGGCGCGCGGTGGCGAAGAAGGGCTATGGCGATCTGATCCGGGCCCTCGCCGCCCTGCCCCAGAACCTCCATTGGCGCTTCGCCCATGTGGGCGGCGGGGAACTGCTCAACAGCCTGAAGAAGCAGGCGCAGGACGCCGGCATTGCCGACAAGGTGGCCTTTCTCGGCTCCAAGGCGCAGCCCGACATCATCGCGCTCCTGCGCGAGGCGGACCTTTTCGTCCTGCCCTCGAAGGAAGCCAGATCGGGCGACCGCGACGGGCTGCCGAACGTCATCATGGAGGCGGCAAGCCAGGGGCTCGCCATCGTGGCGACGGACTTTGCGGGCATTCCCGAATTCATCCGCAACGACGTCGAGGGACAGCTCGTCGCGCCAAGCGATTGGGAGGCTCTGTCCAACGCGCTCAATCTCCTCGCCCGCGATCCGGAGCGGCGCAAAATCCTTGGAAATGCTGCCTACTCGCGCCTGCGGCGGGACTTTTCCATGGAGGGCGGCATCGATGTGCTCGAAGCCCGCCTGCGGGCCGTGACGCAGAGCCCCGCGAGAGAGCCGGAGCGCGTGTGACCGTCTCGAGGCCCGTTGCGTTCTACGCCCCCTTGAAGAGCCCGAACCATCCGCTTCCCTCGGGTGACCGCACCATGGCGCGCCTGCTGATGAAGGCCCTCGACCGGGCGGGCTATGCGCCGTTCCTCGCCAGCGAACTGCGAACCCTCGACAAGGCAGGCGACCGGCAGCATCAGGCGAGCCTTCGAGAGCAAGCGCTGCAGGAGGCCGACCTCCTCATCACACGATGCAGGGCACTGCCTGACGAGATGCGTCCCTGCCTGTGGTTCACCTATCATGTCTATTACAAGGCCCCGGACTGGATCGGCCCGCGCGTCGCCGATGCTCTCGGCATTCCCTATGCGATCGCGGAAGGCTCAAGGGCGGCCAAGCGCGCGCAGGGGCCCTGGGCTCTCGCGCATGAGGGAGCGGAAGCAGCCCTCGACCGGGCCGATGCCGTCTTCGTCATGACGGCGCACGACCGGGAGGCTCTGGAGAGAGCAAGGCCGCCACATCAAGCCCTGATCGACCTGCCGCCGTTTCTGGACCTGCAGGAATGGCCCGCATCGGGCTCTCGCCCTCAGCCGAATGCCGCACCCCGCCTTCTCACGGTGGCGATGATGCGGGCGGGCGACAAGCTCGCCTCCTATCGCATCCTGGCGGCGGCCCTGGAACGGCTCCAACATCTGCCCTGGACCCTCGACGTGGTGGGCGACGGCGAGGCACGGGACGATGTTGCGCGGCTTTTTTCCGCCCCGGCGCCACGCGTGCGTTTCCATGGACAGATCGAGAGCAAGGCCGATCTGACGGCATTCTATGAGGCGGCCGATCTCCTCGTCTGGCCTGCCGTCAACGAAGCCTACGGCATGGTGCTGCTGGAGGCGCAGGCTCTCGGCTGCGCAGTCGTTGCCGGTGCCTATGGGGGCGTCGCCAGTGTCGTGCGACACGGCGAGACCGGCATGCTGACGCCTCCCGGCGATGTGGTCGCGTTCGCAGATGCGTTGGGCGATCTCCTGCAGGACCAGGACCGGCTGCGGGCCTTCGGTGCCAATGCGTCCCGTTTCGTCAGACAGGAACGCGATCTCGATTATGCTTCATTGCGCTTGCGCAATGCGCTCGAACTGCTCAGGGATTAGAGCAGGAGAATGGGTTTGCGGGTTCTGATCGCCGTCACGCATCTGTTGGGAGTGGGCCACCTCACCAGGGCTGCCGCCCTGGCGCGGGCCTTTGCGCGACAAGGGCACGCGACGACCCTCGTGTCGGGCGGAAGCGCTGCCCGCCTGGCCGACTTGGAGGCCGTTTCCTTCGTTCAGCTGCCCCCCGTGCGGACCATGGGGACGGATTTCAAGACGCTGCTCGGCGGCGACTTCGAGCCTGTCGATGCGGGATATCTCGAATGCCGCCGCACCCGTCTGCTCGACGCGTTCGAATCCATCAGGCCCGACATCCTCATCACCGAGCTTTTTCCCTTCGGCCGACGCGTCCTGGCGGACGAGTTCTCCGCCCTGCTCGAGGCCGCGCATCGCACAAACCCGCGCCCGTTGGTCCTGTGCTCGATCCGGGACATCCTGGTCCCCTCCTCGAAGGCATCGCGGATCGCCGAAGCCCATGAGCGCGTGCTTCGGCAGTACGACGCCGTTCTCGTTCATGGCGATCCGGAGGTGGTTTCCTTGGAAGCCTCCTGGCCCGTGGATGAGAGGATCAGGCCTCTCATCCGCTATACCGGCTACGTGGACGAGAACGAGGGCGCTGTGCCGGAGACCCGTCGACACGGGATCGTCGTGTCTGGTGGATCGAGCGCCGCGAGCCTGCCGCTCTACCGCACGGCAGTTGGAGCGGCGCGCGACATCGGCGATCGGCCCTGGCGCATCCTTGTCGGAAGAGGCGTCGCGGAAAACGACTTCCTCGTTCTACAGCAAAGCGCTTCGGCTCATGTTGTCGTCGAACGCGCGCGGCCCGATTTCCGAGCCCTGCTCGCCGGCGCCGAACTGTCCGTGAGCCAAGCCGGCTACAACACCACTGTCGATCTCCTGCGCTGCGGCGTGAGATCGGTTCTCGTGCCCTTTGAGGACGGCGGAGAGACGGAGCAACGCCTGCGCGCCGAACGCCTGGCAGCGCTCGGCCTTGCCGAGATCGTGCCGGAGTCAGACTTGTCGCGGCAGAACTTGATCCAGGCGATCCGACGCGGCCTCGCCCGTCCGCCCTGCCCGCCTCCGGTCGTATCTATCGACGGAGCCCGGAGGAGTGTTGCCTTAGCGGAAGGTCTGGCGCTTTCCAGGCCCGCCCTTCACGCAGCTGTGGACTGGTCGCCTCTTGACCGTGCCCTGGACCGTGCCGGGGATGAGGGCTGCCCTGTCCGCTTCTGGTGGCGAGACGACGATGCGGTGGCCGATACGCCTCAGCTCGACCGGCTCCTCGGCCTCGTCCGCCGCTACGATGCCGGCCTCGGCCTCGCGGTCGTTCCGAAGACCATCGAGCCCTCGCTCGCCGCGAGAGTGGCCGGCGAGCACAAAGTCTTCGCCCTCGTCCACGGCTGGAGCCATGCCAACCATGCACCGGCGGGCGAGAAGAAGGCGGAGTTCGGCCCTCATCGTCCCCTCGACGGCATGGGATCGGAAGCGGCACAGGCCCTGCAGGTCGCACGGGAGCGCCTCGGATCGAAGCTGCTGCCGGTCTTCGTGCCGCCCTGGAATCGGATCTCCCGGGATCTGGTCCAGCACCTGCCGCACTGGGGGTTCCAGGGGCTGTCTACCTTCACGGACCGGAAGACCACCCATCCCGTCCCGGGCCTCGTCCAGATCAACACCCATGTGGACCCGATCGACTGGCATGGCACCCGAAGCCTGGCCGAACCGGCCCTGATCGTTGCCAATCTCGCCAGCGCAATCGAGCGGCGCGTGGCGGGTCTTGCGGATCGCGACGAGCCGATCGGGTTCCTGACCCATCATCTCGTTCATGACGACGTCATCTGGTCGTTATGCGAAAGGCTTATCGCCCACCTCGCCGCCAGAGGCATACGTTTCCTGTGTCCCGATGCGTGTTTCGTCTTGGAAACAAGATCACATTTGAGATCTAATGGGATCTGATGCGTTATGCTCATAATCCCTGGAGGAGCATATGGAAGCGCCACTCCTGTCGGTTCGTCAGCTGACAGTCGACTTCAACACCGACGCCGGTAATTTCCGGGCGGTTGACGGTCTGACGTTCGACGTTCCCAAGGGGAAGACGGTGGCACTCGTCGGCGAGTCCGGATCCGGCAAATCGGTGACGGCGCAGGCCATTCTCCAGATCCTGTCGAAGAAGGCGAGGATCACTAGCGGCTCCATCGTCTTCGACGACCCTGCAAACGGCGGGGCGGTCGACATCGCGGCGCTCCCGCCCGAGAGTGATGCGATGCATGCCCTTCGCGGTGGGCGCATCGCCATGATCTTCCAGGAGCCGATGACATCCCTGTCGCCGCTGCACACCATCGGCGACCAGATCTCCGAGGCGCTGATGATCCACTCGGACGTGGATCAGGCGACGGCGAACCAGCGGACCATGGACGTGCTCGCCCGGGTCGGCTTCCCCGATCCGAAGCGGGCCCTGACGACCTACCCGTTCGAGCTGTCCGGCGGTTTGCGCCAGCGCGCCATGATCGCCATGGCGCTCATCACGCGCCCGGCCCTTCTGATCGCGGACGAGCCCACGACCGCCCTCGACGTGACCACCCAGGCGCAGATCCTCGATCTCATCAAGGAACTCCAGGTCGAGACGGGCATGTCGGTGCTCCTCATCACCCACGATCTCGGCGTCGTGGCCAACGTGGCCGACGAGGTGGTGGTGATGTATCGCGGGCGGATCATGGAGGCCGGCACGCGGGAGAACATCTTCCGCAATGCGCAGCATGCCTATCTCCAGGCTCTCATGCGCGCCGTCCCGCGCTTCGCCATGGCGGAGAACGAGCGCCTCACGCCCATCCGCGAGGTGACAAGCGCGTCCCTCGCATCGGCCGACGCGCCGAAGCGCATCCAGCCCAAGGGTCCCATCCTAAAGGCGGAGCGGCTCACCAAATGCTTCACGCTCCGGTCGGGCTGGTTCTCGGGCAAGACCCAGGACATCCGTGCCGTCAGCGAGGTCGACCTGACGCTCCCCGCCGGCAAGACCTTGGGACTCGTGGGCGAATCCGGCTGCGGCAAGACCACCGTGTCCAAGATGATCATGCGCGCGCTCACGCCCAATTCGGGTCGGGTGCTCTTCGACGACGGCACGGGTCCGAAGGACGTGCACAAGCTGGAAGGCGACGCGCTGACCGCCTATCGCCGTTCGGTGCAGTTCATCTTCCAGGATCCGTTCTCGTCGCTCAATCCGCGCATGACGGTCTACGAGCTTCTGACCGAGCCCCTGCGCATCCACGACATCGGCACCTCGGACGAACGTTATGCCCGCGTGAAGCAGCTCCTGGACATGGTGGGGCTCGATCAACGGTCGCTCAGGCGCTACCCGCATTCCTTTTCCGGCGGCCAGCGCCAGCGCCTGGGCATCGCACGGGCGCTCGCCCTCGAGCCGCGCGTGCTGCTGTGCGACGAGCCGGTCTCGGCCCTCGACGTCTCGGTGCAGGCGCAGGTGCTCAACCTGCTCAAGGACCTGCAATCGGCCCTCGGGCTGTCCTACCTCTTCGTGTCGCACAACCTCGCGGTCGTGGATTACATCGCCGACACCATCGCGGTCATGTGCCGGGGCTACATCGTCGAGGAGGCGCCGAAATCCTCCCTCTTCCGCAACCCGGTCCATCCCTACACGCAGGCGCTCCTCGCCGCGGTGCCCGATCCGGATATCGACCGCCCGCTGGACTTCGCCAAACTGCGAACCGGCCGCTTCTCGCAGCCGTCGGAATGGCCCGAGCCCTTCCGCATCAAGCCCGGCGAGTTCGGCCAAATGAAAGAGATCGAACCCGGACACAAGGTTCGCATGGGGCACCTGACAGCCCGGGAGGCTGCGTGATGCTGCTCAACATCCAAACCAGATCGCTCGTCCTTGCCGCCACCCTCGGATGGCTCGCTCTGCCCGCCGGAGCCCAGGACTTCAAGGATGCTCCCTTTCTGGCCGAACAGCTGAAGACCAAGAAGCTGCCCCCCCTGGCCGAGCGGCTTCCGAAAACGCCCATCGTGGTCGGTTCGGCGGGCCAGTACGGCGGCGACATCGTCACCCTGGTGCCGCGCCCGCGCGACATCCGCTACATCTCCACATTCACCTATACGCGGCTCGTCGGCTACGACGGGAACCTGCAGCTGCAGCCGGACCTCCTGGAGAAATTCGAGAACGAGGACGACCGGATCTTCACCTTCACCCTGCGCGCCGGCCATCGCTGGTCGGACGGTTCGCCCTTCACGGCGGAGGATTTCCGCTACTATTGGGAGGACGTGGCGCTGAACGCGGATCTCTCGCCGGCCGGCCCGCCGGAATTCATGCTGGTGGAGGGAAAACCCCCGCGCTTCGAAGTCCTCGATGAACGGACGGTGCGCTTCACGTGGGACAAGCCCAATCCGCGCTTCCTGCCGCAGCTGGCCGGGCCGCTCGATCCCGGAATCTATCGCGCCTCCGCCTATCTCAAGCAGTTTCACGCCAAATACGCCGACAAGGCCGCTCTCGAGGAGAAGGCCAAGCAGCAGAAGCTGAAATCCTGGGCCGCCCTGCACAACCGCCTGGACGACATGAAGGAGCAGACCAATCCGGCTCTGCCCACGCTCATGCCCTGGCGCGTCATGAACGCGGCGCCGGCCAACCGCTTCATCTTCGAGCGCAATCCCTATTACCACCGGGTCGACAGCCAGGGACAGCAGCTGCCCTATGTGGACCGGCTCATCATGGACGTTTCGGCGTCGGGTCTCTTCGCCGCCAAGGCCAATGCGGGAGAGCTCGACCTTCTGTTCCGCGGCCTCTCCATGAGCGACATTCCCGTCCTCAAGGAGGGCGAGAAGGCAAAGGGATACTCCACCCTGCTCTGGCCCTATGCCCGCGGCACGGAGCTGGCGCTCTATCCCAACCTCAATACTGTGGATCCGGTCTGGCGCCAGCTCAACCGGGACATCCGCTTCCGCCGCGCCCTGTCGCTGGGCATCGACCGCAGGACGCTGAACAACGCCCTGCTCTTCGGGCTCGGCACCGAGGGCAACAACACCATCGTGGCGGAGAGCCCGCTCTTCTCCGCCGAGCTGCGCACGACGAATGCCGGCTACGATCCGGGGGAGGCCTCGCGCCTTCTCGACGAGATCGGCCTGACGAAACGCAACGGCGCCGGCATCCGCCTCCTGCCCGACGGGCGCGAACTGGAGATCATCGTCGAGACCGACGGCGAGAGCAGCCTCGTGGTCGACGGCCTGACCCTCATCGGCGAATTCTGGCGCGAGATCGGCGTGAGGCTCTTCGTGAAGCCGCAGGACCGCACCGTCCTGCGCAACCGTTCCTATGCCGGGCTGACCGTGATGGTCGCGGCCCCCGGTCTCGACAATGCGATCCCCACCGCCATCATGCCGCCCACCGAACTCGCCCCCATGCGGCAGGACAACTACACCTGGCCCAAATGGGGCCAGTACGTGGAGACAAAGGGCAAGAACGGCGAACAGGTCGATCTTCCGCAGGCGCAGCGCCTTCTCGATCTCTATACGACCTGGATGAACACCGGGAACCGGGACGTGCAGCGGGACGTCTGGACCGAGATGCTGCGCAATCATGCCGAGAACCAGTGGTCCATCGGCACGATCTCCGGCGCGCTGCAGCCCATCGTCGTCCGCAACGGCCTGCAGGGACTTCCCGCCAAGGCGCTCTACAGCTGGGAGCCGACAGCCATGCTCGGCATCTATCGCCTGGACGAGATCCACTGGAACAAAGCCGCCGGCAAAGAGGCCCGTCGATGATCCGTTTTCTGTTGCGTCGCATCGTCACAATGGCGGTGACCCTGCTGATCATTTCGGCCCTGATCTTCTTCATCATCAAGCTGCCGCCGGGCGATTTCCTGTCCAACCAGATCGCCGAATTGAGGGCCCAGGGCGAATCCGCCTCAATCGCGAAAGCGGAATTCCTCATCAAGCAATACGGGCTCGACAAGCCCGCCTGGCAGCAATACTTGGTCTGGCTCGGCGTCATGCCCGGGCCGAACGGCTTCTCCGGCCTGCTGCAGGGCGATTGGGGCTGGTCCTTCGAATATGACAAGCCGGTGGTGGACGTGGTCGGCGACGCCCTTTGGCTGACGCTCCTCGTCAATCTCGCCGTGGTGATCTTCATCCACGTGGTGTCGATCCCCATCGCGATCTATTCGGCCACACGGCAATATTCCGTGGGCGATTACCTCGCCACCTTCATCGGCTATATCGGCCTTGCGACACCGAGCTTCCTGCTCGCGCTGATCCTGCTCTACTACATGAACCGCTGGTTCGGCGTCTCCATCGGCGGGCTCTACGACGCGCAATATGCAGGCGAGCCGTGGACCTGGGACAAGACGCGCTCCCTGCTCTCGCATCTCCTGGTCCCGACCGTCGTGATCGGGCTCGGCGGAACGGCCGCCATGATCCGGCGCATGCGGGCGAACCTCCTCGACGAGCTCGGCAAGCAATACTACGTGACCGCAAAGGCGAAGGGCCTCGGGCCCACGAAGGCCCTGCTGAAGTATCCCTTCCGCATGTCGCTCAATCCGTTCATCGCGGATATCGGCAATCTCCTGCCACATTTGGTGTCCGGCTCGGTGCTCGTCTCGCTGGTCCTGAGCCTGCCGACCGTCGGTCCGATCCTGCTGAGCGCATTGAAAAGCCAGGACCAGTTCCTGGCCGGCTTCATCCTCATGTTCGTCGCCATGCTCACGGTCATCGGTATGCTCGTGTCCGATCTTCTTCTGGCCTGGCTCGATCCGCGCATCCGGATGGGAGGCGGACGATGAATACGGCTATCACCTCCAAGCGCCACTACGTCGATCCGGCGCCGTTCGATCCCGGCACGACCGAGCCCGTCGGGGCGGAGAACGAGAGCTTCTATCGCGCCTCGTCCTGGCAGCTGATGTGGTGGAAGTTCCGTCGCCACAGGGTAGCGGTGGCGGCTGCCTTCGTGCTTGTCTTCTTCTACGCGATCGTGCCCTTCGTCGAGGTGATCGCGCCCTACAACCAGACCAAGCGCCACGGCGATTTTCTGTATGCCCCGCCGCAGGGCATCCATCTGATGCATGAGGGGCGGTTCGTCGGGCCCTTCACCTATCCCTATACCTACAGCTTCGACCTTCAGAGCTTCCGGCGCGTCTACACGCCCGACACCTCGAAGCCGCAGCCCATCCGTTTCCTCTGCCGGGGCGACGCCTATCAGTTCTGGGGCCTCGTGGAGATGGACTTCCACCTCGTCTGTCCTCCGGAGGACGGCACGATGTTCCTGTTCGGCACCGACCGGCTCGGGCGCGACCTGCTCTCGCGCATCATCTACGGCGCGCGGATCTCGCTCACCATCGGCATCGTCGGCATCGCCGTGTCGTTCACCCTCGGGCTCTTCTTCGGCGGCCTTGCCGGCTATCTCGGCGGCTGGGTCGATCACGTGATCCAGCGCATGATCGAGATCCTGCGTTCGCTGCCGGAACTGCCCCTGTGGCTCGCGCTCTCGGCAGCGCTGCCGGCGAACTGGAGCCCGATCCTGGTGTTCTTCGGCATCACGATCATTCTTGGCCTGCTCGACTGGCCCGGTTTGGCTCGCGCCGTGCGCTCCAAGCTGCTCTCCCTGCGCGAGGAGGATTTCGTGAAGGCGGCGGAGCTCATGGGCGCCTCCAAGCAGCGCATCATCGCGCGACACCTGATCCCGAACTTCATGAGCCACCTGATCGCCTCTGCGACGCTCTCGATTCCCTCCATGATCCTCGGCGAGACGGCCCTCTCCTTCTTGGGATTGGGCCTGCGCCCGCCGGTGACGAGTTGGGGCGTGCTACTCAACGAGGCGCAGAACCTCGCGGCCGTGCAGCTCCATCCCTGGCTGCTCTTCCCGATGGTGCCGGTGGTGATCGTGGTGCTCGCCTTCAATTTCATGGGCGATGGCCTCAGGGACGCGGCGGATCCTTATCATTAGCCCAATGGCTTGTTGTCCTTACGGCATGGGAATGCGAGACATCCCGCGTTGACAGCGCTGGCAGAGGTGTTTCGTGGCCGAACATAGGATTGATGCGTCCCCTGAGACCATTCACTGGGGCTATTTCGACGCGAAACTCGAACCGCTGCTGACGGTCGAATCCGGCGACACGGTCACGATCTCGACCGTGTCGGGCGGCCCGGAGGCGATGCCGCCGGCGCCTTTCGTGATCCCGCAGGCGCTCACCGACATTCATGCGGCCCACAAGCCGAAGCTGCCGGGGCATATCTGCACGGGTCCCGTCGCCGTGCGCGGCGCCAAGGCGGGTCAGGTTCTCGAAGTCCGCATCAAGGACATCGCGCTGCATTACGATTGGGGCTTCACCTATTCCGCGCCCCAAAAAGGAGCCCTGCCGGACGATTTCGACGAGATCCATGTCATGAACATCCCGCTCGACCGCGAGCGGATGACGGGCAAGCTGCCCTGGGGACTGGAATTGCCGCTAAAGCCGTTCTTCGGCGTCATGGCCGTCGCGCCGCCTGCCGCCTGGGGGGCGCTCAGCACCCTGCCGCCGCGGCGCAACGGCGGCAATCTCGACAACAAGGAACTCGTCGCCGGTACGACCCTTTATCTGCCAATCCATGTGGACGGCGCCCTGTTCTCCGTCGGCGACGGGCACGGCGTTCAGGGCGACGGCGAGGTCTGCGTCACGGCCATCGAGACGGGGCTCATCGGCACCTTCGAGCTGCACCTGCGCGAGGACATGCATCTCACCTGGCCCATGGCCGAGACGCCGACGCATGTCATGACTATGGCGTTCGATCCGGATCTCGACGATTGCGTCGTCATCGCTCTGCGCAGCATGATCGACCTGATCGCGGCCCGCACCGGCATCACCAAGGCCGAAGCCTATGCCCTGTGCAGCCTCGCGGCGGACCTGCGCATCACCCAGGTGGTCAACGGCAACAAGGGCGTCCACGTGATGCTCGACAAGAGCCTGCTCCAGACCGCGCAGCGCTGATCGTTCCGGCCCGTTACCTGCCGGGTAATTTCCTTCGCGTCGGCCGGCGGCCATTGTGGTCGTCGGAAACGAAGGAGATGACGATGAAGCTCGATCACACGCTCACATCGGCCAGGATGGAAGGAAGCCGAACCGATCCGGTGACCTTCGTGGTGACGATCGCCCTCAAGCCCGGCTGCGAGGAGGCGTTTCTGAACCTCCTGACGCCGGTGCTCGACGCCATGCGTCACGAGACGAGCTTCATCAATGCCGTCCTGCATCAGGATCCCGAGGATCCGACCCGGTTCATGATCTACGAGACCTGGTCCGACCTTGATGACGTCGTCGAGGTCCAGATGCATCGGGAGTACCGCAAGGCCTATTGGGAGCGGCTGCCCGAACTCCTCAGGGAGCCGAGGCAGGTCCAGTCCTGGAAACCCGTGCGCCGGGATTTCGCCTTCTTTGCCGGATGGTGAGCCCGCGGATCATGCAGGAGGAGGCTCGTCTCCGAAAATGGAGCGGCCGCCGTAAGCATGGGACTTCGCCGTCTCCTGCCGGATTTGCTCCTGGACATCGGGGCCGGTGGCATGGCGTTCCAGCTGGCGAGCCTGATCGTCGAGCCTTTTGAGGGCGAACAATTCCTCCTGCTGCCCGAGCTTCGCCTTCTGGACGGCCGATTTCAGCACCCGGATCGTCTCGTCATAGACCCGCACCGGAACCGGATACGGGTGCCGGTCCTTGCCGCCATGGGCGAAGGAGAAGCGGGCCGGATCGCTGAAGCGGCAGGGCGTGCCGTGCACCACCTCCGCCACCATGGCCAGCGCCTGGACGGTCCGCGGCCCGACGCCGGGCGTCATCAGGAGATCCGGGAAGTCGGAGGGCCCGCGATCGGCGGCCGCGGCCAGGGTCCCGTGCAGGCGGCGCAGCACCACGTCCTTGGCGCGAACGTCATGGTGCTCGGGCATCACCAGATGCGGCAGCAAGGGCTGCGGGCTCGCAGCAGGCGCCGTGTCCGCCTCGCGTTCTTCCAGCGCCAGGAATTTCCGGGCGATTCCATCGGGTCCGAGCGAATCCAGGATCTCGATCTGCGCCTTCTGGGAGGCGGCGGCCCGGCGGTCGGTGAGATTGACGATACTGCCCTGCCCCTTGCCGTCGATCGCCGTGTGCGGCTCGTCGACGAAGCTCTCCAGATCCTCGGACAGCCAATGGTAGCGGCGCGCCTGCCGGGACATGTCGTTCATGCCCTGCTGGACCACGGCCCACTTGCCGTCGTCGGTGACGATGAAGCCGTGGAGATAGAGATCGAAACCGTCCTGGATCGCCGCACTGTCGACCTTCGCCACGAGCCGGCTGGCATCGGCGAGAGCCGCGCCGTCGAAGCCGACGCGCTCGCCGATGGCGACGAGTTCATGGGGCGTCTGGCGCGAGTTCTTTCCCCGTCCGCCGCAGACATGGATCCCCAGTTCCTTCGACATCGGCGTCAGCCCGCGTTTCAGTGCTCCGATGACGCTGGTGGTGATGCCGGAGGAATGCCAGTCCATCCCCATCACGGCGCCGAAGGATTGGAACCAGAACGGATGGGCGAGCCGGCGCAGCAGCTCGTCCCGTCCGTAATGGTGCACGATCGCCTCGGACACCACGCCGCCGAGGCGCGTCATGCGCTCGGCGAGCCATTTCGGCACGTGGCCGGAATGCAGCGGCAGGTCGGCGCTTCCGGCGCGCTTGGCCATCGGATGGCATCTCCTCGGAGGTTGTGTGTTGCGGCAGTCTCACCTCTCTCATGCGGAGAGATCGGACCGCAAGGTCCGGGTGACGGAGATATCATACCCCACCACGTCATCACCGGCCTTGTGCCGGTGATCCCGATTAGAGAGGCGCTGCGCTCGAAACAATCGGGATGGCCGACACGAGGCCGGCCATGACGTCGAGGATTTCATCCGACCGCTGCTCACCTGCCCGCATGCGGGAACCAGGTTGGGCGCTAAGGAAAAAGGCGCCCGAAGGCGCCTTTCCGATCGTGTTGCCTTACCGGCGGCGCGGGCTCTTTTCGAGCCAGGCCACCTGGGCGCCATCGCCGCGGCGCCCGTCAGGACGGCTGGACGCCGGCTTCCCTTGAGCGGGCCGCTGTCCCTGGGCCGGACGCTGCCCCTGCGCGGGCCTCTGCTGGTTCCCGGCAGGCTGTCCGCCGTGCGGCTGAGGGTTGCCCCCCGGCTTGCCGCCGCGGCCGCGGCGGCGCTTGGGACCGCGCTCGGCGTTCGGATCGGCGCTGCGCGGCTGGCCGTGGCCCTGATGCCCGCGGGCATGGGGAGCCGGACGGCCGCGTTGCGGCTCGCGGCGCTCCGAGGCCTCGCCGGCTGCCGGAGCGGCCGGCAGGCCCTCGGGCAGAGGCATGACCGGAACCTTCAGGCGGGTCAGCTTCTCGATGTCCTTGAGATAGGCCTTTTCCTCGTCGTTGCAGAACGAGATCGCAAGGCCCGTCGCCCCCGCGCGGGCCGTGCGGCCGATGCGGTGGACATAGGATTCCGGCACGTTCGGCAGGTCGTAATTGATGACGTGGCTCACGCCCTCGACGTCGATGCCGCGCGCCGCGATGTCGGTGGCCACCAGGACTCGGCACGTGCCATTACGGAAGGCTGCAAGCGCCTTCTCACGCTGCGGCTGAGACTTGTTGCCGTGGATGGCGGCTCCCACGATGCCGGCCTTGTCGAGGCCCCGCACCACCTTGTCCGCGCCGTGCTTGGTGCGGGTGAAGACGAGGACGCGGTCGATGGACGGATCGCGCAGGAGCGTCTCGAGCAGGACCTGCTTGCGGCCGGTCTGCACGAAGATCACGCTCTGCTCCACGCGCTCGGCGGTCGTCGCCACAGGCGTGACGGCCACATGCGCCGGATCGCGCAGGAAGGAATCGGCGAGCGTCGAGATCGTCTTCGGCATGGTGGCCGAGAAGAACAGGCTCTGGCGCTCCTTCGGCAGCAAGGTCACGATGCGCTTGAGCGCATGGATGAAGCCGAGGTCGAGCATCTGGTCGGCCTCGTCGAGGACGAGGATCTCGATGTCGCGAAGGCTCAGAGCCCGGCGGTCCACCAGGTCGATCAGGCGGCCCGGCGTGGCGACGAGAACGTCGACGCCATTCACCAGCGCCTTCTCCTGGCGGGAGATGGTGACGCCGCCGAACACGACCTCGGTGGTGAGACGGAGATTGCGGCCATAGGCACGGAAGCTGTCGGCAATCTGGCTCGCCAGTTCGCGGGTCGGGCTGAGCACGAGCACGCGCGGGCTCTTGGCCCGGCGCGGCTTCGGGTTCTCGGAAAGGCGGTGCAGGATCGGCAGCGCGAAGGCGGCCGTCTTGCCGGTGCCGGTCTGGGCGATGCCGCAGACGTCCCGGCCTTCCATGGCATAGGGGATGGTTTGGGCCTGGATCGGCGTGGGCTTCTCATAGCCTTCAGCGGTCAGGGCCTTCAGGATCGGCTGCGCCAATCCGAAATCGGTGAAGAGTGTCAAAGTGGTATCGTCTTTCGAACGGATGCGGTGAGCCGCAAAGCAGGTTCGGCTTGATAAAGCAAAGGCGCTTCAGGGCTCTTTAAGGCGAGAGCCCGCGTGATGGGGCCGTCGTATGAGATGAGCGATTGAAGAAGGGGACCGGGGTCTTCGCCGTTTCGCGAATATCCGTCACGCAGTCCCGCTCAAGCGTTCCGATTGCCGGATGCCGTCGCCTGCTGTGCATATGGGGGCTAAAAACCTATCCGTCAACCGCAAGGCCTGACATAAAGGTAAGAATGTCTCCCTCCGGCTCCCTGCCCTGGCGCTTCGTCTCGGCCCTGTCGTTCACGCAGCTGATCTCCTACGGGACGCTCTTCTATGCCTTCGCGCTCATCATCGAGCCGATGGAGCGGGAGCTTGGATGGTCCAAGACGGCCCTGACCGGCGCCTATTCCCTGGCCCTCGTCTCCTCCGCGTTCTTCGCGGTGCCGGTCGGCCGCCTGATCGACCGGGGCTACGGCCGGGCGGTGATGACCGGAGGATCGGTCCTTGCCGCCCTGCTGCTCGCCTTCTGGGCCATGACGGACCGTTATCCGGCTTTCGTGCTGATCTGGCTCGGCATCGGAGCAGCCATGAGCG
>DASZBB010000223.1:0-19346 GCA_035944695.1 Microvirga sp. | reverse complement strand
GGCCTGGAACGATCCGGTGAAGGGCGGCGAGCTTGCCAAGAGCCAGATCGATCGTGGCGCCGACGTGATCTACCATGCGGCCGGCGGCACGGGCGTGGGCGTGCTGCGCGCCACCGCTGATGCGGGCAAGCTCGGCATCGGCGTCGACTCGAACCAGAACGGCCTGCATCCGGGCAAGATCCTGACCTCGATGGTCAAGCGCGTGGATGTGGCGACCTACAACGTCTTCGATCAGGCCAAGAAGGGCACCTTCAAGGCCGGCGTCTCGAACCTCGGCCTGAACGAGGACGGCGTGGCCTGGGCGCTCGACGACAACAACAAGTCGCTGATCACCGCCGACATGAAGGCCGCCGCCGACAAGGCCGCCGCCGACATCAAGTCCGGCGCCATCAAGGTGCACGACTACATGTCGGATTCGAAGTGCCCGATGTAAGCTGAATCATGTTTTGGCCGCAGACCGTTGCAGGCCTGCGGCCAAATCTTTTTCGACCGAGTTTTGTATTTCCGATAAGATCCGGCTCTCGTTTCGTCATTGCCGGCAGACCATTCGAGGCCGATGTCCCCAGCCATTGAACTCATTGCGATCAACAAGAGCTTCGGCGCCGTTCACGCCAACCGGGATGTGAACCTGCGCGTGGAGCGCGGCACGATCCACGGCATCGTCGGCGAGAACGGCGCGGGCAAGTCGACCCTCATGTCGATCCTGTACGGCTTCTACGAGGCGGATTCGGGCGAGATCCGGGTCAACGGCAAACCCATTTCCATCCGCTCGCCCAACGATGCCATCCATGCCGGCATCGGCATGGTCCACCAGCATTTCATGCTGGTCGAGCCGTTGAGCGTCGTCGACAACGTGATGCTCGGCGCCGAAGGCGGCGCCATGCTGCGCGCGGGCGAGGCCAAGGCCCGTGCGGAGCTCGCGCGGCTCGCCAAGGATTACGGCCTTGAGATCGACGTGGACGCCACCGTAGGCGACCTTTCCGTCGGCCTGCAGCAGCGCGTCGAAATTCTGAAGGCTCTCTATCGCGGCGCGGATATTCTCATCCTCGACGAACCCACCGCCGTGCTCACGCCTCCGGAAGCGGATGCGCTGTTCGCTCTGCTCCGCTCCCTGAAGGAGCAGGGCAAGACCGTCATCCTCATCACACACAAGCTGCGCGAGATCATGGCAATCACGGATCGCGTTTCCGTCATGCGCCGGGGCGAGATGGTGGCGAGCGTCGAGACGGCCGATACCTCGCCGCCGGAACTGGCTGAGCTGATGGTGGGACGGCGCGTGCTCCTGCGCGTCGAGAAGGCGGAGAAGACACCTGGCGCACCTCTGCTCGAGATCGACAACCTGTCCGTCGTCGATTCCCGCGGCGTGGTGCGGGTGGCCAATGCGTCCTTCACCGTTCGTGCGGGCGAGATCGTCGGCATCGCCGGCGTCGCCGGGAACGGCCAGAGCGAGCTCCTGGAGGCGATCGCCGGCATGCGCCATCCGGCGCTCGGTTCGATCCGGCTCGAAGGCCGGACCATTCCTGCCTCGGAGCACAACCCGCATCGCATGCGCCAGCTCGGTCTGCTCCACGTGCCGGAGGATCGGCTGCGCATGGGGCTCGTTCCGGCCTTCCCGGCTTTCGAAAGTGCCATCCTCGGGTTCAGCGACGAGCCTCACCTTGGCCGCGGACCAATCCTCGACCATGACCGCCTGATCGCGGACCTGGCGAAGAAGATGGAGCAATACGATGTGCGCCCGCCGGCGCCGCGGCTGAAATCCTCGAAGTTTTCCGGCGGCAACCAGCAGAAGATCGTGCTGGCGCGCGAGATCGAGCGCAACCCGAAGGTGCTGCTCGTCGGCCAGCCGACGCGCGGCGTCGACATCGGCGCCATCGAGTTCATTCACCGCCGCCTGATCAGCCTGCGCGATGCGGGCGTCGCCATCCTGCTCGTCTCGGTGGAACTCGACGAGATCATGAACCTCTCCGACCGCATTCTGACCATGTGCGGCGGCCGGATCACCGGCGAGCGCAAGGCTTCCGAGACGAACGAGCAGGAACTCGGACTGCTCATGGCTGGCGTGACGGACGAGGCCGCCTGATGCAGCCGCGACTGACCCTTGTCACGCTTGGCGTTGCGGATCTCGCGAGATCCCGCGCCTTCTATGAGGCCTGGGGCTGGAAGGCGTCGTCTGCCAGCCAGCCCAGCGTTGCTTTCTTCCAGGCGAATGGGCTGGTGCTCGGTCTGTTCGGCCGTGCCGACCTTGCCAAGGACGCGGGCGTGGCGGACACGCCGACCGGCTTTGCCGCGATTACGCTCGCCTACAATGCCCGATCCAAGGAGGAGGCCGACGAGGTCTATGCTCTTGCCGTGAAGGCCGGCGCGCGTGCCTTGAAGTCGCTTCAGGATGTTTTCTGGGGCGGATATTCGGGCTATGTCGCCGATCCTGACGGGCATCTGTGGGAAATCGCCTGGAACCCGTTCTTTCCTCTCGATGAGCAGGGCCACATGTTCCTGCCGGATAGCCAGACGTGAGCGCTCCACTCGACCTGCCCAAATGGGCCGACACGATCCTCGTACCCGCCATCTCCGTGGTGGCGGCCTTTCTCGTCGCCGGTCTCGTCGTGCTGGGCATCGGCGAGAATCCGCTTTCTGCCACGCGCTACCTGCTGCAGGGCAGTCTCGGCACCGGGGAGGGGCTCGGCTTCACCCTGTTCTACATGACCGATTTCATCTTCGTCGGATTGGCGGTTGCGGTTGCCTACCATGCCGGGCTGTTCAACATTGGTGGCGAGGGGCAGGCGACGCTCGCGGGCCTCGGCATCGCGCTCGTGCTCAACAACCTGACCTATCTGCCGGGCATCCTGCTCATTCCGCTCGGGATCCTCGGTGCTGCAGCCTTCGGTGCAGCCTGGGCGGCCGTTCCCGGATATCTTCAGGCGAAACGCGGCAGCCACATCGTCATCACGACGATCATGTTCAACTGGCTGGCCAGCGTGCTCATCGTCTACCTGCTGGTGAACGTGCTGCGCGAGCCGCAATCCATGAATCCGGAAACGCGTGCCTTTCCCGAGCAGTCTCATATCCCGTTCATGCATGACGTGTTTGCCGCCTTCGGCATCGAAATCCCGGCCTCGCAGCTCAATCTCACGCTGGTGCTGGCCCTGGCGGCGTCGTACTTCGTCTGGCTTCTCATCTACCGCTCGCGCCTCGGCTATGCGATCCGCGTGGTCGGGTCGAACCCGACGGCGGCGGTCTATGCAGGCATTTCGCCTGCGCGCATCATCATCATCGCGATGATCATCTCCGGCGCTTTGGCCGGCGGCCTCGCGGTCAACGAGCTCATGGGCTATCAGCACAGGCTGCTGCTGGAGTTCACCTCCGGCTACGGCTTCGTCGGCATCGCGGTGGCGCTCATGGGGCGCGCGCATCCCGTCGGCATCATCCTGGCCTCGCTCCTGTTCGGCATCCTCTATCAGGGCGGCGCGGAACTCGCCTTCGAGCAGCCGGCGATCACCCGCGACATGGTTGTGGTGATCGGCGGCATCATCATTCTGTTTGCGGGCGCTCTGGACGGGTTGTTCCGGCGCCTCGTGGCGCACCTGTTCACGCGTCAGAAGCTGGCGAGGGCTTGAGCCATGGATCTCAGCTCTCTCGTGACGATCTTCGACTCGGCCCTGCGGCTCTCGATCCCGCTTCTCGCCGCCTGCCTCGCCGGACTCTGGTCCGAGCGCTCCGGCGTTGTGGATATCGGTCTTGAAGGCAAGATGCTGGTGGCGGCCTTCGCGGCTGCCGCGGCGGCTTACGCGTTCGGCTCGGCCTGGGCGGGGCTTATCGCGGGCATCGGCACATCGGTGGTCTTCGGTCTCATTCACGGCTTTGCCTCCATCAGCCAGCGCGGCAACCAGATCGTCTCAGGCGTGGCCATCAACATGCTGGCGGCCGGGCTGACCGCCATTGTCGGCAACGCCTGGTATTCGCAGGGTGGACGGACGCCGCCGCTGGAGGGCGTCCAGCGTTTCGGCGATGCGATCTTCGGCCATTCGGCCCTCGTCTACATCGTCCTTCTGGCTGTGCCGCTCACCTGGTTCGTGCTGGGCCGGACCCGGTTCGGCCTTCGCCTGCGGGCTGTCGGCGAAAACCCGGCCGCCGTCGACACGGCAGGCATTTCGGTAACGGGCCTGCGCTACACCGCCGTCATCATCGGGGGCGTTCTCTGCGGCATCGGCGGGACCTATCTCTCGGTCGGGCAATCGGCCGGCTTCCTCCCCAACATGACAGCCGGCAAGGGCTTCATTGCGCTCGCCGCGCTGATCTTCGCCAAGTGGCGCGCCTGGCCCGCCCTCGGCGCGTGCTTCCTCTTCGGGCTGCTCGACGCCATCGCCATCCGTCTGCAGGGTATTTCGCTGCCCGGCATCGGCGAGGTGCCGGTACAGGCCATCCAGGCGCTGCCCTATCTCATGACCGTCATCCTGCTCGCAGGCGTCATCGGCAAGGCGATCCCGCCCCGGGCCGCCGGCGTGCCCTATGTGAAGGAGCGTTGAGCATGGCCTCGCTGGACACCTTGTTCGAAGCCGCCAAGGCGATTCAGGCCAAGGCCTATGCCCCATATTCGCGCTTCAAGGTCGGGGCTGCCATCGCCACACCCGATGGCAGGATCTTTGCCGGCTGCAACGTGGAGAATGCAGCCTATCCGGTCGGCTCCTGTGCGGAGGCCGGCGCCATCTCGGCCATGATCGCGGCCGGTGAGAACCGCATTGCCGAGATCGTGGTGATGGGCGAGGGGGAGCATCTCGTCACGCCCTGCGGCGGTTGCCGCCAGCGCATCCGCGAGTTTGCCGCGCCCGACACGCCCATTCACATTGCAGGCCCCGAAGGTATCCGGAAACGCTTCACGCTCGACGAGCTGTTGCCCTTCTCCTTCGGACCGGACAATTTGACGGACCGGTAGATCCGTCCGACCCGTTGCGACAATGAAAGGATGGCCTGGGGTTCAGGCCTGAAGCGATGACGATGCACCAGATGATTCAGGAAGCGGTCGAGTTCGTGCGCGCCCGCGGCTTCGACGGCGATTTCGATGCAGCCTTCGTGCTCGGCACGGGACTCGGCACTCTCGTCGATGAGGTCAGCGATGCGGTGAGCTTGCCCTATGCCGAGATCCCGCATTTTCCGAAAAGCGGCGTCTCCGGGCACGCCGGCAAGCTCGTCGCCGGCAGGCTTGAAGGCAAGCGGGTGCTCCTGTTTCAGGGCCGCGCCCATTACTACGAGACCGGCGATGCGGGCGCGATGCGGCTGCCGGTTGCTTTCGTGAAGGAGCTCGGCGTTCCGGTGTTCGTCGCCACCAATGCGGCAGGCTCCGTCCGTGCAGATATCCGCCCCGGAAGCCTAGTGGCGATCAGCGATCACCTCAACCTCTCGGGCGGCAATCCGCTGCTGCGCGACCACAGTGAAGGCCGCTTCGTCTCGCTCACCGACGCCTATGACGCGGATCTGCGCCAAGTACTTCAGCGCGCTGCGAAAAAAAGCGGCATCGAACTGCCCGAAGGCGTTTATGCCTGGCTCTCCGGCCCGAGCTTCGAGACGCCGGCCGAGATCAGGATGGTGCAGATCCTGGGCGGAGATCTCGTGGGTATGTCCACGGTGCCGGAGGTGATCCTCGCACGCTATTACGGACTGAAAGTCGCGGCCATTTCGGTCGTGACGAACCTTGCCGCCGGGATCGAGGGCGCTTCCCCCTCGCATCAGGAGACCAAGGACACGGCGGCGGAAGCCTCAGAGAAGTTCAAGCGTCTCATTCGGTCCTTCGTTGCGGAGCTGTCCCATGTCTGATGCGCACATTGCAACGCGTGCCCTGCGCAGTCTCGACCTCACCGACCTGAACGAGACCTGCACCGATCAAGCGATCGATGCGCTGTGCAGGAAGGCGCTCGATCCCCACGGGCCGGTGGCTGCCGTATGCGTGTGGCCGCAATTCGTGAAGCGCGCGCAGGAGAACCTCAAGGGCTCGTCCGTGCGCATCGCCACGGTGGTGAATTTCCCGGCCGGCGGTGAGGATGTCAGCCGCGTCACGGACGACACGCAGGAAGCGCTCTCGGACGGCGCCAACGAGATCGACCTCGTGCTGCCCTATGAGGCCGTGCGCCGGGGCGATCTTTCCGTTGCCGCAGAGATGGTGGAGGCGGTGCGCGATCTCGTCGACCAGGGGCGCCTGTTGAAAGTGATCCTGGAGACGGGCGAGCTGAAGGATCCGAATCTCATCGAGACGGCAAGCCGCATCGCCATCGACGCGGGAGCCGATTTCATCAAGACTTCGACCGGCAAGACCCCGGTTTCGGCGACGCCCGAAGCCGCCGAGATCATGCTCAACGCCGTCAAGGCGTCAGGCAAGCCCGTCGGCCTCAAGCCTTCCGGCGGCATCCGTACCGTTGCGGATGCGAAGATCTATCTCGATCTGGCTGATCGCATCATGGGCCCAGGCTGGGCGACACCGCGGACCTTCCGCATCGGCGCGAGCAGCGTCTACGACGCGCTCATCGCCGCCATCGAAGGACGGGCCGGCACGGCGGCCACCGGAACCTACTGACATGACGCTTCTTCCGCAGGAAATCATCCGCCACAAACGCGACGGCGGCAGGCTCGATTCGGAGCATATTGAGCAATTCATCGAAGGGTTGACCGCAGGCCGTGTCACCGAGGGTCAGGCTGCAGCCTTCGCCATGGCGATCTTCTTCCAAGGTCTCTCTGTGCCGGAGCGTGTGGCGCTCACGCGCGCCATGATGAATTCCGGCACGGTGCTCACCTGGGACCTGCCGGGCCCGGTGCTCGACAAGCACTCGACGGGTGGCGTCGGCGATACGGTGAGCCTCGCGCTCGGTCCAGCTGTCGCTGCCTGTGGCGGCTACGTGCCGATGATCTCCGGACGCGGCCTCGGCCACACGGGCGGCACCCTCGACAAGTTCGATTCCATTCCGGGCTACGTCACCCAGCCCGACATCGACACATTCAGGCGCGTCACGCGCGAAGTCGGCTGCGCCATCATCGGCCAGACGGCCGATCTCGCGCCTGCCGACAAGCGCCTCTACGCCATCCGCGACGTGACGGCGACGGTGGAATCGATCGATCTCATCACGGCCTCGATCCTCTCGAAGAAGCTCGCTGCAGGACTTCAGGGGCTCGTGATGGATGTGAAGTTCGGCTCCGGCGCCTTCATGGACAATGCCGGGGACGCGCGAAAGCTCGCCGAAAGCCTCGTGCACGTCGCCAATGGTGCAGGCCTTCCCACGAGCGCGCTTCTCACCGACATGAACGAGGCGCTGGCATCCAGCGCCGGCAATGCGGTCGAGATGGCCTACGCGGTCGATTACCTGACAGGCCGCCGCCGCGAGAAGCGGTTCCATGCGGTGACGGTGGAGCTGTCCGCCGAGATGCTGCTGCTCGGCAAGCTCGCTGCCACCATCGAGGAGGCGCGAACGAAGGTCGAGCAAGCAATTTCCTCCGGTAAGGCTGCCGAGGTGTTCCAGCGCATGGTGAGCGCTCTCGGCGGTCCTGCCGATTTCCTGGAGAACCACAAGGCGCATCTGCAGGCGGCCCCGGTCGTCCGCGCCATCCATGCCGAGCGTTCCGGGATCGTGCAGAAGGTGGCCGCGCGCGGCATCGGCGTTGCCGTCGTCGCGCTCGGCGGCGGGCGCACCCGTCCGCAGGATCCCGTCGATCATGCAGTGGGGTTCACCGAGCTTGCCGCCGTCGGCGATACCGTCGATGCGGCGCGTCCGCTCGCCATCGTGCATGCCCGCAGCGAAGAAGCGGCGGAAGCGGCTGCGCGTGGGGTGCGCGCCGCTTACACGATCGGTGAAGAAAAGGCTGCCCCGGGCCCGACTATTCTCAATCGAATCGGAGCAACCGCATGAGCCTGCTCGTCGCCGTCACCTGGGACACGCAGCCCTGGGTCGAACGCTTCAGGCGGCATCTGCCTGATCAGAACATTGTCGTGCTGGGCGAAGACTTCGACCGTGGCGCCATCCGCTATGTGGCGACCTGGGGACCGAAACCGGGGAGTCTTTCCAATCTGCCCAACCTTGAAGCGATCTTCTCGCTCGGGGCCGGTGTCGATCACCTGATGAGCTATCCCGATCTGCCGGACGTGCCCATCGTGCGCGTGGCGCAGGACGATCTCACCCATCGCATGAGCGAATACATGGTGCTGCACTGCCTCATGTACTTACGCGATCAGCGCCGCTTCGACGAGGATCAGAAGGCCAAGCGCTGGAAGCCCGATCGCGCGCCGCCGATCGCAGGCGAGGTCCGCGTGGGCATCATGGGCTTCGGGGTGCTGGGACAGGATTCCGCGCGCAAGCTGAAGATGATGGGCTTCGATGTGGCCGGCTGGAGCAGGACGCCGAATCCCGTCGAAGGCTTCGAGGTTTATGCAGGTGAAGAAGGCCTGACGCCGTTCCTCAGCCGCACCGACATTCTCATTGCCCTCATGCCGCTCACGCCGGATACGAAAGGTATCCTGAACCGTTCCTTGTTCGAGAAGCTTGCGCGCGACGGCAAGCTCGGCGGGCCGATCCTGATCAATGCGGGCCGCGGCAAACTGCAGGTGGAGACGGACATCCTCGCCTGCCTCGACGACGGCACGCTTCGGGCTGCGACCCTCGACGTGTTCGAAACCGAGCCGCTGCCGGAGGCTTCACCGCTCTGGACCCATTCGCGGGTGACGATCACGCCGCACAACTCCGCGACGAGCGAGCCCGAAGCGACCGCGCGCTACATTGCGCAACAGATCCGCCGCCATGAGGCGGGGGAGGCCTTCGAGAACGTGGTCGACCGGATGCGAGGATATTGAGGGTAGAGTCAAACTGCCCCGTAGCCCTTCAGTCCGTCCCACAAGAGCTTGAGCGCTGTCGCAGCAAGCAGGCCGTAGCAGATGCGATAAAGCTGCTTCTGGTCGAGCCGTTCATGCAGCTGGAATCCAACCCAGACGCCCAATGGAATGAATGGAAGACAGAGCAGCATCAAGCCCCAGAGTTCTGTGGTGGGCTGAGCAAGCGCCAACCAGGGCAGAGCTTTCATCAGATTGCCAGCGGCAAAGAAGCTGCTGGTCGTGCCTGCATAAACCGCCTTCGGAAGCCCAAGCGGCAGAAGGTACATGGCGACCGGTGGGCCGCCCGAATGGGCCATCATCGAGGTAACGCCCGATGCCGTTCCAGCGAGCACGGCTTTCACCTTGGAGCGAGGCTGCTGTACGACTTGGCTGCCACTGCGAAACCACAGGATCGTAAAGACAAGCGTGATCAGCGCAATGAGAATGGCAACCGCGCTCCGATCCACGACTGTCATCAGCAAGAACCCGAGAGCCGTACCGCAGGCAAGGCCCGGGAGAAGCAGCAGGAGGTCGATTTTCGACCAGGTCTTGGGACGCCAGTAATAAAGCGCGATCACGTCCATCAGCACGAAGAGAGGCGCCAGAAGTGCGCCCGCGGTGATGGGATCCATCACGAGCGACAGAACTGGAATACCAATGATGGCCAAACCGCCGCCGAAGGCTCCCTTCATGAAGGCGATGACGAAGACGCCGAACGCGGCAACAACTAGAACGGAAGGATCCGACAGAATCATCAAAGCCGCTTGATCGAACTGATCGGCCCGTAGCTCGTCCGGCGGATGCGCTCCTCGGCGACCGCCAGCGGCTCGATCATCACGGTCATGCTGTGGCCAGTGGCATGGATGAAGGCGGTCTCGTCCATCATCAGGCCCACATGGCCCTTCCAGAACACGAGGTCGCCGCGTCTGAGGCCGCTCAGGTCCGGCTTAACCTCGACTGGGGATCCCAGTTCACGCTCCTGCATGTCGCTGTCGCGCGGGGCCTTGAGGCCGGCAGCGGTCAGCACGGTCTGAGCCAGTCCGGAGCAGTCGATGCCGAGGCTCGTCTTGCCGCCCCAGAGATAGGGTGTGTGCAGGAAGCGCTCAGCCACACTCACGTAATCCGCCTCGAACGCCTCGAGCCCGCTCAGATGTGCGGCGAAGACCCAGCCGCCGGTGGCAAGCCGCGCATAATCTCCTTCGGTCTCCGTGACGGCCACCCTGGAGTTCAGCGTCAGGTAATCCTGGTAGGGCAGCTTCAGGTTGGAGCCGGGATAGACGAAGGTGCGGACCGCCCGCACCTTGTGGGTCGGCTCCGGTCCGGGATCGGCGAGAGCGGCACTCGACAGGTAGCCCACATAGCCGTCATCGCGGAGCTGCACCCAGGCCCAGCCCTCGTGCTCGTCATAGACGGTCACGCTTTCCCCGAAGATCGCCTGCGTGTCGACCGGCGCGTCGCGGGACGGGTGGCGGTGCAGGGGCGAGAAGGTCGTGACGACGCGTCTGACCGTGCCGGTCGTGAAGCGCTCGGCCTCGACCTGTCCGCGCAGGCGCTCATCGGCCAGGTCGGCACGGACGGGCGTGATGCGGCGGTCGAAACTCATCGGGGCAGCTCCTTGGCACGGGCGATGATCATGTCTCCTAGCCGTTCCACGGCCAAAGCGCCAGCGACCGTGCGCTGGATGATCACGTTGCGGCGGTCCGCCTCATCCCGCTTTCGGGCCACGAAATCGAGCTTGCCGAGGGTGTCGAGGGCGCGGGTGACGACCGGCTTGGTGACCCCGAGCTTCCTGGCCAGGCCCCGCACGGTATGGGGCGGCGCATCCAGGTAGATCGTCAGCAGAATGGCGATCTGTCGGGACGACAGGTCGCCGCCCTGATGCACGAGGCCGAGATGAACGTCGTGCCAGAGCTTGAGGGATTGGATCGCACGCAACTCCACAGCCATGGCTGCCCCATTCGTTACGGACCCGTATTCTTCAGGCCCGGTCCGGATAGGGCAATCGGCATCTGACGTTATGCTTAAAGCCCGTAGCGTTCCTTCAGGAGGGCATACATCGCGCGGGCCGCCTGGACCTCGCCGCCCTCGGGCCGGGCAGGTCTGGTCGAGCTGTTCCAGGCGAAGATGTCGAAATGCACGTGCGCCTTGGCGGCCGACACGAAGCGGCGCAGGAACAGGGCGGCGGTGATCGAGCCGCCCATCGGTCCGCCCGTGTTGTTCATGTCGGCGAACTTGGAATCGAGCTGGCTCTGATAGGGCGCCCAGAGCGGCATGCGCCAGACGGGGTCGTTCACCGCTGTGCCGTGGCGGGCGATGTCGGCCGCAAGCGCATCGTCGTCGGTGTAGAAGGGGGGAAGTTCCGGCCCTAGTGCCACGCGGGCCGCACCCGTGAGCGTGGCGAAATCGACGAGAAGGTCGGGGCTTTCCTCGTCGGCGAGCGCCAGGGCATCGGCCAGGATGAGCCGGCCTTCCGCATCCGTGTTGCCGATCTCGACTGTGATGCCCTTGCGGCTCGGCAGGATGTCGCCGGGGCGGAAGGCATTGCTGGAGATGGAATTCTCGACGGCCGGGATGAGAACGCGCAGGCGCACGGGCAGCTTGGCGTCCATGATCATGGAGGCGAGGGCCAGGGTGGCGGCGGCACCACCCATGTCCTTGCGCATGAGCAGCATGGAGGAGGCCGGCTTGATGTCGAGACCGCCTGTGTCGAACGCGACACCCTTGCCCACCAGCGTGACGTGCGGCGCATCGGCCTTGCCCCAGGTGAAATCGATGAGACGCGGCGGCGTGACGGAGGCGCGGCCGACCGCGTGGATCATCGGAAAGTTCTGCTTCAGCAGATCGTCGCCGATGATGCTGGTGAAGGAGGCGCCATGCCGCTCCGCCAATTGGCGTGTGGCCGCCTCGATGCCGTCGGGGCCGAGATCGCTGGTCGGCGTGTTGACGAGATCGCGACTCGTGAAGACCGCATTCGCAATGTGCGTGACTTCCTCGGCATCGACGCCGCTCGGTGCAACGAGACGAACGGACTTCTCGCTGCGCTTCCGGTAGCGGTCGAAGCTGTAGCCGCCCAGAAGCCACGCCAGGGTGGCGAGCGTCGGGTTCGGCGCATCGGTCTCGAAGCGATAGGCGCCCTCCGGCAACAGGGACGGAAGCTTGCCGACGAGAAAGGGATCGTTGTGTTTGGCATCCGCGCCGTTGAGGCCGAAGACGACGCCCATGAGGCTGCCATCGGCGTCCGGCAGCAGGCAATGGCTCCCAGCCTTGCCTTCAAAGCCCTGCGCCTTCGCAAAGCCTTGCGCGATGGGCGGAAGCTGACCGGCGGCATCTGCCCATGTGTGTTCGGTCACGAGCCAGATGGGTTTTGAGGCGTCGGTCGTGGAGGCGAGGAGGAGGTGAGGCATGGATTATAACCTGGACGATTGAGAACGATGGTTCGGAATGGCGTCTCAAGAGGTGACACGCATGCTCACCCCGCAGCATGCTGCTGCACGATTCGGGCGAGGCCCGCGATCAGGGCCTGCTGCGTGTCTTTGACGTCTGCCTTGATGCCATGGCGCCTGAGCGCATGAACGTAGAGTTCTGCGCGCTCCGGTGCGGCCAGGATGGTGACGGAGGCCGGGCGACCGAACTGCGCCAGCGCCCCGTTGATCTCGTCGCCGGTGAGTAGACCGGAAAGGTAGGGCGCCAGCAGATTGCTGTTCATCTTACCCGAGACCACGGATGCGCGGGCGCTGAACAGGAGGTGCAGCAGGCCGGCCCTGTTCTGGCCGCTGTTGCGTTCGGCCGCTTCCAGACCAAGATCGAAGCCCTCCGGGTCCTGCGGCTCGGTGGCCGGACGGCCGATCATGGAGTGCTCGCGCAGCAGCGCATACATCTCGCCGGTCATGTAGGTGGCAAAGCGCTCGACGCGCCCGTTCCTCATCTCGATCCATTTCGGATGGGTGCCGGCGGAGCAGATCAATCCGTTCTCGATGCCGACACCGAGAACCAGCGTCTCCTCGCCGCGCATGACGTCTGCAGCGCCGGGAGCGGGTTCGCAGAACAGGCCGGGAATGATGTAGCCCTTGCGGCCGTTCTCCAGATCCACCGGCACGAGCGCCTTCGCGATCTCGGCCGGGCCGGCAGGACAGGTGGCGTATGGCGCCTCAACCCAGCCTTCGCGGCTTCCCACCATGCCGACGAGCAGCACCGGGGCATCGGGCTCGGCCTTCAGCCAGTGACCGCATTGGCGCAGGAAAACGTCCCGGTGCCGGCCCTTTTTCAGCGCCGAAACCCCTTCGTTCGACGAGACCTGATCGAGAACGGTTTCATCCTCGAGCAGATAACCGCGAAAGCGGGTCGTTCCCCAATCGGCCACGATGAAGCGCAAGGCGGATGATCCTCGATTAACGTGTTCCGTACATCCGGTCGCCGGCGTCGCCGAGGCCCGGCACGATATAGCCGTGGTCGTTGAGACGCTCGTCGATGGAGGCGGTCCAGATGTGCACGTCCGGGTGCGCGCCGCGCAGCTTCTCGATGCCCTCGGGCGCAGCCAGCAGGCAGACGAAGCGCAGATCCTTGGCGCCGCGTTCCTTCAGCCGGTCGATCGCCGCCACCGCCGAGTTCGCGGTCGCGAGCATCGGGTCCAGCACCAGCACCATGCGGTCGGCGAGATCGGACGGGGCCTTGAAGTAATATTCCACGGCCTGCAGCGATTCCGGATCGCGGTACAGGCCGATATGGGCGACGCGAGCGGCGGGCACCAGCGTGAGCATGCCGTCGAGGAAGCCGACGCCGGCGCGCAGGATGGGGGCGAAGACGAGCTTCTTGCCAGCGATCTGGGCCCCTTCCATGGTGGTGAGCGGCGTCTCGATCTGGATGCGCTCCATGGGCAGGTCGCGGGTGACCTCGTAGCAGAGCAGCATGCCGATCTCGTTGAGGAGCTGGCGGAAGCCCTTCGTGGAGCGCTCCTTGTCCCGCATCAGGGTCAGCTTGTGCTGAACCAGCGGATGATCGACCACCGTGACGCCCTGCATGCTTTTTCCCTCTTTGATCGCCGTATGCTGATTCATCTAAAACACTGTCCCGTCACTGATCACGCTGAGAGGGGGCGAGCCGTCGCCGCGCTTCTCCTTCGCCAATCTCCGCCCCGTCGCCCAGGTGCCGCCTTCCAGCACCTTGGCCAGGGGAAAGTCTCCTGCGGCGAATCCTAGCTTCGCCCGGATGGGTTCGGCAATGCGGTCGAGCAGGGCCACGGTCAAGGCCCGCCATTCCACCACGAGCTCGGAATCCACCGCGTGGGCGCGGGTTGCATCCGCCGGGTCCTTCAGGGCGATCACGCCCGTATCGAGGAATAGTCCGCCGTTGCGATATTCCGGCAGGCCCGTGAGCCCGTCGATGTCGATGACAGTCGATCCGGCCCATTCGAGCGGCTCGATCAGCGAATAGGAGAGCCACTGGGACAGCTTGTGGAACGGGATCAGACCCTTCGTGGCATCTGGCGCCTCCACCAGAGGGTGGCGCCAGGTATCGCCGAGATCCACGCCGCCGAGGGTGATCCGGCCGGGCCAGATGGGGCCGAGATAGGTGAGCAGCGCCTCCAGGATCGAGGTCGCCTTGATGCGGCCGTCCTCTTCCGTTGCGGCAATGACGTCGAACAGGCCGCCAGGCCTGGGATCGTCCACCTGACCGAAGATGTCCGGGCTCGTCGCGACCACCCGGCCCAGGCGGTTCAGCAGGGCGGCGCGACCTTCGAGGCCCACGAGCGGGTTGTCGGTCGAGACCTGGAAGCCGGACGCGAGATCCTCGGCCGTGAGGGTCATCAGCACATCCGCGTCGACGCGGAAGGGGTCTTCCGGTTTGCTCGAGAAGGCGCCGCTCACGAACATGTCGAAGCTTGCGACCGCAAGCCCCTCGGAGCGGATATAGGTCTCGCCGGTGCGGCCCTCCTCGTAGCGCCACTGTGGGCCCGCGCCAGCATCGAGCAGGACGGACACGATGGCGAGATCGAAGGCGGAGCGGGCCATGTCGGCGGCACTCTCCCAGGAGGCGCCGTGCATCACCGCGTCCCAGCGCTCATGGCCCCCGGCGGCGAAGTGGCGCCAGCGGGCGTGGAAGGGGATGTCCAAGGACGGATAAGCCTCGCGGATCGTCTTCACGACCTCGTCGGCGCAGGGCTCGAGCCGGTCTAGATCGACCGTGAAATGCTTGAGGCGGCCTTCGAGCCCTGCCTGCAGGATCTGATGCGAGCGCTCGCGCACCGCCTTGGCGGTCAGCAGGCTTCGGGCGGCTTTGGTCTCGGAAGACAGTTCAGGCTGGTCCGTCACGCAGGGCTCCGGTGCTCTCGGGTCGGGAGCGATAGCATAGTCTTAGGGCCGCGCAGCATCCTGGCGCGCGGCCGATTAAGGAGAAGGTTAAGATGCGGCCTCAGAACCGCTCCAGGTCGCGGCCCTTTACCCGGTCGAGTTCGGACGCGTCCGGCGCGCCGTCGGGCGTGTAATAGCCGGCGGCCTTCTTGGCCTCCAGCTCCACCTGCGCGTCCGGCGGCACCAGCTCGGCCGGGATCGGCACGCGCTCCACCACCTCGATGCCCGAGCCGGTGATGGCATCGTACTTCATGTTGGACATGGACATGAGCCGGTCGATGCGGCGGATGCCAAGCCAGTGCAGCACATCGGGCATGAGCTGCTGGAAGCGAGCATCCTGCACGCCGGCCACGCATTCCGTGCGCTCGAAATAGGTGGCCGCTGAATCGCCGCCCTCCTGCCGCTTGCGGGCGTTGTAGACCAGGAACTTGGTGACCTCGCCGAGGGCTCGGCCTTCCTTGCGGTTATAGGCGATGACGCCGACGCCGCCGTCCTGCGCTTCCCGCACGCATTCCTCGATGCCGTGCACGAGGTAGGGCCGGCAGGTGCAGATATCCGAGCCGAACACGTCGGAGCCGTTGCACTCGTCGTGCACGCGGCAGGCGATGCGGGTCTTGGGATCGCTCAGGCGCGACACGTCGCCGACCACGTAGACCGTGGTGTTGCCGATGGGCGGCAGGAACACGCTCATATCCGGGCGTGTGACGAGCTCCGGGAACATGCCGCCGGTCTGCTCGAACAGGGTGCGGCGGAGTTCGCCCTCGGAGCAGCCGAAGCGCTGGGCGATTCCGGGCAGATACCAGACGGGATCGACCGCGATCTTCGTGACCGAGATGTCGCCTGATTCATGCAGGAAGCCGCCATCAGCCTTGAGGCGCTTCGCCCCCATGGCGCCAAGGATCTCGGGCATGTTGAGCCGCGCCTTGGTGACCGCGATGCTGGGGCGGATGTCGAGGCCGCCCGCGATCTCGTCCTTGTAGACCTCGCCGACCAGATGGCCCCAGGGATCGAGGGACACGATCTTGCCAGGGTCGAACCATTGCGGATGCGGGCCGATCTCGGCGGTCGGATGGGTGTTGTGGAGGTCGGGTCGGGTCAGCGGGTTGAGCGCCCGGGCCGAGATGGCGAGCGCCCGGTAGAGGGAATAGGAGCCGCCATGGGCGCCGATCACGTTTCGGTCGGCCGGATTGGTCACGGTGCCGATGATCGGGCCCCGGACCTGCGGGTCCGCGGCTCCCCATTTGATCGGATGCTTGATGGTGCCTGCGTTCGGCTCGGGGTGGGAGGTGAGCCGGATATGGGTCGAGCGGTTAGGCGAGCTCATGAACGATCTTCCACGCGAAAACGGGAAGACTCCCTCGACCGATCGCCGGAGAGCCTCCATACGATCTTTCGAAGACTGATCCAAAGTTTCGATGCCGTCAATGGCGCCGGGCCACGGTGCGGCAGCTTGGCTTCTTCAAGGGGCCTGCGCAGTCCTTTCACCTCATCACCGGCCTTATGCCGGTGATGAGGTGGGCGCTAGAGCCAGGACGCCCCCTTGCCCGAGTGCCGGACGCCCAAGTGAACCAGCACGCTCGCCCCGATATCGGCAAAGCTCTCCCGCCGGCCGATGGCGGCCCGCGTCACACCCGGTCCGAAGCTCAGGATCGGCACGTGCTCGCGGGTGTGGTCGGAGCCCCGCCAGGAGGGGTCGTTGCCGTGGTCGGCCGTGATGATGACGAGATCGCCTTCTTCAAGAGCGGCTTCGATCTCCGGGATCCGCCGGTCGAAGGCTTCCAGCGCGGCCGCGTAGCCCGGGACGTCGCGGCGATGGCCGTATTCGCTGTCGAAATCGACCAGATTGGCGAAGACGAAGCCGCCGTCCGGGAGATCCTGCAACGCTTCGACGGCGGCCGACAGGCAGGCGTCGTTGCCGTTGGGCTTGATCTCCCGGCCCGTCGAGCGATGGGCGAAGATGTCGCCGATCTTGCCGACGGTGACCACGGAACGACCGGCCTTCGTCAACATGTCGAGGATCGTGTCGCTGGGCGGTGGCGTGGCGAAGTCCTTGCGGTTGCCGGTGCGTTTGAAGCCCGCTTCGGGCGAGCCCACGAAGGGGCGGGCGATCACGCGGCCGATCTTGTAGGCGTCGCAGAGTTCGCGCCCGATCCGGCAGAGGTCGTAGAGCCGCTCCAGCCCGAAGGTTTCCTCATGGGCCGCAATCTGCAGCACGCTGTCGACGGAGGTGTAGACGATCGGTTTGCCCGTGCGCATGTGCTCGGCACCGAACTCGTCGATGACAGCCGTGCCGGACGCATGCCTGTTGCCGAGAATGCCGGGAAGATTGCCGCGCTCGATGAGCGCCGCCGTCAGCTCCTCCGGAAAGGTCGGAACGGTGTTGGGGAAATAGCCCCAGTCGAAGGTCACGGGCACGCCCGCGATCTCCCAATGGCCCGAGGGGGTATCCTTGCCCTTGGAGGTCTCGACCCCATAGCCCCAGGCGCCTTTCAGCGGGCCCTGCGGCGCGAGGTTCGGCGGCATGCGCCCCGTCGAGGCCTCGCAGGCCAGGCCAAGCCCGAGCGCCGTCATGTGCGGCAGGTGAAGCGGACCCTCGCGCAAGCCTGCCTGGTCGCCCCGACCCGCCGCGCAGGCCTCGGCGATATGCCCGACCGTATCGGCTCCGGCATCGCCATAGGCGGCCGCATCCTCCGCTCCGCCGATACCGACGGAATCGAGCACGATGAGAAGAGCGCGAGGCATCAACAGAAGTCCTTCAAACCACGAGAATCATGACTGATACGTCATTGCGGCGAAAGATGCGATGGCCCGTGCTCATGGGGGTGCGCCCCATGATCGTGCGTCTCGTGGGCATGGTCACGATGGTCCAAAGGGCATTCCGGGCCGGGCTCGCGGGTTTGCGGCCGATGGATCTCGATCTGCAGGGTCGCGTGCCTGATGCCGAACCGGGCCTTCAGCTCCCGCTGCGCCTGCGCCAGAAATCGGTCGCCCGGATGCCCTTCGGGCATGACGAGATGGGCCGTCAGGGCCGTCTCGGTGGTGCTCACGGCCCAGACGTGCAGGTGATGGACGCGGGCGACGCCCGGCATCGCCTCGAGCGCCTTCCGGACCTCGGGGAGGGCGATGCCGCGCGGCACCCCGTGCAGGGAGAGCGCCAGGGACTGCTTCAACAGACCCCAGGTGCCCCAGACGATGACCGCCGCGATGACGAGGCTCAGTACCGGGTCGATCCAATCCGCCCCGGTCCAGAGAATGGCGAGGCCGCCGAGAACCACCCCGAGAGACACGGCGGCATCGGCCACCATGTGCAGGAAGGCGCCGCGGATGTTGAGATCGTGCTGGCCGCCCATGAAAAGGAACGCCGTGAAACCGTTCACGAGAATGCCGATGGCCGCCACAATCATCATGGTGCCCGCCGCAACCGGCGTCGGCTCGATCAGCCGCTCGACGGATTCCCAAACGATGCCGCCCACCGCGACCAGCAGGAGGAGGGCATTGAAGAGCGCGGCCAGGATCGAGCTCGAACGCAGGCCGTAGGTGAAGCGCTCCGTCGGCTCTCGCCGGGCGAGCAGGGCCGCGCCCCAGGCGATGGCAAGGCCGAGCACGTCGCTTAAGTTGTGTCCGGCGTCCGAAAGCAGGGCCATGGAACCGGCCCAGAACCCATATCCGGCCTCGATGGCCACGAAGGCGAGGTTGAGGATGATGCCGATGGCAAAGGCGCGTCCGTGGCCGGCCTGCGGAGCATGGGAGTGCCCGTGATGGTGATGGCCGGCCGGGTGATGGTGCGCATGCATGATGGAAAGCGTTTGAGCCCTATTCTCGAACGGCGTTCGACGCCGCCGTTTCGAGGTTGAAGGCGGCGGCGAAGAGCGCCCTGGTGTAATCGGTCCGCGGCGCCGCGAAGATGCTCTCTGCGGATCCTTCCTCGACGATCCTGCCGTTCTGCATCACCACCACGTGGTTTGCGAGCGCCCGCACCACCTTGAGATCGTGGCTGATGAACATGTAGGCAAGGTTGCGCCGCTTCTGGAGATCGCGCAGCAACTCCACGATCTGCGCCTGCACGGACATGTCGAGGGCCGAGGTCGGTTCGTCGAGCATGATGAATTGCGGCTCGAGCGCCATGGCGCGGGCGATGGCGATGCGCTGGCGCTGGC
>DASZBB010000222.1:0-19577 GCA_035944695.1 Microvirga sp. | reverse complement strand
ATCAGGACCATAGCAATGCGGGTGTTGGGACTGTCCTCGTGCATGATGTGTCTCCTTGGCAGGCTGATGAGCGGATAACGCCTGAACGTCAGCAGAGCAGATTGGGGGCCGCGGGCCTCAGGCTGCTTGGATGACAAGGTCGGCGAGCGGCGGGATCCTCGGCTGACCCGCGTTCAGTCCGAGCCGGTCCCCGAGATAGGCGAAGAACGACAGTCCGCGCTCGCGGCAGGTCTTCAGCATCACATTGCGCCCTAGGTGGGCCAGCAAAACATTGAACGCTTTGGAGCCCGTGTGCTGGCCAAAGAGTAGGTTGAACTATCGCCCGGCCGCTCAGTCGATCAACCGACTGTCCTGAGCTGCCGGCAAGCCACTTGTTGCCGCAATTTCCTGCAAATGGCAGTCTCGACCCGTTACACACGCCGCAAGAGCTCTTTGCGCCCAACATCCGAAAGCCGCCTATAATCTCCATGCTCAGATGGTCACATCTGCCTGTCTTGGCTCTCATAGCCGCTGCCCTGATCGGTCAGGTCGCGGAGGCTGCGCCCGGATATCCGAAGCACGAAACTCCCATTCCGTCAGCAACGATGGCTCTGATGAAAGGGAACAACACCGCGCCTGCGGAGCCGATGCTGATCCGCATCTACAAGAAGGAGGCGGAGCTGGAAGTCTGGAAGCGTGGCACAAGCGGGCGCTATAGTCGGCTCAAGACATTTCCCATCTGCCGCTGGTCGGGCCAACTCGGCCCTAAGCAAAAGGAGGGCGACCGGCAGACGCCGGAAGGCTTCTACACCGTCACCGCGGCCCAGATGAACCCGAAGTCCAAGCACTATCTCTCCTTCGACACCGGGTTTCCCAATGCCTACGATCGGGCGCACGGGGCCACCGGGTCCGCCTTGATGGTTCACGGCACCTGCTCCTCCGCCGGCTGCTATGCCATGACGGATGCGGGAATGGCGGAGATTTACGCCCTGATGAGGGAGGCGTTCAGGGGAGGGCAGAAGGCCGTCCAGCTGCAAGCCTACCCGTTTCGCATGACGGCAGAAAACCTCGTTCAGCATCGCCTCGATCCCAACATCACGTTCTGGCGCCAACTCAAGGAGGGCTCCGATCGCTTCGAGGCCACGCGGGAAGAACTCGACGTTCGCGTCGCTGAGGGGCGGTATGCCTTCCGACCGGCCAAAAGCCCGGACACGGAAGCAGGCGTGCTGGCCTACCGGGCTATGGAAGACGATCACGTGGCAGTGTTGCTGGAGGAGGGCAGGGCGGCCATCCGGACCACCTATGCCGATGGCGGGCAGCACCCATCCTTCACCGCTCTATGGCGTCGCGGCATCTCATTGGGTGAGGTAAGTCGTCCCGAGGCTCTGGCTTATGCCGGCCTCGAGCGTGTGCTTGCGCCCGCGCGGGTGACGCGGCCGGCGTGCCCCGGACCAAGTACCTGCTCACCATCATCCTCTGACGCAAAAGCTGCCCCTCCTCCAGCCATGGGAGAACGGCTCGTAGCCATCGCACCGCAGGACGGCCCGTCGACGTGGCTGAAGGAACTGCCATCCCTGTTTACGTCTGCCCCCATCCGTGGCGCCGCAATGAGCTTCACCCATGACCAACCAATGATCCTGGGAGCGCAGAAGATTGTGCCCGCACGCTTGGCAAACAAGACTTGAAGGGAGCATGGCTGGCGCATGCTAGCAATCTGACAGTAGAAAATGCCTTCCTGCCAAACCCAGCGTGGCCTTGATGTTGGGACCATGCCCAACGGGTCTGTACACCGTTTCAAAGGCAGTTAGGGCTCCAGGGCCACCGTGCGAGCGGAGGCCCAGCGAATGGGCTTGTAGTTCTTGCCCTTGAGCTTGGCTTGACCCCAGATCGACTCAAGGTAGCGTGCATCCCCGAGGATGATGCCATCCAGTTTGGCAGCCCGGTTGATGTCGACACTTTGCTGCTTGCCCTTGAGCCGTTGCGTATCCCTCATGGACATCTTGGTGACGAAGGTCACGACGAGGCCGGGAGAACCCTCGACCTCGTAGGAGTTGAACAGACGCAGGCCGTCAGGTCTCTCGTCTATCAGCCGCTCGACGAAGGCGAAGCCATTGCTCTCCGCATGCATCCGGATGTCCGCGAGGGAGGTCTCGCCATATCTGAAACCAGGAAAGTCGGCGGGCTTGCCATCAGGCCGGCCGCCCCAGGTTTCCTCAGCATAGGCGATCCGGCCGTTGCCAGGATCCGTGGCGAGCGCGAGCTTGTTTCCGTCCGGCAGCCTCCACCTGACCTCCTCGTGGGGTCCTGCGACAACTCTGGAGGTTGGCTTGCCCGCGATCTGCGATGCCGTGGTGATTTCCTCCCCAATGCGGATGCCGTTCAGGGTCTGAGCCTGTGTTCCGGCCGTCAGAGCAAGAAAGCCAAAGGCGGGGAGCGCGCGCCGCGCTACAATGGAGGTGAAGCAGCTCATGATGATTGTCGGTTAAGGGGACCGACAACCTACCTTTGACAGGACTATCGTCAACAGGGCCGGGGCATTTGCCGATCCATGGTTGCAGAAGGATCACAGCTTCGGCTACCAGTCGGCGCTGGATGGAGCACTTCACTACCGTGCCGTTTCTCCGGCACGGGACGATCCCCGACCCAATGCACGGCAAACCTGACAAACAGCGCAGACAAACTTTGAACAACCCGCGGCCCCAACTCACAATGTGCCGGGTAGTAGAATGTCTGCAATCCGGTTACGAGCTGACCTTTACGCTGTCCCGCTAAAGAGCTGCTATTGGCACGTTACGGAAGTACACTGAATTTCTGCAAAGGCGCTACAGTTTGGCCCAGAACGGTCATTCGAGGGGGCGCATCTGCTCCGCCCTCCGCGGCTTCGGCCTTCAGATCACGCCTACCGCATGCCTGGAATGGTGAGACCTCCATCCACCAGAAGGCTCTGGCCCGTAACGAAGCGAGCCTCATCTGTCGATAACCAGACAGCGACATCGCCGACATCGGCTGGCTGGCCCACCCGTCGAAGAGGTGTATACGCCTCCAGTGGAGTACGCACATCGTCCCCGCCCAAGCGTCCAAACATCGGTGTATCAATGGCGCCCGGCAGAACATTGTTGATGCGAATGCCGGACGGGCCACACTCCAGCGCAACAGCCCGGATCATAGCCTCAAGCGCACCCTTGCTCGCCGAGTACGCCGACGACCCTGCAACCGCTCCTCTGGCAAGGAAGGATGAGGTGTTGACGATCACACCGCTCCCCTGAGCGAGCATAGCCTCGACCTCATACTTGATCGACAGCCACACTCCCTTGAGGTTGACACTCACCACGTGATCGAAATCCGCCTCCGTCAGCTCTGTGATCGGGGCGAAGCGACCCTCCACTCCGGCATTGTTGAACGCGACATCAAGGCGCCCGTAGCGCTCGACCACTGCCGCAATCAGGGTTTTCACCTCCTCGGCAACGGACACGTCTGCTGGAATAGCATATGCCTCGCCGCCATCCATGGTGATCAGGTGCACCGTTTCCTCGATCTCCTTGGCTCGTCGACCCGCAACAGCAACCTTGGCACCCTCACGGGCGTAGGCAAGGGCGGCCGCACGTCCGATGCCGCTCCCTCCACCTGTGACAAGTGCGATGTGGTTATTGAGGCGCAGGGAAGGGGATGGGGGCATGTTCGTTATCCTGGATGACAGGGCGATGGATCGGCAGGCAAGGCACCGGGTGGGTTGATGTCCCGGCATGGTCGGCTTGCCGTGTCGCTCACAGATAGTCTCCTTTATTGTTGGGCATAAGCCGTGCTATATCGCATGCAGTCATGGCTGTGGTTCATCAATCATGCGAGCAAACGAACTGGCGGAACTGTCAGCCTTTGTGGCTGTGGCCGAGGCGAGGAGCTTTCGACGGGCTGCCGCACGGCTGAACCTGACACCCTCGACCCTGAGCCATTCGCTTCGGTCACTGGAGGAGCGGCTTGGGGTCAGGCTGCTCAATCGCACCACACGGACTGTCTCGCCGACCGACGCAGGACATGCCCTGCTGAAGCAGATTGCCCCTGCGTTCGCTTCCATCGAAACGGCTGTTGAAGCCGTCAATGCCTTCCGGCTCAAGCCGCATGGGACCATTCGGCTCAACGTTCCACATCTGGCTGCCACCATGGTGCTGGCGCCCGTCTTGCGCCGCTTTGCCCTGGATTATCCGGATGTCACCTTGGAGGTTGCAGCCAACGATGCCTTCATCGACATCGTGGCTGAGGGCTTCGACGCCGGGATCCGGCTAGGCGAGAGCCTGGATCAGGACATGACAGCCGTGCGGGTGTCTCCTGACTTCAGAACCGCCATCGTCGGTTCGCCTGACTACTTCACGAGACATCCCGTTCCCGAGACACCGCACGATCTGCAAACCCAGCCCTGCATCGGCTATCGCGCAGCCAACGGAACCCTCTATCGCTGGGAGTTCGAGAAAGACGGAAAGCCGCTCACCGTCCAGGTATCGGGGCCACTGGTGATTGACGCACCCACTCTGATGATCTCGGCCGCTCTCGATGGTGTCGGGCTTGCGTATGCCACAGAAAGTGTTGTTGCGGATCACCTTGCCTCTGGCCGCCTGATCCGGGTTCTTGAGGATTGGTCGCCCTCGTTCCCGGGTTTTTACCTCTACTATCCTGGTCGCCGGCAGACTTCGGCCGCTTTGCGGGTGCTCGCGGAAATGTTGCGTCTTTGAGAGTCGTTCGCTCAGCCTTTACCTCAAGACAAGGAAGGTCTCCTCCTGGCACGCCTGAGACCTAAGCTCGAAGGCAGTAATCCTCACGCAACCAGACCGTCCGAAACGTGAATGGACTTCACTGCCTGACACAAAGGAGACAATCGCTTCAAGGAAAGGCGGTACGATTGCTAGCCTCTTGGTCGAAGGCACTATTGATGATCGGCTACTCTAGAGCCTGTGAAAGACCGTCTTATTCTTTCCCGGCTTGCGCTACCGAAGGAGCGTGGCGGGCTGCCCATTACCCGCTTGAACGCAGTGCTGAACGCGCTCTCGGACTCATAGCCGAGACTTGGAGCAATCACAGAGATTGGATCACCCGCCGAGAGTCGCTCGGTCGCCAGCACCATCCGCCACCGGGTCAGATATGCCATTGGCGTCTCGCCGACCCTTTCCCGGAAAGCGAGGGCAAAGCTCGAACGTGACATCCCCGCTATTCGGCCAAGCTCCGACAGTGTCCAGCGGTGCGCAGGATCCCTATGCATGGCGGCGAGTGCCGCCGAGAGATGAGCGTCGCCAAGGGCGAAGAACCACCCAATGCCGCTCGATGATGCTTGCGAGAGGTGCAGCCGCAGGGCCTGGATGAGCATCATGTGGGCAAGATGCTGAGCGACCAAGGCGCTCCCAGGCTGGCTCTCGCGCATTTCGCGCATCATCCGCTCCACTGACCAGCGCAGCGCTTCCTGATCGGTCTCGTTCCGAATGTGGATGAGCGCCGGCAGATCGCGAAGAAGCATGGACGCGTGACGCCCCTCCACCGCGAAGCGGCCGCCGACCAGAGCAAAGGTACCTCCGCCGTTTAGAGAGACAACGCCGCCCGGCTGAGGAGGCGGGAAGATCGCGGCGGCGTCAACCGGAGCAAGATCAAGATCGCTCCCGAGCCGGAACGGCCGACCGCTAGGCAGGACGAAGCAATCGCCGGCTCGGATGAGGGTTGCCCCCTGTGTGCCTTCAACCGATAGCCAGCACTCCCCTTTTGTCACCGCGTAGCATTTGATGCGGCTGTGCTGGTCGGCAAAGCGAACGGCCCAGGCACCACCTGCCTCGAAGCCGGCCGAGATGGATCCTTTCGGCTTGAGCAGCGCCAATACATCGGAGAGAGGGTCGACTGGCATTCTGGACGAGCTCGAAGATTGTTTGGACGATCCCGCATGGAGCGTCCGGTCGGGGGAAGATAGAGCATTGCAACAGCAGCGCATGCAGTGCAACTGCGACGAAGGAAACAGGCATGATTGTCGTTACGACCCCCACCGGATCTATTGGTCGGCAGGTTTTGGCAAAGTTGCTCGGGTCAGGGGTGCGCATTCGGGTTATCGCGCGCGATCCTTCCCGACTGCCGCAGCAGGTACTCGACCGAGTTGAGGTCATCAAGGGATCTCACGGTGATGCAGAGGTGGTGGACCGCGCCTTTGAGGGAGCAGATGCTGTGTTCTGGCTACCTCCGCCAAACCCATATGCTGAGAGTCTTGAAGCAGTCTATGTCGACTTTGCCCGTCCGGCCTGTGAAGCCCTCCGAAGGTGTGGCGTCGGCCATGTGGTCGGGATCTCGGCGTTGGGCCGGGGCACGCCGATGGCGTCCCGTGCCGGACTCGTCACCGCATCGCTTGCTATGGATGATCAAATTGCCGGGACAGGCGTGAACTACTGCGCACTGTCAATGCCGTCCTTCATGGACAACCTGCTGCGGCAGGTGCAGTCGATCCGCGACCGGGGCGTGTTCTTTTGGCCAGATAAAGGTAATCGGAAGGCTCCGACCTGTGCGACACGTGACATCGCCGAGGTAGCATCCCAACTCCTCACAGATCTAAGCTGGAGCGGCCAAGGGTACCGCGCAGTGCTAGGTCCGGAGGATCTCTCGCAGAATGACATGGCACGGATCATGTCTGAGGTTCTGGGCCGATCAGTCATGCACCAGGAGGTGCCGATTGAGGCATTCAAGACGCAGCTTTCTGCAGCCGGCCTCTCCCCCGCTTTTGTTCAAGGGTACGCTGACATGATGGTGGCCAAGGCAGAGGGGTTGGACAACGCCGAACCGCGTACGGCGGAGAATACGACACCCACCACCTTCCGGCATTGGTGTGAGGACGTGCTGCGGCCCGCGGTCGAACAGCTTGGAGACGCCTCATCCACGTAGAGGGGAAAGGACCCAATGCATCCTTCCGGAACAGGCAAGGTCTCCTCCTGGCACGACGCGGAAGTACGCGGGATTTCCGCGAAGCTCCGATGAGCAGACCTTTACAAGGCTACTTCGAGACGATCGCGACGTTGCGGGTGGTGCGTTGGAGCAGGCGCACGCCCAGTTGCGTCTCGAGGCGGTGCACCGCTTCGCTCAGACCCGAGGCGCTCATGCCGCTGGTGCGGGCAGCGACGCGGAAGCCGCCGGCTCGCGCCAGGGCCAGCAACGCGTTCAGGTCGCCTAGATCAGCCTGCATTGTTCGCCATCTCGTACAGCCTGTGCAGACAATACCGGATTATCGTCGAAAAAGGTAATTGCTAAATGGGTGGCCGGAAAAGGAGGCTGACATGCAGACCATCGACCAGGCAGGAACTTTCAAGTTGGGCACCCGCACCGTGAGGCGGCTCGGCTACGGCGCAATGCAGCTTGCCGGCCCCGGCGTGTTCGGGTCGCCCAAGGACTTAAACGCGGCTCTTGCGGTGCTGCGCGAGGCCGTGGCACTCGGCATCAACCATATCGACACCAGCGACTTTTACGGCCCACAAGTCGTCAACCAGCTGATCCGCGAGGCGCTGGCGCCTTATCCTGACGATCTCGTCATCGTGACTAAGATTGGCGCCCGGCGAGGCGAGGACGGATCGTGGCTTCCCGCCGCGTCCCCGGATGAGCTTCGCCAGGCAGTGCACGACAATTTGCGCAATCTCGGCCTCGACGCACTGGATGTCGTCAACATGCGCTTCTGGGGCCACGAGGGTCACGGACCTGCAGAAGGTCCGGTCGAGCCCCAGCTGGTGGTGCTCGCCGAGCTGCAGCAGGAAGGGCTCGTCCGCAATGTCGGCCTCAGCAATGTGACAGCCGCGCAGGTCAAGGAGGCCCGCCAAATCGTAGAGATCGTCTGCGTGCAGAACCAGTACAACGTTGCGCACCGCGGCGATGATGCGCTGATCGACGCCCTGGCCGGAGAGGGCATCGCCTATGTGCCCTTCTTTCCGCTGGGCGGCTTCAGCCCGCTGCAGTCGGCAACACTTTCCCTGGTCGCGGAGCGGCTGGGGACGACCCCGATGCAGGTGGCACTCGCCTGGCTGCTGCAGCGGTCGCCCAACATCCTGCTGATCCCCGGCACCTCATCGGTCGCCCATTTGCGCGAGAATGTTGCAGCCGCGTCGCTGGTGTTGCCCGACGACGCGATCGCGGAGCTCGACGGCATCGCCATGGCCGTACCGGCGGAATAGGCCAGTCTGGCCGTGGGCCGCATCAGTTCGGCTTGGGGGATGCGTGCGATCGCCTTGATCTCGAAATCAAAGCCGGCCAGCCAGTTGAGCCCACCGCGGTCCAGGTTCGGATAGGGCGGATCGCCGATCGCCTTCTCGCGAACCGCCACGATCCTTTCGAACTAGCTCTCCGGATCAGTGTGGAACGTGGTCACCCCGTCGTCGAACGTGCAGCCGGCCACCGCCAGCACGGCGTTCAGATTGTCGAAGTTAAGCTGGACCTGCTTTTCGAAATCGGGCTCGGGCGAGCCGTCCTCGTGGCTGCCGACCTGGCCAGAGACGAACAGCAGGTCGCCTGAGCGGACCGCAGCCGAGTAGCGGTGGACGTCGTACAGCGCGTGCCGTCCCTCAGGGAAGATCGCGTCTCGCTTACCCATTGGCTCGCTCCTTTTTGACATACGTCGCGTATGTTTGGTGGAGGCGAAGTGGCTTCAAACGCGTGCAGATGGTCGAGGAAACCCGGGCCAAGCTCATCCGGGCGACTCGCCTTGCCTTCGAAACCAAGGGCTATGCAGTGGCTTCGATGGACGAGCTAACCGCCGCAGCGGGGCTGACCCGCGGCCTCTCTATCATAATTTCGGCGACAAGAAGGGACTTCTCCAGGCCGTGATCGACCAGATCAATCGGAGATGGGAGCGCGCCAGGCCGAGGTGCGCGGCCGCGCGGAGAGCCGGTGGCAGGGCCTCATCGACGAAAGCATTGCCTATATCGAGATGGCGCTAGAGCCGGAGATCCAGCGCATCATGCTGCTGGACGGCCCGGCGGTCTTGGGCGATCCGTCGCGGTGGCCGAACCAGAATTCATGCCTGCGCACGACTACCGAAACGATCCAGGCGCTCATCGAGGAGGGAACGGTGCGGCCCGTTGACGCCGAGGCCGCCGCCCGACTGCTCAATGGCGCAGCACTCAACGCGGCGCTCTGGATCGCTGCGGCCGATGATCCTCCTGCCGTGCTACCCAAGGTCGTGGAGGCGTTCCGGCATCTGGCGTCCGGCTTGCCGCAGCCGGAACGATAATCGCCGCCGCGTACGCAGTCACTTCAAGGCGCTTGGCGGGGATCAATCCATGAACCGGGCGAACCACTCCAGCATCTGCTGCGGCTCGCGCTGGAAATAGGTGTAGCCGTCCCACCGCCGCGTCGTGCCCTCGATCCAGTGCAGCTGCTTATCCACAATCGGGATGTTGTCGTACATGGCCTGGATATCGTCCGGCCTGGTGTAGAGGTCATCGCGCACCTGATAGAGGAAGGTTGGGATCATCACGCTCCTGGCCCAGGGCACAGGCGAGAACTGGTCGATCGTGAAGCTCGTCTGCAAGCGGATGCGCTCGTTCAGGTCATCCATATAGCTGTCCGGAATGCCGAATCGCTCGAGCGCGCGCCTGAGCGCGACGCCGCTCGACAGCGGCTGCGGTGCGACCATGCAGCGCACGCCGTCGAAGGCTTCGGGGCGCCGCGTCATCGCGAACATCGTGGCATTGCATCCGACGCAGCGGCTGAACAGGCCGATTCTCATGGCGCGCGTGTCCGATCGGCTGCGGACATAGTTCAACGAGCCGATGACATCGCGTGACTCGTAGCGGCCTACGGAGAAGACGCCGCCATTGGCAGCGCCGCTCTGTCCGAAATTGCGCAGGTCATAGGCCAGCACATTGTAGCCCGCATCGTGCAGGATCCTGTAGTCCGGGATGAAATTGACCTCAAAGTCGTTGCCGGCGGAGGCGCCGAACGACTTCCACGGTTCGAGGTGCGAAGGAAGCCCAGCCCGGTTGAACCAGCGTGGGTGGTTGGCGATGACGATCTTGTCCGAACCGGTTCGCGGGATGAACCAGCCCTCGAGGGGCGTGCCGTCCTCGGACGCAAAGAAGACGTCCTCATAATCGAGGCCCTCCTCGTCGGGCCAATGCAGAATCGGTGCACGCGGCCAGGTGCGAAAGCCCTCGGCCAGCTTCTGCAGTGTCTGGTAGATCTGATCCGGAGTCATGCGATTGCTCCCTTTGTAGAGTGTAGGCTCTGGCGCCGCCACGGCGTGACGGCATAAGCCGTTCCGTCGCAGAGGCGCCACGCCGTGAATCAAATCAATTCGAGCGATACAGGACCATTCCGCCGTGATGCAGCACGTCGTTGATGAACGTCCCATCGGCGGTGAAGCCGGAATCGTCCCAATAGAAGATCTGATTGCCGCGCACCTCATAACGGCCCTGGTAGGCGCTCTCGCGATTGCCTCGCGCCTCGTCATAGCGTCCGTCGGGGAGCAAATTGTGGCGCACCCGGCGGTCGGCGGTGACCCACATGCCGACATAGGGGTGCGCCTGCCGCTCGGCGGAAACCTTCGTCTGGATAGTCATCTCTGTATCTCCTCTGGATATGCCGGTGAGTGTTGCGCTCGCGATGAGCGTAAGGGTGCAGGACAGGAGGCGGTTCATGGCGCTGTACTCCTTTCGTTGGACGATGTGCGGCGCTCGGCGAACAGCTCCGAAAGCGCCTGGGACGCCGCGATAGCCTTGGGGAAGCCGGCTGTGACCGTCGTCAGGTAGACAATCTCCTTCAGCTCTTCCTCGCTTGTCCCAAGGTTGAGGGCATAGCCGGCGTGGACCTTCATGAACGCGGGCTCGCCCATTGCTGCGAAGGCCGCGACAGCGGCGAGCTGCCGTGTCCGGTTGTCGAGTCCCGGCCGCGACCAGACCTCGCCCAGCGCATAGCCCTGTGTCGCATCAGCAAGGAACGGGAACTCCTGCCGCATGCGCTCGAGCACCGGCTGTGGCGCACCGTTGTTCAGCTCCCGCATGACGGTATCGCCGCGCCGCTGCCGCTCTTCGGCCGACTGGGCTTGCACAGTTGCGGGAAGGGCCGCGAGCAGCAGCATGGCCGCGGCAGTATGGAGGTGAAGACGGGGTCCCATCGCCGCCACCTCACATCGTTGCCGTCGGACGCACGACGATCTCGTTGACGTCAACGTCCTCGGGCTGCTCGATCGCGTAGCGCACCGCCCGGGCAATCGCATCGGGCCTGAGGGCGATGGCACGATAGGTGCGCATCAGCTCCGCAGCGGCCGGATCGGTAATCGTGTCGGCCAGCTCGCTTTCCACCACCCCCGGATGAATGCAGGTGACGCGGATCTTGTCGTTCTCCTGCCGCAGGCCGTCCGAGATCGCCCGCACCGCAAATTTCGTCGCGCAGTAGACGGCGGCAGTGGGAGAGACCGTCAGGGCGCCGATTGAGGCGATGTTGATGATGTGGCCCGATCCTCGCGCCGTCATTTCGGGCAGCACGGCGGCGATGCCGTAGAGCACGCCCTTGATGTTGACGTCGACCATCCGGTCCCACTCGTCGACTTTGAGCGCGGCCATCAACGAGAGCGGCATGACGCCAGCGTTGTTGACGACTACGTCAACGCGCCCGAAGGCTTCGCGCGCCGCCTCGGCAAAGGCGGAGACATCGTCCCGGTTGGTGACGTCGAGGCTCCGCGTCAGCACTTCGCCGCCTTCCTCGCGGACTTCTTGGGCCAGCGCCTCCAGTCGATCGGTGCGGCGTGCGCCGAGCATGAGCTTTGCGCCCGCCTTGCCGAGTTCACGCGCGATGCCGGCGCCTATCCCGCTCGATGCGCCGGTGATGAGGATCACCTTGTCCATGGTTCGTCTCCTTTGCTGAACCGCGTCACGGCGGTTGCGAAAGAGATAGACCTGCCTCATTGTAGCGATAATCCGCTCATTGCTACACACGATGGAAAGATTTTCTAATCAATGCTGCCGGACCTCAACGCCCTTGCCGTGTTCGCCCTGGTGGCCGAGGAACGGAGCTTCCGCGCCGCAGCCAACCGGCTCGGCGTGACCCGCTCGGCGGTCAGCCAAACCATCAAGCGGCTCGAAGAGACATTGGGCATCGCGCTTGTCCGGCGAACGACGCGCAGCGTCAGCCTAACCGAGGCCGGCGAACATCTCCATGAGCAGGTAGCGCCAGCCATTGCCGAGATGCGGGCGGCGACCGAGGCAACTGGAAGCCTGGCCGGGCGCCCGCGCGGGCAATTGCGGCTGGCGGTCTCCTCGATCGCCGAGCGCTTCCTGGCCGGGCCCTTCTTGGCGAGTTTCGTCGAGGCCAATCCCGAGGTCCAACTCGATGTCAACGTGACCGACGAAGAGTTTGACATCGTCGCCGAAGGCTATGACGCCGGCGTGCGGCTGGGCGAGGTGATCGAGCAGGATATGATCGCAGTGCCGGTTGCCGGAAACGAACGCCAGCTCGCGGTCTGCTCGCCCGCTTACCGGGACCGCTTCGGCATGCCCTCGCATCCGCGCGAACTCGCCGCCCGTCGCTGCATCGGCTGGCGGCCGGCGCCCACGTCGGCGCCTTATCGCTGGGAATTCGCCGAGGACGGCAAGGAGTTCAGCGTCGCCGTGGCCCCGGAGATCACCACCAACGACATGGCGTTGATGATCAAGTTGGCCGTCGCCGGCGCCGGCATCACATTCGGTATGGAGGAGAGCTTTCGTCCCGCAATTGATCGTGGCGAGCTCGTTCCGGTGCTCGAGGTCTATTGCCCCTACTTCGCCGGCTTCTACCTCTATTACCCCAGCCGCAGGAACGTTGCTCCGAAGTTGCGCGCGCTGATCGAGCACGTGCGGCGGCGACAGTGGTAGCGCTGATGGACGGCCTTGCGTCCGTCAGTTTGCGGCCGAAGTGGCCAATGGGGGCGCCGGCTGCATTCGCATCTTCGCAGTCTTCATGTCCCGAGCCGGCGGCATGCCGAACATGCGGCTATACTCGCGCGTGAACTGGGTGACGCTTTCATATCCTACCGCATAAGCCGCGTTGCTGATCATCTCGCCCTCGGCCATCATCATCCGGCGCGCCTCGATCAGCCTGAGCTGCTTCTGGAACTGAAGCGGGGTCAGGGAGGTGATGGCCCGGAAATGCTCGTGGAAGGAGGACACGCTCATACCGGCGGCCTCCGCCAGTTGCTCCACTCCAAGCGCCCTCGAGAAGTTGTCACGGATGAGTGCCACCGCGCGCGCCACGCGGTGCGCCCGGCTGTCGGTGACGCCGAGATTGCGGATGTCGCCGCCATGCCGCCCGGAAAGCAACCAGAAGTGTAGTTCGCGAATCAACTGCGGCTGCAGAATGGGCACGGACGCAGGCCGGTCGAGGAGCCGCATCAGCCGCAAGGCCGCGTCGGCAACCTCCGCTTCGGTCGGATCAACGCGCACGGCCGCGCCGGTGGCAGGCGGCGCGGGTCCCATTTCGACGAGCAGGCTCTCTATCACCGAGGGATCAAGATCAATGACGACCGAGAAGTAGGGAACACTGATATTTGCCCGCGTGATCTGGCTGACCGTCGGCACGTCCGCGGTTATCAGGAGCGACTCACCGACGCCAAAGTCAAATGTATTGCTGCCCACCATCACCCTTTTGGTGCCCTGCAGCACCATGGCGACCAGTGGCTTGTTGATGGCATATTGCAGCTCGGTCGGCGCGACCTGGCGAATGAACGTCAGGCCGGGAATGGGCGTGACAGCAATGCCGTTCTCATCGGCATGTGCGTCCGCATAGCGACGCACGATATCGAGCAAGGTATAAGCCATGCGCGAAGGCTAACCCACCTCACCAGACGTTTCAATGACAAGCCCAGGAATGGGCAAGAACTTCCGACGTTCCGGCAAGTTCCGACTGCCTTCTGGATGCATAGGGAAAGGGCGACCGCAGGAGCCCGATCCCATGACCAGCGACTTCAATCTTCTTATCAACGGCAGCAGCCGCCCCGGCTCGACCGGCGAGAGCGAGCCGGTCCTCAACCCGGCGACGGGCGAGAGCATCGGCCGGGTCGCCTATGCCTCGTCCGAGGACCTGGACGAGGTCGTCGCTACGGCAGCCCGCGGCTTTCGCGAATGGCGGACGGTGTTGCCGTGGGAGCGTGGCCGGATCCTGAAAAAGGCCGCAGACATCTTGCGTGCTGACGTCGAGGCGGTGGCGCGCACGCTGACGCTCGAACAGGGCAAGCCACTCGACCAAGCTCGGGTCGAGGCCGAGCGATCGGCCGATTTCCTTGAATGGGGCGGCGAGCAGGCCCGGCGCATTGCCGACCGGGTCGTGGCGGGCCGCACACCGGGCAGTCGGATCGAGATCCAGAATCATCCGATCGGCGTGGTGGCGGCCTTCACGCCATGGAATTTCCCGATGGCGCTCGCGTCCAAGAAGTTCGCCGGCGCGCTGGGCGCGGGCTGCGCGATCATCTGCAAGCCGTCGCAGGAAACGCCCGGCTGCGTGCTGGCGATGGCCAGGGCGCTGCTCGAGGCGGGCGTGACGCCCGCGGCCATCGCGGTCATCTTCGGCCACGCGGGCCCAATTTCCGACCATCTCATCGCCGCGCCCGAAATCGCCAAGGTCACCTTCACCGGCTCGATCCCGATCGGCAAGCGGCTCGCCGCGGTTGCGGGCGCCATGGTCAAGCCGATCACGATGGAGCTGGGCGGGCACGCGCCCGTGATCGTGTGCGGCGACGTCGATCCCGAGCAGGCCGCCGATGTTCTGGCCCGCGCCAAGTTCACCAACGCCGGCCAGATCTGCCTCTGCCCCTCGCGCTTCTTCGTCGAGGAGAGCATCCGCGAGCGCTTCACCGCCCGCTTCGTCGCCCATGCCGAGGCCTTGCGCGTGGGCGACGGGATGGACCCAGCGACCGAAATGGGACCGCTCGCCAACGCGCGGCGGCTCGAAGTGATCGCGCAGCTCGTCGAGGATGCGCGCGAACGCGGCGCATCCATCCTCACCGGCGGCGAGCGCCTGGGCAATCGCGGCTTCTTCTATGCGCCGACCGTGCTTGCCGGCGTGCCCGAGGAGGCGGCGATCCTCCATGAAGAGCCTTTCGGCCCGGTCGCGCCGATCCTGCCGTTCACCGACGAGGCGGAGATGCTCGAAAAGGCGAACGGGCTCGAGTTCGGCCCCGCCTCCTACGTCTTCACCAACGACGCGCGGCGGCAGCGGCGGCTCACTGAGGCACTTGAATTTGGCGTCGTCGGGGTAAACGGCCCGCTGACCCACTATCCGGAGGCCGCGCTGGGCGGCTGGAAGGAAAGTGGCATCGACACCGAGGGCGGGATCGAGATCCTCGACCCCTATCACCGGACCAAGCACGTCAGCATCCAATAGGCGCCGCAGCGTCTCGCAACCGAAGGTGCACTGCCATGGAAGACAATCCGTTCCTGCCGCTATCCTTCATCGCCGGCCCGGCAATCCTGACCAACGCTTGCGCGATCATGCAGAACGGCACGACCATGCGCTACAATCTTGCCATCGCGCAGTGGCGCGAGTTCAGGGTTTCGCTGGCCGCACGCGACAATCGTCTGTCGCTGGAATATGCGGACCCCGCGACGGCTGTGGGGCTCGCCGAGTGGCGAATCCGCCTCCAACTGCTCAGCCTCAATCTCCTGAATGCTGCGGTCGCGCTGTTCGCGGCGACTACCGTCCTGGGACTCGTCGGCGCGTTTCTTGCTGGGGTGCGGGATTTCCCGGCCGCCTCGGTGAGCCAGGCGATGATGGCCGCGGGCGGCACTGGCCTGCTGTTCCTGCTAGCCGCGACCGTGTCGATCTTCCTCGAAAGCGCCTGCGGCAGAGCCATGCTCGGCCTGCACCTGCAGCCTGGTAATGACCTTCTTCGCGCCGCTCAAGAAACGGAACTCAGCCATGACACCTGAATCCATCGCCCCGCTAACCCCCATTGACTCGCCACTGTTCGGTGCGAGCTTTGTCGATGCGCAGATGCGCGAAGTCTTCGATGCTAGGTCTTTTGGGCAACGCTGCGTAGAGGTCGAGGTCGCGCTAGCCCGGGTCGAATCGCGCCTCGGCGTCATCCCGGACACGGCCGCCGGCGGCATTGCCGCGGCGGCGCAGGCATTCCGCTTCGATTGGGAGCGGCTCCGCCGTGCAACCGAGATCGTCGGCTATCCCATCCTTCCGATCGTGGAGCAGCTCGCCGACGCCGCCGGCGAGTCGGGACGCTACCTGCACTGGGGCGCGACCACCCAGGACATCATGGACACGGCGACGGTCCTGCAGGTCCGTGCGGCCATCGATGTCATCGAAACGCGCGTCGACGAGACGATCGAGGCGCTTCGTCGCCTGGCGGAGCTCCATCGCGATACGCCGATGGCGGGGCGCACCCATCTCCAGCACGCGCTGCCCATCACCTTCGGCTACAAGGCGGCGGTCTGGCTTTCGGCGCTCGAGCGCCATCGCGAGCGCATCGCTCAGATGAAACCGCGCATCCTCGTGGTCGAGTTCTCCGGTGCGTCCGGGACCCTGGCGTCGCTCGGCGACAGGGGCCTGGCCGTGCAGGCGGAGCTGGCCCGCGAACTCGGCCTTGGGGTGCCGTCAATCACCTGGCACTCCTGCCGTGACGGCTTCGCGGAGGCAGTCCAACTCCTCGGCCTCATCACGGGAAGCCTGGCCAAGATCGCCACTGACGTCTCGATCATGATGACGACCGAGATCGGCGAGGTGGCCGAGCCCTTCGTCCGGCACCGCGGCGCCTCGAGCACGATGCCGCAGAAGCGCAACCCGGTCTCCTGCGAGCTGATCATCGCGGCGGCGAAGATGGTGCGCCAGCATGCCGGGCTCATGCTCGACGCCATGGTGCACGACTTCGAGCGCGCGACGGGACCCTGGCACCTCGAATGGGCGGCGGTGCCCGAGAGCTTCGCGCTCGCGTCGGGTGCGCTGGCGCAGGCCTCGTTCATGCTGTCCGGGCTCGAGGTCCATTCCGATCGGATGCGCGACAACCTTGCCGTCTCGCGCGGGCTTATCGTCGCCGAGGCGGTGATGATGGCGCTTGCGCCGATCACGGGGCGTCAGGCGGCACACGACCTGGTCTATGCGGGGTGCCGCGAGGCCGCGGAAACCGGAAAGCCGCTCTTCGACGTGCTGGCGAGAGTCCAGGATGTCGCCACTCCGCTAGGGCTGGAAAGGCTCCGGGAACTGACCGACCCGGCCAACTATCTCGGCTCGGCCGGAGAAATGGTCGACCGGGTGCTCGGCGTCGCGCGGGTGCCGGCGTAGAAACAGGCAAGAATAGCCCACTATCCGGCAACACGGGCTGGGTGCGATCGCCGAAAGTGCCGGTGGGCACAATGCTCACCAGCAAGGAGGCAAAAAATGACCACCGTCTCGATCGTCACCGGCGGCAGCCGTGGCCTGGGCCGCAACACCGCCATCAGCATCGCCCGCCACGGCGGCGATGTCATCCTCACCTATCGCAGCGGCGCCGAGGGTGCGCAGGCCGTGGTGGCCGAGATCGAAGGCATGGGCCGCAAGGCGGTCGCGCTGCAGCTCGATGTCGGCGACATCGCCGCTTTCCCGGCGTTTGTCGAAAGCGTTCGCTCGGCACTCCGGTCCTGGGGCCGCGACAGCTTCAACCACCTCGTCAACAATGCCGGTCACGGCGAGATGACGCCGTTCGCCGACACCACCGAGGCGCAGTTCGACACTCTGTTCAACGTTCACGTCAAGGGCGTGTTCTTCCTCACGCAGGCACTCCTGCCGCTGCTCGCCGATGGCGGTCGCATCGTGAACTTCTCGTCGGGCCTGACCCGCATCTCCTATCCGGGCTTCTCGGCCTATTCCGCCGCGAAGGGGGCGGTCGAGATCCTGACGCTCTACATGGCCAAGGAACTGGGCAGCCGCGGCATCACCGCGAACACGATCGCGCCGGGCGCGATCGAGACCGACTTTCTCGGCGGCGCGGTGCGCGACACGCCCGAGTACAACGAGGCGTTCGCCAACATGATCGCGCTCGGCCGCGTTGGGGTGCCCGACGATATCGGTCCGGCGGTCGCCAGCCTGCTCGGCCCCGACAACCGCTGGGTCACGGCGCAGCGGATCGAAGTGTCGGGCGGCCAGAACATCTGATCGCGGCCAGCCCCACGGGCCCAATGGCCCGGGTCGAGGAAGGCCGCTGATCCCGACGCAGCGGCCTTCATCCCTCCCGAAGGAAGTAGCGATGTCCGAGATGATCATCCACGCACCGGACGCAGTCTTCGAGGCCGCGGCGCGACGCCACGCCCTCGTCATGGCAGCGCTGCTGAACGCCGACGGCTCCGGTCGAACCGTGAACTCCCTCGACCCTAGCCCCGTGGAGGGGGCCGGCATCTTCACGCATATGAAGAGCGACTTGCGCCAGAGCTTCTACGACAAGGGCCCGATGAGACGGTTGCCGCGCGCTCAGGATCTCATCGGCGCGGTGGGCTTTCTTCTCTCCGAGGGAGCGGCGTTGGTGAGCGCCATCACCTGGCCGTCACTGGCGGGTTCGGGGTCTAGGGCGCCTGAGCGGCGCAGCGAGCCCACGGAGCGGAGCAGAACTTGAACCCTTCTTTGCTTCGTCCAGCGCGTCCCGGCGGCGGCAACCAAGTTGCCTCGCCGGGCCTTTGGCAATCTGGGCTGTTCCTGCCTCACACAATTGGCCAGTCTCTCGAGCCGCCGCGCAAAAATGGTTCCCTCTGACAACCCACGGGCCGTCGCGGAGTGAGAGCCTAGATGCGATTGAAGGGAAGCGTGTGGAACATTTTTCCAGTAGCGGCGAACACGGCGTTGGCGACAGCAGCTGGGGCTGGCACGCCACCCGGCTCGCCCGCTCCAGTGGGTGATGCGACGGACGGCACGATGTGCACCTCGATTTCGGGCATCTCGTCGATGCGCAGCACCTGAAAATCGTGGAAGTTTGATTGATCCACGGCGCCGCCGGTCATGGCGATCTCGCTATGCAGCGCGCTTCCGAGGGTAAAGGCAATGGAGCCCTCCATCTGTGCGCGGATTACATCGGGATTGACTGCAACGCCGCAATCGACCGCGCAGACGATGCGGTCGACCTTTACTTTGCCATTTTCGGCCACCGTAACCTCCGCCACTTGCGCGACAGGCGTCCAATAGGCGTAGGCAAGTGCTATACCGCGCCCTCTCCCGGGCGCCATCGGTTCGCCCCAGCCAGCCCGCTCCGCCGCGAGTTCCAGGACGCGCAGTTCGCGCGGATATTCGGCAAACATGCGCGGCTTGATCATCTCGGGGACCGAGAGCACATCGATCTGCTTCAGCCTGGGATCGCGGCCGAGCAACAAGCGACGGAACTCAAACGGGTCTCGGCCTGCGGCGCGTGCGACCTGATCGATAAATGTCTCGATGGCATATGTCTTGTTGTAGTTGCTCCGCCAGGTGGCCGCTGGTATCGCAACCCGAGCGTTATGTGACTCCACGAGGATGTTTGGGATGTCGTAGGACGTGGACGCGAGCCCCACCACTGACGTGAAGTCTACTCCATTGACTACGAAGCGCTCCGCATATTCGGGGGAATCTAAAAGCAGAGACTTGCCGACGATACGATGCGAGTAGGCAATCAAGTTGCCGTCCTCGTC
>DASZBB010000221.1:0-13917 GCA_035944695.1 Microvirga sp. | reverse complement strand
CTGGTCGAGGACGGGCTCAACGACGCCCGCCGGATCCTGACCGAGAAGGCGCATGAGCTTGAGGCGCTGGCCCGCGGCCTGCTCGAGTACGAGACCCTGACCGGCGAGGAGATCCGCAACCTCCTGGACGGCCAGCCTCCGGTGCGTGACACGGGCGAGTCCCTCACCCCCAGCCGCGGCTCCGCCGTGCCCACCACCCGGCCGGGCCGGCCGCGGGAGAGCGACGGGGGCATGGAGCCCCAGCCGCAGGCCTAAAAACGACTGCAGATGTAAAATTCAGGACGCCCGCCCCCCGGCGGGCGTTCTTTTTTGTTTACCTCGAAGATCTAATACTCCCTAAGCACCAGGTCTAAGACTTGTAACAATCGCTTATCACTTGTGATGCGCGCATTGGCCCGGGTCCCTTGACCGAATTCAGGGAGGTTGCTTTGAAAAAGCCAAAGCGCGGATCAGCGCTACGGAATGCGGAGACAAAGCACGTGCGTAAATACTTCGGGACCGACGGCATTCGGGGCCGCGCCAACGGCATCATCACGCCGGATCTGGCCCTCCGGGTCGGGCAGGCGGCCGGCCTCATGTTCCAGCAGCGGGGCGATTATCGTCACCGGGTCGTGATCGGCAAGGACACGCGCTTGTCCGGCTACATGATCGAATCCGCCCTCCAGGCAGGCTTCACCTCGGTGGGCATGGACGTGCTGCTGCTGGGGCCGATCCCGACCCCGGCGGTCGCCATGCTGACGCGCTCCATGCGCTGCGACCTGGGCGTCATGATCTCGGCTTCCCACAATCCTTACGAGGACAACGGCATCAAGCTGTTCGGTCCCGACGGGTTCAAGCTCAGCGACGACATGGAGCTTCAGATCGAGGCCCTGATCGATTCCGACCTGACGCGGCGTCTTTCCGGCTCTTCCACGCTCGGGCGCGCCAAGCGCATCGAGAGCGTCCAGGCGCGCTACATCGAGTTCGCCAAGCGCACCCTGCCGCGTCAGATCGACCTGGAAGGCATGCGCGTCGTGATCGATTGCGCCAACGGGGCCGGCTACAAGGTCGCCCCTGAGGCCCTGTGGGAGCTTGGCGCAGAGGTGGTGTCCATCGGCGTGGAGCCCAACGGCTTCAACATCAACCACGATGTCGGCTCCACCGCGCCGGACGCCCTGATCCACAAGGTGCGCGAGCTGCGCGCCGACGTCGGCATCGCCCTCGACGGCGACGCGGACCGGGTGCTGATCGTGGACGAGAAGGGCCACAAGGTCGACGGCGACCAGCTCATGGGCGTCGTCGCCCGGTCCTGGAAGGAGGACGGCCGCCTGGCGCAGCCCGGCCTCGTGGCGACGATCATGTCCAATCTCGGCCTGGAGCGCTACCTGAACGGCATGGGCCTTGGCCTCGTGCGCACCGCGGTCGGCGACCGCTACGTGCTGGAGCACATGCGCGCCCACGGCTACAATCTCGGCGGCGAGCAGTCCGGCCACATCATCATGTCCGACTACACCACCACGGGCGACGGCCTCGTGGCGGCTCTCCAGCTCCTGGCCGTGGTGAAGAGCCTCGGCAAGCCGGTCTCCGAGGTCTGCCACTGCTTCGAGCCCCTGCCGCAGGTGCTCAAGAACGTGCGCTACAAGGCCGGCAAGCCCCTTCAGGAAGCGTCCGTCATCCAGGCCATCGAGGCCGGCCGCGAGACCCTCGGGCAAGCGGGCCGTCTCGTGATCCGCCCCTCCGGCACCGAGCCGGTCATCCGCGTGATGGGCGAGGGCGACAACGAGGACCTCGTCAACCGCGTGGTGGACGACGTGGTCGAGGCCGTGACGCAGGCGGCTTCCAAGGCTGCGGCGTAGGCCGACTTCCATTCCAGTTTCAAAACGAAAGCCCCGGCGAGACGATCGCCGGGGCCTTTTCATTCCTAGCTGGCGGGCTGGATCACTCCGCCGGGTGAGCCGGCGGCACCTCCTTCGTCCGGCCCGGCAGGTCCTCGCCGTGCGGGACCTGCCCGGTCTGCGCGCGCAGCTTGTCGAGCATCTCGCTCACATAGGTGGCGGGCTTGGTGAAGCCGCCGAGGAGCAGGTAGATCGAGGGCACCACCAGCATGGTCAGGATGGTGGAGACGGTGACGCCGCCCACGATCACCGACCCGATGGCATTGCGCGCCTCGGCGCCCGCGCCGGTGGACCAGGCGAGCGGGATGGCGCCGCCGATCATAGCGATCGACGTCATCAGGATCGGGCGCAGGCGCAGCACCGAGGCCTCGACCACCGCATCGCGCACCGAATACCCGCGCTCGCGCAGCTGGTTCGAGAACTCGACGATCAGGATGCCGTTCTTGGTCATGAGGCCGATGAGCAGGATCATGCCGATCTGGCTGTAGATGTTGAGCGTCTGTCCGGTGACGAACAGGGCCAGCAACCCGCCGGTCACCGCGAGCGGCACGGTGAGCATGATGATGAACGGGTTGATCCAGCTCTCGAACTGGGCGGCGAGCACCAGGAACACCACCAGAAGCGCCATGGCGAAGGTCACGTAGATGGCGCCGGTCGAGTCCAGGAAGTCCTTGGACTGGCCCGTATAGCCGATGCGCACCTCCGCCGGCAGGTTGTCGCGCACGATCTGCTGAAGGATCTCCAGGCCCTCGCCGATGGACACCCCCGGCGCCAGCGAGGACTGGATCGTGATCGACCGCAGGCGGTCGAACCGGTTCAGGGCCTGTGGCGCGGCCGATTCCGTCAGCGTCACGAAGGAGGAGAGGGGAACCAGTTCGCCGTTGGCCGCGCGGATGAAGGTGTTGGTGAGGTCGTTGGGCGTTGCGCGGTCCTGGGCGCGGGCGCGCATGATCACCGGATATTCGTCGCCGCGGCTGACGAAGGTCGAGACCTCGGTCTCGCCGAACATCAATTCCAGCGTGCGTCCGATATCCTCCACCGAGACGCCGAGATCGGCGGCGCGCTGGCGGTCGATCTGGACGCGGATGTCCGGCTGGGACTCACGGTAGTTGGAGTCCATGTTGACGAACTTGCCCGTCTCCTGGGCCTTCTGCATGACGATGTCGCGCCAGCCGCGGATCGTCTCGTAATCGGGGCCGCCCAGGACGAACTGGATCGGCTGCCCGAAGCCGCCGGCGCCGCCGAAGGCGGGCGGGTTGACCACCGAGACGCGTGCGCCGGGGAAGTTCGACACCTTCGGGGTGATCTGGCGCACGATGTCCTGCTGGCTCTCGGTGCGCTCCTCCCAGGGAACGAGGCGCACGATCACGATGCCCTCGTTGACCGGGGATGGACGCGCGAAGCCAGGGGCCACCTGGCTCAGCATGGAGGCCACGAGGCCCTGCTCCTGCAGGGGCATGAGGGCCTTCTCGACCTCCTTCACCCGGTCGCGGGTGTAGTCGAGGCTTGCGCCCTCCGGCGCCTGGAGCCGGACGATGATGGCGCCGCGATCCTCGGTGGGCGCGAATTCCTTCGGCAGCGACTGGAACAGGCCGTAGGCCGACAGGGACACCAGGAAGCCGATGAAGAGAATGACCACCGGCACCTGCAGGGCGCGCGAGAGCAGCCAGCGGTAGCCGCCGTTCATTTTCTCGAAGACCGGCTCGGTCATGCGCTGGATCCGGCCATGGGCGGGAACCATCAGTTTGGAGCACAGCATCGGGGTGAGCGTGCGTGCGACCACGCCGGAGAAGAAGATCGAGGCGGCAAGGGTGATGCCGAACTCGCGGAAGAGCTTGCCGGTATTGCCGGTCATGAAGGCGAGCGGCACGAACACGGCCATGAGCGTCGCCGTGGTGGCGATCACCGCGAAGCCGATCTCGCGGGCGCCGTCGAAGGAGGCGAGCAGCGGCGGCTGGCCCTCCTCGATGCGCCGGTGCACGTTCTCGATCTCCACGATGGCGTCGTCCACCACGATGCCGATGGCGAGCACGATGGCCAGCAGCGTCAGCACGTTGATGGAGGCGCCGAAGAAGGCCATCACCATGAAGGCCGCGATGATCGAGACCGGGATCGCCACCATGGCCACGATGGTGGAGCGCCAGTCGCGCAGGAAGACCAGGATCACCAGGATCACGAGCGCGACGCCTTCCACGAGGGTGTGCAGCACGCCTTCGATCGAAGCGCGGATGAACTGGCTCTCGTCATAGGCGATGTCCGCCGTGGTGCCGGGGGGCAGGGAGCTCTTCAGCTCCTCGAGCTCCTTGCGCACGCCGTCGACCACGGAGAGGGTGTTGGCGGTCGACTGGCGCACGATGCCCATGCCGATGGCGGTCTCGCCCGACTGGTAGAACTCGAAGCGCGTGTCCTCTGGGCCCACTTCGACCTGGGCGACTTCGCCGAGCCTGACCAGGTAGCCGTTCTTGTTGGTGACGATCACCTGGGAGAACTGCTCGGGCGTCGCGAGACGGGAATCGGTCTTGACGGTGAATTCGCGCTGGCTGGACTCGATCCGGCCGCCCGGCAGTTCCACGTTCTGGCGCTTGATGGCCGTCTCCAGATCCTGCACGGTCAGGCCACGGGCCGCGAGCGCCGGCCGGTCGACCCAGATGCGCATGGCGTAACGCCGCTCGCCGCTCAGGTTGACGTTGGCGACACCCGGGACGGTGGACAGGCGGTCGACGTAGACGCGCTTGAGAAAATCGCTGAGTTCCATCGCATCGAGGCTCGTAGACGTGACGCCGATCCACATGATGGCCGAGGCGTTCGCGTCGACCTTGCGCACCACGGGCGTGTCGGCGCCGTCCGGCAGCCGTCCGGCGACGCGGGAGACGGCGTCGCGCACGTCGGAGGTCGCGGCTTCCGGATCGCGGGAGACCTCGAACTCGATGGAGACCGAGGAGCGGTCGTTCTGGCTCTGCGAGGTGATCTGGCGGATGCCCTCGATGCCCGCGACCGCACCTTCGATGATCTCGGTCACCCGGCTCTCGATCACCTCGTTCGAGGCGCCGCGATAGACGGTCGAGACCGACACGACCGGGCGGTCCGTCTGCGGGTATTCGCGCACCGGCAGGTTCATGAGCGCGGCAAGTCCGCCCACGATCAGCAGGAGGCTCACCACGACGGCGAAGACGGGGCGGCGGATGAAGAGGTCTGAAACCTGCATGGCGGTTCGGCTCTGTACCAGTCAGTCAAAACGAAAACCTCCCGCCGGGGCGGGAGAGAACATTACTTCCGCTCGGCGGCTTGAGCGCTGCCGATGGCCTGCGGGACGTTCAGGGAGGAGCGGGAGGGCTGCTCCCGGTTGGCAGCCGGAACGGGAGCGGAAGGCGCACCCGAGCCCACCGGGCGGGCGACGACCTCGGCTCCCGGCCGCACGCGCTGGACGCCGAGCACGACGATGGTCTCGCCGGCCTTGAGCCCGTCCACCACCTCGACCTTGCCGCCCTGGCGCTGGCCGATGGTGATGACGCGGCGCTCCACCTTGTTGTCCTTCACCGGATAGACGATGTGGCGCAGGCCCTCGCTGACGACGGCCTCCTCCGGCACCACCACGGCATCCTCCTTGGTCGAGACCTCCAGGGCCACCGACAGGAACATGCCGGGCTTCAGGGCTTCGTCCTGGTTCTCGAACTCGGCCGTCAGGCGCGCCGTACGGGTCGTCTGGTCCACGCGCGGATCGATGGTCGACACGCTGCCCTTGAAGGTGCGGCCCTTGTAGGCCGCCGAGATCGCATTGACCGTCTGGCCCGGCTTCAGGCGGCCGAGCAGGTTCTCCGGAACGGCGAAGTCGAGGCGCACCTTGGACAGGTCATCCAGGGAGGTGATGCGGGTTCCTGGGGCCACATAGGCGCCGAGCGAGACGGAGCGTGTGCCGACGCGGCCCGCGAAGGGCGCACGGATGATCAGGTCCTCGAGCCGTGCCTCGGCCGCCTTGCGCTGCGCCCGGGCGGACGCGATCGACCCTTCGAGCGACTTCATCTGGGCCGTCAGATCCTCGACCTGCGCGCCCGTGCCGGCGCCGGTGCGGCTGAGCGCCTGGGCGCGCTCCAGCTTGATGGCGATCTCGTTCCTCAGCGCCTCGGCGCGGCTCGCCTCGGCGATGGCCTGCTCTATCTCGGCGCGCCGTTCGGCGGCATCGAACTGGACCAGCATGTCCCCGGCCTTGACCTTCTGGCCTTCGTTGAAGCCGATCTCGCCGACGATGCCTGCCACCTTGGCGGTCACGGTGATCGATTCATAGGCACGGACCGTGCCGACGGATTCCCGCATCTCGACGATGCGGCCGGTCTTCACCGTGTCGACTTCAACCGTCGCGGGTCCGGTCGGGCCGCCACGGCCGCGGGCGCCCTGAGCAGCCTGCTGTCCTGCGGGCTGGCCCACATACGCGCCGATCACGGGCACATTGGCCAAATGGCCGCCCTTGTAGGCGTACCAGCCGCCGAAGCCTGCCGCCCCCAGCATGGCTATGACAGCGAGTTGACCGGACACACGCATGCTCGCTCCTTACTCAGTCTTCGGCCGTTTTCGGCTTTTTGGTCGCAAATGTCGGAAGTTGTCCTAGCACAATATATGCCGGGCGCTCCGGGTATAACGCAGTAAACACGATGTTTTGTATTACGATTTCGTAATCTGCCCTTTCACCCCGGCAAGAGATGCCTTGACCGTGCTTCCCGCCTCCGGCATACCGGTCGGCGGGACACCTCTCCCCACCGAGAGGCGCCCATCTGAAAGGATGGATCACATGACGAGCCTGCCCGCCGCGCGTCCGCGCGCCCCCTTCTTTTCATCCGGCCCCTGCGCGAAGCGCCCCGGATGGTCTCTCCAGAACCTCAAGACCGACAGCCTCGGCCGCTCGCACCGCGCCAAGCTCGGCAAGGCGCGCCTGAAGCTCGCCATCGACCTCACCCGTGAGGTGCTCGAGGTTCCGGCCGATTACCGTATCGGCATCGTGCCCGCCTCCGATACAGGCGCCGTCGAGATGGTGCTGTGGTCGACGCTGGGCGCAAGGCCCGTCGACATGCTGGCCTGGGAAAGCTTCGGCGAGGGCTGGGTCACGGACGTGGTCAAGCAGCTCAAGCTCTCCGACGCCCGCGTGATCGACGCGCCCTACGGCGAACTTCCCGATCTGAGCCAGGTCGACACCAAGACCCGAGACGTGGTCTTCACCTGGAACGGCACCACCTCCGGCGTGCGCGTGCCGAACGCCGACTGGATCGCGGCGGACCGCGAGGGTCTCACCATCTGCGACGCCACCTCGGCGGCCTTCGCGCAGAGGCTCGACTTTGCGAAGCTCGACGTGGTCACCTTCTCCTGGCAGAAGGTGCTCGGCGGCGAAGCGGCCCACGGCATGCTCATCCTCTCGCCCCGCGCGGTGGAGCGTTTGGAAACGTACAAGCCCGCCTGGCCGCTCCCAAAAATCTTCCGCATGACCAAAGGCGGCAAGCTGATCGAGGGCATCTTCGAGGGCGAGACCATCAACACGCCGTCCATGCTGGCCGTCGAGGATTACATCGACGCGCTCGAATGGGCGAAGTCCATCGGTGGCCTGAACGCGCTCGTGGCCAAGGCCGATGCCAACGCGAAGGTCGTCCACGATTGGGTGGCGAAGACGCCGTGGATCGCGAACCTCGCCAAGGTGCCGGCCACCGCGTCGAACACCAGCGTGTGTCTCGTCATCGCCGATCCGGACGTGGTCGCAAAGGGACCCGAAGCCGTGGCGCAGGTCGCCAAGGGCATCACCTCGGCGCTCGAGAAGGAGGGCGTGGCCCTCGACATCGGCGCCTATCGCGATGCCCCTCCGGGCCTGCGCATCTGGTGCGGCGCGACGGTCGAGCAATCCGATCTCGAAGCCCTGACGCCCTGGCTCGATTGGGCCTTCGCGCAGGAAAAGGCGAAGCTCGCGAAAGCGGCTTGAAAGCCAGCGTCCCACGATCGTCATCCCCGGGGCTCGTCCCGGGGATTCACGCCTTTCAAGGGTTGAGCTTGCGACACCGGCAGACGTGGATGGCCGGGGCAAGCCCGGCCATGACGACATGAGGTCTTACCCATGCCCGCTCCCCGCGTTCTCATTTCCGACGCCTTGTCTCCAGCCGCCGTGCAGATCTTCAAGGATCGCGGCATCGAGGTCGATTTCCAGCCCGATCTCGGCAAGGACAAGGACAAGCTCGCCGCCATCATCGGCGATTACGACGGCCTTGCCATCCGGTCCGCCACCAAGGTGACGGCGAAGATCCTCGAACAGGCCAAGAACCTGAAGGTGATCGGCCGCGCCGGCATCGGCGTCGACAATGTCGAGATCCCCGCCGCCACGGCGAAGGGCATCATCGTCATGAACACGCCCTTCGGCAATTCCATCACCACGGCGGAACATGCCATCGCCATGATGTTCGCGCTCGCGCGCCAGATCCCGCAGGCCGATGCCTCGACGCAGGCCGGCAAGTGGGAGAAGAACCGCTTCATGGGCGTCGAGCTCACCGGCAAGGTGCTCGGCGTGATCGGCTGCGGCAATATCGGGTCCATTGTGGCCGACCGCGCCATCGGCCTGCGCATGAAGGTGATCGCCTACGATCCTTTCCTGTCGCCGGAGCGTGCCGTCGAGCTCGGCGTCGAGAAGGTGGAGCTGGACGATCTCCTGCGCCGCGCCGACATCATCACCCTGCACGTGCCCATGACCGAGAAGACGAAGAACGTGCTCTCGGCCGAAAACATCGCCAAGACCAAGAAGGGCGTGCGCATCGTCAACTGCGCCCGCGGCGGGCTCGTCGACGAGGTGGCGCTCCGTGCCGCGCTCGATTCTGGCCATGTGGCGGGCGCCGCCTTCGACGTGTTCGTCGAGGAGCCGGCAACCTCCAACCCGCTCTTCGGACATCCGAACGTGGTCTGCACGCCGCATCTGGGTGCCGCCACCACGGAAGCGCAGGAGAACGTGGCCCTGCAGGTGGCCGAGCAGATGTCGGATTACCTGCTCCAGGGCGCAATCCAGAACGCCGTGAACTTCCCGTCGATCACCGCCGAGGAAGCGCCCCGCCTGAAGCCCTTCGTGGCGCTCGCCGACAAGCTCGGCTCCTTCCTCGGCCAGCTCACGGAGGCCTCGATCAAGGGCATCCGCATCGAGTACGAGGGTGCCGTCGCGGAGATGAACACCCGCGCGCTCACCTCGGCGGCCGTGACCGGCGTGCTGCGTCCCTTCCTGCAGGACATCAACATGGTGTCCGCACCCGTCGTGGCGCGCGAGCGCGGCATCACGGTGGAGGAGGTCAAGCGCGAGAGCGCGGCGCGCGACTACGAGAGCTTCATCCGCATCATCGTGGATGCGGAGGACATGGCGCGCCATGCGGGCGGCACCGTATTCCAGGACGGCAAGCCGCGCGTGACCGAGATCCGCGACATCATGGTGGACGCCGAGTTCGCGCCGAACATGATCTACGTCCGCAACGACGACAAGCCCGGCTTCATCGGCCGCTTCGGCACCCTGCTCGGCGAGTCCGGCGTGAACGTCGCGACCTTCGCGCTCGGTCGCGACAAGCCGGGCGGCGACGCCATCTGCTTCGTGTCTGTCGACCAGCCGGTCTCCGATGAGCTCCTGCGCAGGATCGAGGAGATCCCGCAGGTCAAGCGGGCCCGCGCAGTGCGGTTCTGAAAGCATCTTCCGGCGAAGTGGACACCGGTTCGCCGATAAGAAGATGCGATATGAAAGAGCATGAGGAACGCATCATGACCTCACCCTCGTCGCAACGCTTCGTCCTGACGCTCGCCTGCGCGAACCGTCCCGGCATCGTGGCCGCCGTGGCGGGACACCTGTCGGATGCAGGACTCAACATCCTCGACGCCCAGCAATACGACGACACGCAGACGGACCGCTTCTTCATGCGTGTCGTGTTCGATCCCGTGTCGGGGGAGAGCGATATCGAGGCCTTGAAGAGCGGCTTCGCGCCGCTCGCCGAGCGCCTCGGCATGACATGGACCCTGCGCGACCCGAGCGAGAAGCGCAAGGTCATGCTGCTGGTCTCGAAGTTCGACCACTGCCTCGCGGACCTGCTCTACCGCTGGCGCATCGGCGAGCTCGATTTCGAGCCCGTCGGCGTCATTGCCAATCATCCTGTCGAAACCTACAGCCATGTGGATCTGGGCAAGATCCCCTTCCACTGCCTTCCCGTGACGAAGGACACGAAGCTCGAGCAGGAGTCCAAAGTCTGGGAGATCATCCGCGACTCGAAGGCCGATCTCGTGGTGCTCGCGCGCTACATGCAGGTTCTGTCGGATGGACTCGCGGCGAAGCTCGCGGGCCGCTGCATCAACATTCATCACTCGTTCCTTCCCAGCTTCAAGGGCGCCAAGCCCTATCACCAGGCCCATGCCCGCGGCGTGAAGTTGATCGGCGCGACCGCGCATTACGTGACATCCGATCTCGATGAAGGCCCGATCATCGCCCAGGACGTGGAGTCGATCACGCACCGCGACTCCGCGGAGGATCTCGTGCGCAAAGGACGCGACATCGAACGCCGCGTGCTGGCCCGCGCCGTGCGCTATCACCTGGAGGATCGCATTCTCCTCAACGGCCGCAAGACGGTGGTGTTCGCGGATTAGTTCTGGGGATGATCATATCGCCCCGTCATCACCGGCCTCGTGCCGGTGATCCCGATTTGTTGGAACGCGACGCTCTTCCGATCGGGATGGCCGGGACAAGCCCGGCCGTGACGCGGAAAGCGGGGATATGGAGCGGCCTTGCTACCGCCGCTGCTCCGCGAGCCAGATGCCGCCGAGAACCAGCGCCAGCCCGATCGCGTGATACAGGGCGAAGGGCTCGCCGAGCAGGACCACCGCCAGCAGGGCGCCGAAGACCGGCACGAGATTGACGAAGAGCCCCGCCCGCGCCGGGCCAATGAGTTCCACGCCCCGGATGAAGAAGATCTGCGAAAGCAGCGAGGGCAGGAGCGCCACATAGAGCAGGATCAGCCAGCCCTTCGGGGTCGGAAACTGCGCCGTGCCCTGGATCATCTCCACGCCGACGAGCGGCAGGGAGCTGGCGAAGGCCACGATCGCCATGGCGGCGAAGAACACGAGGCCCGGCATCTCCGGGCGGTAGCGCAGGCCCAGGGTGTAGACGGAATAGAACACGCAGGCGATCAGCATCCACACGTCGCCGATATTGATCGCCAGCGCCTTCAGGATCTCCCAGTCGGCCTTGACCGACACCGTGATCACGCCGACCATCGTGACGATCATGCCGATGATCTGCAGCGGGATCACGCGGGCGCGGAAGACGACGATCATGCCGATGAGCACGAAGACCGGAATCGAGCCCTGGAAGATGGTGAGGTTGACCGCGCTGGTATGGTGGGCGGCGGCATAGAAGAGCGCGTTGAAGGCCGTGAAGCCGAAGACGCCCATGATCAGCGTGAAGAACCAGCGCGCCCGGAACTTCGCCCGCTCGGCCACGAGCCGGTGCCCGACGAGCGGCAGCAGGATCGCCACCACCACGATCCAGCGCAGGCAGGTGAGCACCATGGGAGAGACCTCGCCGATGGCGAGCCGGCCGGCGATGCCGTTGCCGGCCCACATGATCGTGGTGAGGACCAGCAGCAGGTAGGCCTGTCCCCACAGCCCCTTCCAAAGCGAATGCAGGATTTTCATGGGCGGTGGGACCTCCTGGCGCCTCATGCGCAAAAGTGGGCCACTTTTGCGCGGTAAGCGATGCGCTCACTTCATGAAGACTGTATCGGATTGACCCCGAAAGTGGTTTCCACGTTCGGGTCCGATACAATTGCCCTTGTGGCCGCGCGCCGTTCGGCTAAACCGGCATGGCAACGAGCGGGTGACACGCATGGCCTTACGGTTTCTGGTGGTTGAGGGCAATACGCGGGGCGCAAGGCAGGCCCACAAGGAAGCCTATGGACTTACCCTCTCGGAATCCTATGCCGAGGTGATCCAGGGCCTTGCGGGCGACGCCGTCTGCGACATCGCCTTTCCGACGGACGAGGGGGCCAACCTGCCGGATGCGGCCGGGCTCGAATCCTATGACGGCATCGTGCTCACCGGATCGCATCTCAACATCTACGACCGCACGCCCGAGATCGTGAGACAGATCGACCTGATGCGCGCGGTCTATGCCTCCCGCACCCCGTCCTTCGGCTCCTGCTGGGGCCTGCAGGTGGCGGCCGTCGCGGCGGACGGGGACGTGCGGCCCAACCCGCTCGGGCGCGAAGTGGGCATCGCCCGCAAGATTACGGCCACGGAAGCAGGCCGCGTTCATCCCTTGCTCGACGGACGTCCCTCGGCCTATGACGCGCCCGCCATCCATCTCGACATGGTCACGGCCCTGCCGGGCGACTGCACGGTGCTGGCCGGCAATGCGGTCTCGCCGGTCCAGGCCGCCGAGATCCGCCAGGACGGCGGCGTGTTCTGGGGCGTGCAGTATCATCCGGAATTCTCCCTGGGCGAACTGGCGGCCATCCTGAGCCGCCGGACCGACATGCTCGTGCGGGAGGGGTTCTGCCGCACCGCCGAGGACGCCATTGCCTATACCGAGGATCTGGCTGCCCTCGACAGGGATCCGTCCCGCCTCGATCTCGCCTGGCGGCACGGCGTCGATGCCGAGGTGCTCGACCCACGGCGCCGCACCCGGGAAATCCGCAACTTCATCGAGCATCGGGTGAAGAGCGCAAAGAGCGCGCGCGGACGGGCGTGAACTGGCGCATACGTGCGGCCCCGCCAACGGGGGAGGGGAGCATTGCGCCAAGTTACAATCCAGGCAACCCCGCTCAGACCTGCTCCCGCTCTGCCAGAGTAGGCTTGCTCACCCGCAGGACGGTCAGGCGTTTCAATTCACCCGTGCGGGTGGTCCATCCGATCGACTGTCCCAGCGGGAGCCCAATGAGAGCGGTGCCGATCGGCGTCAGCACCGAGATCCTCCCCTGCGAGATGTCGGCCTCGTGCGGATAAACCAGGGTGACCGTCTGCACGCGGCCCGTGGTGTCATCGCGAAAATCGACTTCGCAGCCCATGTAGACGGCGCCTGCACATGGCTTGCCCTTAGGCAGGATTTGAGCCCGGTCGAGTTCCTCAGCGAGTTCCCGTGCCACGTCGGGCATGGTGTGCAGGGCCGCTTCAGCAAGGGTCGAGAGCTTGTCGTGATCTGCCGCGGTCAGAGTGATCCGTGGCTTCGCTATGCCGATTGTTCTCTTGGTCATTCGATATCTCCTGGTCTTGAAGGTGCTGCAGCGTGACGCTGCTGCAGGCGCCGGGATCGTCATCGGATTCCGGTCAGTCGTAGTGCGGATTGAAGGGCTCCGGGCTTGGGCGCCTAAGCCCATTGCGTGCTCGTTCCGCCGATCTGGGCGTTGGGACGCGGAAACGCGCTGTTGAGTTCGTCTGACCGTAGACGGGGCTGTCTTTGCGGCACGGGCGCCCGCGTGAAGAAGCGACACCCAGGTCGCCGCGGCGGCTTCAGCCGGCGACCGGCCTCGCCCGATGTCCAGTGGTTCAGATCCTGTGGAGCGCCCCGAGCTCGGAGCGCAGGCGCGCGTTGAGCTCGGGGCTACTGGCCCGCGATGAGGTTGCCTGCTCGATGCAGGCCACGACGATATCGTACAAGGCTCAACATGGTGGGCCGAGGCTCCTACACCGCATCGATTTTGTCAAACGATCGCCGTGCTGCCGTTTCCAGGATGGCCTGGCCGGGACTGAGGCGGTTCCTGCTTCAACCCTCTGTCCCGGCCATCCCGCTCGTGTGTGGCTCAGCGCTTCACAGCATCGGGATCACCGGCACGGGGCCGGTGATGACGTGAGAGGGTGGGATCAGGGCGATGCTGCAGCCGGACGTTATGTTCTCACTTTGTTCTTGACACTGTGTTGCACATGGGCTAGAGCCTTGTGTCAGATCTGCTCCTGTGAGGGGCGCGCTCGAGGCGTCGCAGCGTGGGAGCAGGCACGGTCCTGTGCGGCGGGCTCGCACCCTGCCCCGACAGGAGGCCCAGGATGCCCGGGTGGGTGGTCGGGACCG
>DASZBB010000220.1:0-3278 GCA_035944695.1 Microvirga sp. | reverse complement strand
CATGTTCCATTTCTTCATCGACCACGCCAACAAGGTGGGCGAGAAGATCCTGAACAAGGAACCAGGTGTCGGCGCTTGGGATCGCCTGCTGTGGAACATCGGCAACGTGCTCGTCTATGCACCGCTCCGCAACCGGTTCGGCATGACCCGGGTGAAGGTCGGCTACACGGCGGGCGAAGCCATCGGGCCGGAGATCTTCCGCTTCTACCGCTCCATCGGCGTGAACCTGAAGCAGCTCTATGGACAGACGGAGGCGTCGGTCTATATCACCATGCAGCCCAATGGCGAGATCCGCGCCGACACGGTGGGCCGTCCCGCCCCGCAGGTGGAGATCCGCATCGCCGACAATGGCGAAGTTCTCTACCGTTCCCCTGGTGTGTTCGTAGGCTATTACAAGGACGACGAGAAGACCGCGGAGACCAAGACGTCGGACGGGTTCGTGCATTCCGGCGATGCCGGCTTCTTCGACCAGAACGGCCATCTGAAGATCATCGACCGGGCCAAGGACGTGGGCAAGATGCGCGACGGCGCCCTCTTCCCGCCGAAATACGTCGAGAACAAGCTGAAGTTCTATCCGAACATCAAGGAGGCGGTCTGTTTCGGCGACGGGCGTGATTATGTGGCCGCCTTCATCAACATCGACCTCGTGGCCGTGAGCAACTGGGCCGAGCGGAACGGCGTGACCTACGCCTCCTATCAGGAGCTCGCCGGCCACCCGCTGGTCTACGACATGATCGAGAAGCACGTGGACGAGGTAAATCGCTCGCTCGCCACCGAACCTCGGATGGGCGGCGCGCAGATCAGGCGCTTCCTGATTCTGCACAAGGAGCTGGATGCCGACGACGGCGAGTTGACCCGCACCCAGAAGGTTCGCCGCGGCTTCATCGCGGAGCGCTACGCTCCTCTGATCAATGCGCTTTACGACGGCTCCTCCGAGGCCGACATCTCGACCGAGGTCACGTTCGAGGACGGGCGCAAGGGCGTGATTTCCGCGCGGGTCAAGATCCGGGACATGAAGCCCTACCCCACAACAGAGCCGGGATCGGTCCTGGAGGCTGCAGAATGAGAGCGCCGGACCATCCCGTCATGAGCAAAGGAGACGTGCTGCTTGCGGTCGAGAACGTATCGCTGGGTTTCGGCGGCGTGAAGGCGCTCACGGATGTGTCCTTCGACATCCGCAAGAGCGAGATCCGCGCCATCATCGGGCCGAACGGCGCGGGCAAGACCTCGATGCTCAACTGCATCAACGGCTTCTATTATCCGACCGAAGGCCGCATCACCTTCAAGGGCGTCAGGCGCCCGAAGATGCGCCCCTATTTGGCGGCGCGCGGCGGCATCGCCCGGACCTTCCAGAACGTCGCTCTCTTCAAGAGCATGTCGACCCTCGACAACATCATGGCCGGCCGCTCGATCAAGATGCATTCGAGCTTCTTCTGGCAGCTCTTTCGCCACGGCCCGGCCATGAAGGAGGAGGTCGAGCATCGCCGGTTCGTCGAGGAGATCATCGACTTCCTCGAAATCCAGCATATTCGAAAGGTGCCCGTGGGGCGGCTCCCCTATGGCCTGCAGAAGCGCGTCGAACTCGGGCGGGCCCTTGCCATGGAGCCGGAGCTGCTGCTGCTCGACGAACCCATGGCCGGCATGAACCTCGAAGAGAAGGAGGACATGTCCCGCTTCATTTTGGAGGTGAACCAGCAATACGGCACGACGATCGCCCTGATCGAGCACGACATGGGCGTGGTGATGGATCTCTCCGACCGGGTCGTGGTGCTGGAATACGGACGCAAGATCGCCGATGGCACACCGGCCGAGGTCAAGAGGGACCAGCGCGTGATCGACGCCTATCTCGGCGTGGCGCATTGAAGGGTTGAACGATGGACATGCTCTACAAAGTCGTCGTCGAACCCTTCGTCTTCATGGGCGAGGCCCCGGACCTGCTGATCCAGACCCTCTGGGAAGGCCTCGTCTCGGGCGTTCTCTATGCCTTGATCGCCCTCGGCTTCGTGCTGATCTTCAAGGCCTCGGGCGTGTTCAATTTCGCTCAAGGGATCATGGTCGTGTTCTCCGCCCTGATCCTGGTCGGCCTCTATGAGAAGGGCGTACCGGCGTTCCTGGCGCTGGTTCTGGCAGGATTCGCCATGTTGGTGCTCGCCATGGTGGTGGAGCGGGTGGTGCTGCGCCCGCTCGTCAACCAGCCCGACATCATCCTCTTCATGGCAACCTTCGGGCTCACCTATTTCCTCATCGGCTTCGGCGAGCTCATCTTCGGCGGCAATCCGCGGGAGATGATCACCGAGCAGCTCTTCCTGCCCCAGGGAACGACCGAGGTCGATATGCTGGGAGGCATGGTGCGCTTCCAGCACCTCGACATCGCCGCAGCCGTCATCGCGTCCATCATGATCGGTCTCCTCGCGGTGTTCTTCTCGAAAACCCGCATCGGCCGGGCACTGCGGGCCGTGGCCGACAGCCACAAGGCGGCGCTCTCCGTCGGCATCTCGCTCAACCAGATCTGGGTGATCGTGTGGTTCGCCGCCGGCATCGTGGCGCTGGTCGCCGGCATCATGTGGGGCGCACGCTCCGGCGTGTCGTTCTCGCTCCAGATCATCGCGCTCAAAGCACTCCCGGTTCTTATCCTCGGCGGCTTCACGTCGATCCCAGGCGCCATTATCGGCGGGCTCATCATCGGGGTCGGCGAAAAGCTCGGCGAGTTCTACTGGGGCCCGCTCGTCGGCGGCGGCGTGGAAACCTGGCTCGCCTACGTCATCGCCCTGCTCTTCCTGCTCTACAGGCCGCAGGGTCTGTTCGGCGAAAAGATCATCGAACGGATTTAGGAGGATTTCTTCAGTGCTCTACCGCGAGGCCGGCCAGTTCAAGACCAACTACATCGCGGACAGCGCGATCTTCCCCCTGCGCGAGGATCGCATTGGGCTCACTCTCATCATCCTGGCCGCCTATGCGCTGGCCTTCCTCGGCAACAGCTTCCTGCTCCAGGCGGTGATGATTCCGTTCCTGGTGTTTTCGCTTGCCGCCATCGGGCTCAACATCCTCACCGGCTATACGGGCCTCCTGTCGCTGGGTACCGGCGCCTTCATGGGCGTGGGGGCCTATGCCTGCTACAAGCTGATGACCGCCTTTCCGGACGTGAACGTGATCGTCTGGATCTTCGTGTCGGGATTCTTCTCCGCCGCGATCGGGGCCCTCTTCGGGCTGCCCTCCCTGCGGATCAAGGGCTTCTACCTCGCGGTAGCAACGCTTGCCGCGCAGTTCTTCCTGCAATG
>DASZBB010000219.1:0-5886 GCA_035944695.1 Microvirga sp. | reverse complement strand
CATGCCGGTGCCGGCAATGACCATGTCCTTGAACTCGGGCTTCTCCTGCGTGGCTTTCAGGGCCCCGTGGCCGGCGAAGATCGCGTCGACGCGGCCGGCAGTCAGATCGAGATCGTGCTGCTCCGTGGTCTTGTACTCGCGGATCTGGACCGTGTCCTTGAGGTAGGTCTCCACGAACTGCGAGTTCACGGTCGATGTCTGGACGCCGATGGTCTTGCCCTTCAGGAGCGGCTTCCAGGCTTCGATGGCCTTCTTCGCGCCTTCGGGATCCTTTTCGAAGCTCACCGTGGTGCCGGTCCCCGCCAGCTTGGCCAGGGGAGAATCCTTCATGACCCCGAAGCCGTGCGGGGTGGCGGCATAGGGAAGCGAGAAGTTGATCGTCTCCAGGCGCTTGTCGGTGATGTTCATGCCGGCCATGATGGCGTCGTACTTCTTGGCCTGGAGCGCCGGGATGATGCCGTCCCAGTCCTGGGCCACAATCTCGCACTTCACCTTCATGCGCGCGCAAAGCTCGTTGGCGAGATCGATCTCGAAGCCCTCGAGCTTGCCGCCCGCGCCCGTGAAGTTCCACGGCGCATAGGCGCCCTCCGTGGCGATCTTGACGGTCTTCTCCTGCGCGGCCGCTGCGCCGATGGCGAGCGTGGAGGCCAGCAGGCCGAGACCCAATGTCCGAAAGAGTTTCATCGTCATCCCTCTGGTCAGCTTCGACTGATCCTGTTGTCAGTTGAAGGCTTTGGCGCCTCCACCTGCGTCCAGAAGCTAACATTCAAAAGCCAAGCCGGCGCAAGTCCTAAACATGCTGAATAAATCGCCCAAGCTGGCGATTTCGGTCGCAGTCGAGCCGGATCGATACAAAAAAGGCGCGGCCGAAGCCGCGCCTTGGAATCTGAGGCGAAAAGATCAGGAGCGCGGGGTGGTGTCGATCTTGAACCACTTCATGGACAGCTTCTGGATAGTGCCGTCCTTGATGGCGCCCTGAATGGCTTCGTCGAAGGCCTTCTTCAACTCGGTCTCGCCCTTGCGCAGGCCAACGCCGACGCCAGCACCCAGCAGGCCGCCGGTGATCGACGGGCCGGCGAGGGTGTAGTCCTTGCTGAACTCGGGCTTCTCGAGGGTGCCGATGATGGCGGTCGCATCCGCCAACACCGCATCGATGCGGCCGGCTGCGAGATCGAGGTCGTGCTGCTCGGTGGTCTTGTATTCGCGGATCTCGGCCGTGCCTTTCAGGTACTTGTCGGCGAAGGCGGAGTGGATGGTCGAGGTCTGCACGCCGACGGTCTTGCCCTTCAGGAGCGGCTTGTAGGCCTCGATGGCCTTCTCGGCGGCAGCCTGCTGACTGGTGAGGTTAAAGGCCTCGTTCTTGCCGGGCATGCCGGCGAGCGGCGAATTCTTTGCCACCAGGAAGCCGTTCGGGGAATTGGCGTAAGGACCGGCGAAGTCGATGGTCTTCTTGCGCTCGTCGGTGATGCTCATGCCGGCCATGACCGCGTCGTACTTCTTGGCCGTGAGCGCCGGGATGATGCCGTCCCAGTCCTGGGCCACAATCTCGCACTTCACCTTCATGCGGTTGCACAGGTCGTTGGCGAGATCGATCTCGAAGCCCTCGAGCTTGCCGCCCGCGCCCGTGAAGTTCCACGGCGCATAGGCGCCCTCCGTGGCGATCTTTACCGTCTTCTGCTGTGCGGCCGCCCCGCCGATCGCAAGAGCGGAACCGAGAAGAGCCAAGCCGACGGTCTTAACGAATTTCATAGTCGTTCCCTTGTTTGTGGGCCCCGGGCATTCCGCCGGAGCCTGACTTCCCCGCGTCCCTTCCGGGCCGCGCCGTGACGCAGTAACGGCCAAACTTGACAAAAAGGCAAGGGGAGGCCCGGCTGCCTTACACAACCCGCAGTTTGATCTCACCGAGCCCTTCGACAGCACCCACCATGGTCTGACCCTGCGTAACGGCCCCCACGCCGTCCGGGGTTCCGGAGAAGATCACGTCGCCTGGAGCGAGCTCGAAGTAAGAGGAGAGATAGGCGATCTGCTCGGCGACGGACCAGATCATGTCGGACAGATCCGCCTTCTGCTTGATCGCCCCGTCGACCGACAGGGAAATGGCACCGCCCGCCGGGTGCCCAACCTGCGCGACGGGGTGGATCGGGCCGACCGGGCCCGAATGATCGGCCGCCTTGCCCAGTTCCCAGGGGCGGCGGAGCTGCTTGGCCTCGTCCTGGAGGTCGCGGCGGGTCATGTCGAGGCCGACCGCATAGCCGAAGACGTGGTCGAGGGCCTGCTCGACCGGAATGTCGCGTCCCCCCTTGGCCAGGGCGACCACCATCTCGATTTCGAAATGGTAGTTCCCGGTTTTCGGCGGATAGGCATGATCGGCCGTTTCACCGGCCATGACGGGCTGGAGAGCGTCCGCCGGTTTCATGAAGAAGAACGGCGGCTCGCGGGTCGGATCGCCGCCCATTTCCCGCGCATGGGCCGCATAGTTGCGGCCGACGCAATAGACGCGGCGGACCGGGAACAGGTCGGCGCTGCCGGCCACGGGAAGGGCGGGGGTCGAAGGCGCGGGGATGACGTAGGCCATGAAAGCTCGCGGAGTGTCGGAGGGTGATCGTACAAGGCCCTGGGGCAGGACCGACTGCTCCCTTCCTACACCTTCGACTAGGCATCACAAGTCGCCCGGCGCAGGATTCCCATAGCGCTTTGGGCGAACATGAAAACGGCGGGTCCGGTGGACCCGCCGCAAAGGTATTCGATCAGGAACCGCTTAGCGGCGGCGAGCCGTGCCGCCCGGAAGACGCTGGGCGTCTGCCGCATGGTGCTCGAGGTGCGGAACCACCGAGGCCGCGAACTGGCGCAGGGACGGATCGTTGCCGGCCTGGGCGTAGCCCGAGTGCAGAGCCAGGGCCTCCTGGTGGGCCATGCGCTGGGCCTGGCCGTAGAGACGGTCGAACTGCGGACCCGAGGTCGAGGCGAGCTGGTTCAGCATCGCCATTTTGTCGGGAGGAAGCGGAACGCCGAGGCGGATCGGGGTCACCGAACCTGTCGCCTGAACGTCGGCCGCGCCGCCGGCCGCCGCACCCGTGGTCGCGCCGACGCCGGCACCCACCGCTGCGCCGACCGGGCCGCCGACCAGGGCGCCAACGCCGGCACCCGCCAGAGCACCCGTCGCCGTGCCGCCGGCCGTGCCTGGGGCGCCGCTCGCCGCAGCACCGGCCGTAGCGCCAGCCGTCGCGCCGACGCCAGCGCCCACCGCCGCACCGACCGGGCCGCCAACCAGGGCGCCGATGCCCGCACCGGCGAGCGTGCCGCCCAGGGAGCCGCCGATGAACTGGCCGGACGCTGTATAGACCGGGCGGCCGCCGTTCAGGGCCTGACTGGTCATGCCGTGATCACGGATCATGTTCTCGGCGTAGCGGCGCACGACGGGGTTGCGCGAGCGCTCGAGGGCGAGCTGGCTCGTGGCGATCTCGAAAGCATCCGATTGAGCCGCCATCATACGGTAGGTCTGGCTGTCCATGATCTGGGCAGAGGCCGGGACGGCCGAAACGGATGCAAGCAAGGCCGCAAGGGGAAGATACTTCTTCATGAGACGAACTCCTGTGTACGGGATCGCAGGACACCGCGCGAAGCCCACCAGGCTTGCAACGTTCATGGGTGGCTGCTGCACCCCTTCAACGGCAAACGATCTAAGCGGTTCCAGAAAAGCGAGGTCTGCCCCAGCATAAATTCCATAACGACGGCCGAAGCTTAGCGGCTGTTTCGCAGAACGACAGTAGAGGGCTCACGTCGGATAACGGAAAAGGCGGGATCGACTTCGAAGCTCAGTCCTTGCCCGGGCTCTATGCTTGAGCGGAAGCGAGGCAGGCCTCTTCAGGACTTCGCCTCGGGCTGGCGAATGCGCGCGAGGGAGAGCATGCCCATCCCGCCGACCGTGCCGTCGGGTTTCAGGCCCCGAAGCTCGGCGGTGAGGAAGAACCCTGTCTCGTCTTTTCCGATATCGAAGAGATGGTAGCCGGCCTTGTGGGTGAGCGTCCCGCCCCGTGCCGAGGCCGAGGGCGCTCCGATGACCGGAATGGGGCCGCGGGGGCCGTCGAGATGGGCGAGCGAGCCCACATGGTTGTGCCCGTGCAGCACGAGTTCCGCGCCGACCCGGCAGAGCATCTTCTCGAACCGGGACGCGTCGGTGAGGTTGCGGCCTGCCTCGGCCCCGCCGACGTGCGGCGGGTGGTGGATCAGCACGATCCGGAAGCAGCCCGGATCGCGCCCCAGCTCGCCAAGGATCTGCTCGGCGGCCTTCATCTGACGCGACCCCACCCGACCCGAGGCGACAAAGGGCAGGGTCGGGATGGCTGAGGACAGGCCGATCATGGCGATGGGTCCATAGCGGCGCAGATAGGGAAAGGTGCCCTCGCGGCCGTCGTCTCCCCGGGTCCAGGGCGAGATCTCGCGCAGCAGCCCTTCGAGGGAGCCGCGCACATAGGCGTCGTGGTTGCCCGGCACGAAGGTGACGCGGGACGGATCGCCCAGGCTTTCGAGAAAGACGCGGGACGTCTTCCATTCGTCCGGCAGGCCGATATTGCAGGTGTCGCCCGTGCAGGTGATGTGGTCGGGCTTCTGCGCGTGGATGTCGGCGACGAGTTCCGCCAGGAGCTCCATGTCGTGAAGATCCTGCCGGCTGCTGTGCCAGTTGTACCATCCGGTCAGGCGTTTGCTCAGAAGCTGCTTGAGGCGCGGCCGGGGAAGGGGTCCCACATGGGGATCAGTCAGATGGGCGATGCGGAACATGGCGGCCGGTTTGGTGCGACAGGAAGCGAGAGTTCGCGCGCAGGACCACTCCCGTCAAGCGCTGCCGATGAAGATCCCGGCGAGAAGCACCAGAACGCCGCCGACGATGACCTGATAGGTCGCGCTCCAGAACGGCGTCTCCATGTAGCGCGTGCGGATCCACGAGATCGCGACCAGCTCCACCGCCACCACGAGGGCCGCGATGCTCGTCGCCAGAAGGAAGGCGTTGGGCCAGGAATCGGGCACGAGATAGGGCAGGGTATGGCCGATGCCGCCGGCCGCTGTCATGAGGCCGCAGACCAGCCCGCGCAGCCAGGGCGAGCCCCGGCCCGTGATCTCGCCGTCGTCGGAGAGCGCCTCCGTCAGGCCCATGCTGATGCCGGCACCCACGGAGGCGGCAAGCCCGACCAGGAAGGTCTCCCAATTGTTCTGGGTAGCGAAGGCCGCGGCGAACAGGGGCGCCAGCGTCGAGACCGATCCGTCGATGAGCCCGGCGAGCCCCGGCTGCACGTATTGCAGCACGAAGAGCCTGTGGCGGGCGTGCTCCTCGGCGGCCTCGGCGTTCTCGGTCAGGTGGGCGGCGTGCAGCTCGCCGGCTCTGCGCTCGTGTCCGCGCTCGACTTCGGCGAGCTTGGTGAACAATTCGCGCACGGACACGTCGAGGGTCTGCTGTGCGGCCTTTTCATAGAAGTTCGCCGCCTGCAGCTCCATGACCTCCGCCTCGCGGCGCATGCGGTCGAGGTCGAGATGGGGGCTCCACCACACGGCCCGGCGCTTCAGGAAGCCGCGCACGTCCTCGCGGCGGATGGGCGGGAGGTGCTCGCCGAAGCGGTCACGGTAGAAGCCGTAGAGGGCGTTGCGATGGGCCCGCTCCTCCTCGGCCATGCCGTCGAAAATCTCGGAGGAGGCGGGAAAATCGCCACGGAGGCGATCCGCGAAATGCTGGTAGATCCGCGAATCTTCCTCTTCGTTGGCGATAGCGAGCGCGATGACCTCGCGCTCGGACAATTGGGACAGAGACTTCATGGCCGCTCCTGTTTAGAAATATTCTAAACAAGACGACGTGCTTTCGCTAGGTCTCCCTGTGAGGGTAGGGAGGCGAGCCTG
>DASZBB010000218.1:0-6298 GCA_035944695.1 Microvirga sp. | reverse complement strand
ACCCGGGCCACATGCGGCGCATGGGATTGAACGAAACCCGCGATGGTCTCTGGGTCGGAGGGGACCGTGCCTTCGCGCACGATCTTCCCGTTTGATCGATAATGCAGATTGCCGTTAGCTTCAGCGAGACGTCCAGTCCGACATAGTGCTCCATGGCTACCCTCCTCACGGTCAGGGCCCTGGCGTGGGCCTCGTCGATGGTAGAGAGCTGATTCCCAGAGCCAGGTTATGGCGCGGCCCCGGAATTACCCCGTGTGTGAAAACGCTGACAGATCACGCCTTGGAGCAATTTTCTGTCTTGCGGGCACGGACAGGCCGAGGCTTCCCCGGTGAAGAGGGATAAAATTGTACAGATTGTTCGTCGAGATCGAGCTTGTTTGAGTTTTCACACAGGCTCGACCCAGAGCGGTCGTTCTCTCAACTGTGAGACCGGCCAGGGAACGTTGCAAGCGGATGCGCACGCCGCCGATGCCGCGCAGCTCACCGGCATCCGCAGCTCAGACGGAAAACTCGTACCAGCTCGACCCCATCTCCGGGCGCGGTAGTCCGAAAACCTCCGTAGACATTCCTGAACGGCAGGGGATCTTGAGAGGCTAATCGGAGGCGGCCCTTCAGACCTCCGTATAAGCAAGCCGGTTAGACCTCTCTGGTTGATCTCTCCATCATTGGAAAGCCCTAACGAAATGCAAGGCATGTCTATCGCCATGCAATCTTCATAAAACCATAGAGAGCCTGTCACAAACGACACCTAAGCCACCACCGACATAGCCAAGCATGGTGCCCGGAGGAAGGCCAACTTGAAGATCATCCAGATTACCGACACGCATCTGAGTTCCTTGAAGCCCCACTTCCAGGAGAACTGGAAACCTCTGTTGGAATGGATCGACTCGTTGGAGCCGGACCTGGTTGTCCACACCGGCGACCTCACCGTTGACGGCGCCGACTTCGAGGAGGATCTCGTCCACGGTCGCGAGATGTTGCGCGATCTTCGGTACCCGACGCTATGCGTCCCGGGCAATCACGACATCGGCGACATGCCAGGCACCCGGCAGCCTGTTGATGCGGAGCGGCTGGCCCGTTGGCGCCGGATCATCGGCCCGGACCGCTGGGTGCACGATCTCGGCGAATGGCGGCTGGTCGGGCTGAACAGTCTGATTATCGGATCGGGATCTTCCGAGGAAGACGAACAGCTCGCTTGGCTCGAGGACGTCTTCCGCACCCGTGAGGGAAGACGGCTCCTCGTGTTCAAGCACAAGCCACTCTTCGTCGCGGGGCCAGAGGAGGGCGAGACCGGATACTGGGGCCTTCTTCCCGAGCCGCGGCGTCGGCTGCTCGCACTGTTTGCTAAGCACGGCGTCGAGCTTGTCGCCAGCGGCCACCTGCACCGCGCGCGGATCGTCGACGGCGCTCCCTTCCGTTGCGTCTGGGGACCGTCCTCGGGATTCACGGTTGGCCCGATGGTCACCATGCCATTCGGTGAGGCGCTCCTGGGCGCTGCCGTTCACATCCTTGGTCCGACTGTCGAGAGCAGCATCGTCTCCTTGGAGACCTTGAAGCCGTTTGTCATCGATGACGTGCTCCATGAGGTCTACCCGCCAGTGTCTGCGGAGGCCTCGCTGTCATGAGCGGACTGGCCCTTCGCGGAATCTCCAAGGCTTACGGCGACAACTCCATCCTGCGCGACGTCACCATCGAGGCCCAGTCGGGCGAGTTCGTCGCGCTGGTTGGTCCCTCGGGCTGCGGGAAGACGACCCTCCTGCGCATCGCCGCCGGCCTTGATCACCCCGACCGGGGCAGCGTCTGGCTCGGCGAACACGACATGACGGCCATGCAGCCGTCTGCGCGGGACATCGCCATGGTGTTCCAGTCCTATGCCCTGTACCCGCACCTGACGGCGGGACAGAACATTGCCGTTCCTCTCGCGATGCGTAACCTCACGGTTTGGCAGCGCCTGCCCGGGATCGGGAGCCTCCTGCCGGGTCAGCGCGAGATCCGCGCTGACATCCAGAGGCGGGTGCTCGAGACGGCCCGCAGCCTCAAGATCGACCACCTGCTCGACCGCAAGCCCGGCCAGATGTCGGGTGGGCAACGGCAACGCGTCGCCCTCGGCAGGGCGCTCGTCCGCAGTCCGGCCGCGTTCCTCATGGACGAGCCGCTCTCCAACCTCGACGCGAATCTGCGGGTCCACACCCGTGCTGAGATCGTCGAGCTGCACCGACGAGCGGGGGTCACAACGCTCTATGTCACCCATGACCAGGCGGAGGCCATGAGCATGGCCGACCGCGTGGCGGTGATGATGGGCGGTCGTCTGCTCCAGTTCGACACGCCGGAGGCAATCTACGGGAACCCGGCACACGTCGAGGTCGCCCGCTTCATCGGCAGCCCGCAGATCAACCTCCTCACTGGCGAGGTCGACGCCGCCCACGGCGTGCGCATCGGCGGCAGGCTCTTCACCGACGGGGTCAGGGTTACCCCGGGCACGTCCGTGACCGTCGGCTTCCGTCCCGAGGCGATCAAGCTGGGCGGCCCGGGACAGGCGGGCCTCGGCGCCTCCGTCGGGCGCATCGAGTTCCTCGGCTCCGAGATCCTTGTGTTCCTTGAGCTGGCGAGGGGAGAAGCATCTCTGGTTGCGAAGCTCGCGCCGACCGAGGCGACGGCGTTCGCCCCGGGGCAGGCGGTCACCATAATGGTGTCCTCCGGGGACGTGCTCGTCTTCGGAGCCGACGGTGCGCGCCTGTCGGTCTCTCCTCGTATGAGGATGGCCGCCAATGGATAGCATCGCGCTTCCCGCGGGCGCCCAGGCGGAGACGTCCGATCCGGCTGCGGCAGCCCGCCGCTCGGAGGCCTTCGCCGGCTGGCGGCTGGCCGGCCCCGCCGTGGCCTTTCTGGTCCTGCTCATCCTGCTGCCCACTATCGCTGTGATCGCATTGAGCCTCACCGACTTCGAGCTTGGGTACGACGGCATCCGGTTCGTCGGCCTCGACAACTACCTCGAGCTGCTCGAGGACCGCACGTTCCTGATCGCGCTCGGCAACACGCTGACCTACACCCTGGTCGTGACGCCGCTGTCCGTGTTTCTCGGCCTCGGCGCGGCGCTTCTCATCGAGGCGGAGGTGCGCGGGCGAGCGTTGTTCCGCACGATCTACTTCCTGCCCGTGGTGTCGTTGCTTGTGGCAATGGCGACCGTCTGGCAGTACCTCCTCCATCCCACCATCGGTCCGGTGAACGCCCTCCTGCGCCTTATCGGGATCGCCGGACCCAACTGGCTAGGCGGCAGCGACACGGTCCTCCTGAGCCTTGCCCTCATTGGCGTCTGGCAGGCGGTCGGCTTCAACATGGTGTTGTTCCTGGCGGGACTCACCGCCATCCCGCGGGAACTGTATGCGGCGGCGGAAGTCGATCGGGCGGCCGCGGCCTGGGACAGGTTCTGGCTTGTTACCTGGCCGATGCTCGGCCCCACGACCCTCTTCGTCGTGACCATCAGCGTAATCAATTCGGTGAAGGTGTTCGAGACTGTCTCGACCCTGACGCAGGGCGGGCCGAACCGCGCCTCCGAGGTGCTGCTTTGGACGATCTACCAGGAAGGGTTCGTGTACCTGCGCGTCGGCTACGCGTCCGCGATGACGGTCGTCTTCCTGGCGACCCTCATGGCCCTCATGGTGCTCCAGTACCGCGCCCTCGACCGACGGGTTCACTACACATGACAACACAAGCCTGGAAAATCGCCCGCGCCCTGCGCTTGGCGATCCTGTCGGCCGGCGCGCTAGTCTTCCTCGCGCCCTATGCGTGGATGCTGTCCACCGCCATGAAGCCGCGCGAGGAGATCTTCTCCTCGTCGTTGGCCCTCATCCCGGAGCGCTGGGCCGCCGTGGAAAACTTCTCGAAGGCCTTCACGCGAGTGCCGATGCTGCAACTCCTGATGAATGGGGTGATTGTCTGCACCGTCATCCTCGTCGTGCAGGTCCTGGTCGCGCTGCCATGCGCCTATGCGCTCGCGAAGCTGCGCTTCCCAGGCGCCCGCGCGCTGATCGCCGCGATCATGCTCGGGCTTCTCGTGCCGATCCATGCGACCGCGCTGCCAATCTACGTGGCGCTGAGCGGGGCAGGGGTGCTGAACACCTACTTCGCGCTGGCGGCGCCGTTCCTGATCTCCGTCTTCGCGATCTTCCTGTTCCTGCAATTCTTCCGGGCCATGCCAGACGACCTGATCAACGCGGCGCGGCTCGACGGTATGTCGGAGCTTGGCATCGTGCTGCGGGTCATCGTCCCGAACGCCTGGCCCGCCATCACCGCGTTCTCGATCTTCTCCGTGGTGGCGCACTGGAACGACCTATTCTGGCCGCAGATCGTGGTAACCGAGACCGCGATGGCGCCCCCGCCGCTCGGACTGATCTTCTTCCGCGCAGCGGAGGCTGGGGACGACTACGGCGCGCTGATGGCGGCCACGGTGGTCGTCACGGTGCCGCTGCTCGCCGCATTCCTGCTCGCCCAGCGGCGCTTCATCGAGGGCATCACCCTCTCAGGACTGAAGGGCTGACGCCCTAACAACACGAAACCACGATCCACGCACAAGGAGACAAGACGTGACCAGGATCAAGACGATGCTTGCCGGGGTGGCCTTGGCCGCCTCGCTCGCCAGCGGTGCGCTGGCCGAGACGACCCTCAACGTCCATTACCCGATGCCGGGCTTCTTCAAGGACGTGATGGACAAGATCTCGAAGAGGTTCATGGAGGAGAACCCGGACATCAAGATCAACTTCGTCAGCCCGTCGCCCACTTACGAGGAGGGGCTGCAACTGATCCTGCGCCAGGCGGGCACGGCCGAGATGCCGGACGTGACCTTCGTCGGCCTCAACCGTCTCAGAGTCGTGGCAGAGCGTGAGATCTCGGTCGACCTGAAGCCCTTCGTTGCGAAGGACGGCAAGATGGCCGAGCAGGGTTTCAGCGACAACATCCTGAAGCTCGCGCAGTTCGGCGGGCAGCAGGCCGGACTCGCCTTTGCGACCTCGAACCCGATCATGTACTACAACGCCGACCTCTTCCGCCGCGTCGGCGCCAATCCCGACGTTCCGCCGAAAACCTGGGACGAGGTGATCGCGATCGCGTCGAAGATCAAGGATCTGGGCGACGGCATCCAGAGCATTGACTTTCGCTGGCAGGGTGACGACTGGATGTTCAGCGCGCTCCTCTTTGGGGCCGGTGGGACCATGCTGACGCCGGACGAGAAGAAGGTCGCCTTCGACGGACCCGAGGGCCTCGCCGCGATCAGGCTCCTCGACCGTATGGTCAAGGAGGGCGGAATGCCGGTCTTAACCAAGAGCAATGGCGAGCAGGCCTTCGCCGCGGGCAAGATCGGCTTCGCGTTCCAGACCACGGGTGGGTTGCGCAACGTCATCAATAACGTCGGCGAGAAGTTCGACCTGCGAACCGCCCCGATCCCGCTGCTGTCGCCCGAGAAGGGACACCTGCCCACAGGCGGCAACGCTGCCGTCATGCTGACGAAGGATCCCGCCAAGCAGGAGGCAGCCTGGAAGTTCATCAAGTTCGCCGCGGGTCCTTATGGCGCGTCCGTCGTCGTGCCCGGCACAGGCTATGTCCCTAACAATGAACTCGCGGCGAAATCCTCCGAGTACCTCGGTGAGTTCTACCAGAAGAACCCGCTGTTCAAGGCCGGCCTGGAGCAAATGCCGAAGATGGTGCCGTGGTATGCGTTTCCGGGCTCCAATGGCGTGAAGGTCACCCAGACGATCGTGGATAACCTCTCGCGTGTGGTAGAGCAGAAGGTGGCTCCTGAGGAGGCCCTCGCCGACACGGCGCGGGAAGTCCAGCGCCTGCTGCCTCGCAAATAAAGCGATCTGGATCTACTCGACTGCGCGCCTGATCCTTGAGCGGGTCAGTCGCGCGAACAACTGCGTTGTTCACGAGCGTTGGCTCACCTAGTGCGGCTTCTTACAAGGACTACTCCTGGCACGCGCCGGTCGTTTGTCCCGTGGCTGCTTAACCCTCGAGTTCGGACGTTGCCCTGTGATGCTTGGTGGGTTCAGAGGCGGCTCGTTGCTCGGCCGCCCCTGGCACTTAGATCTCAACCTGCTCTGCGATCAGAAGGGCATCATCGACGTCGATCCCTAAATGCCGAACAGTACTCTCGATCTTGGTGTGGTCTGCCCCCTGAAAAGTGATCCTCCCTGAAGTATGGCTTATTGGCCGAAGGAGGACTGCAGATGGGCAAGAAGAGGCACACGGCCGAGGAGATCGTTTCCAAGTTGCGGCAGGTTGACGTACTGACCGCACAAGGTCG
>DASZBB010000217.1:0-5739 GCA_035944695.1 Microvirga sp. | reverse complement strand
TTCTGCTTCTCGACGGCCGCGTAGCCGTAGCCCGGCATATCGACCAGGTGGAAGCGGTCGTTGATGTTGAAGAAATTGAGCTGCTGGGTGCGTCCGGGCGTGTGCGAGGTGCGGGCGAGGGTGTTGCGCCCGGTCAGAGCGTTGACGAGGCTCGACTTGCCGACATTGGAGCGGCCCGCGAAGGCGATCTCCACCTTGCTCATGGGCGGCAGGTTCTTCAGGGAGTTCGCAGCCCAAATGAAATCCGCCTCGCCGGCAAAGAGCTTGCGGCCGATCTCGAGGAAGGGGTCGGCGTCATGGTTCGGTGGGCTTGTCTCGGTCATGACGCCCTTATCGACGCTTGGACGGCATTCTTCAAGGCACCCGGCGGATTTCATGCCGAGGAACTGACCGCTCACAGCCAGAAAGGTTCGGCTTTGGAGAGTGACTTCATGGCAACCTCGCTCTTGTCGAGAAGCTTCTCCCGTTGCCGTTCCAAGTGCTCGGGTGAAATCTCCTGAAGGGATGGAACGAGGGATCCGCCCACCGCGAGATCGTTCAAATCGCCGAGCATTTCCTGGATATCCTCCAGGATGGTCAGGAGCGCCTTGCGGCGCTTCTGGGCCTTGGCGGAGGGGAAGAGCGAAGCGAAGAACTCGACTCCGTAGCGCAGCTTCTTGATGCGAATCCGTAGTTCGTGGCGCTCTTCGTCGCTGAGCTCCCGCAGGAGCTTTCCGAGCTTGCGGATCCGCTTGAAGCGTCGCTCGAGCTCGGAGGACGCGAAGTCGCGTGCGGGACGCTCCCGCGCCTGCCTGCGGCCTCGATCATCGGCCGTCATCCAGCCCCCGGATTCGATCCAGGCGGCCGTCTGAAGGATCACATCCATGAAGCGGCGGGATTCGAGGGTGTCCAGGAGTTCCTCATAGGCTTGGGTCCGGCGGCGCTCCACCTCCTCGACCTGTGAGGCGTCGGGCTCTGCATCCGTGGAACGGATTCGCTCCAGGAAGACGTCGAGGTCGCGCGCCGTGCCCATCGCCTGTCCGGCCCAGCGGAGATCTTCCTTGATCGCGGCGCTTTCCGCATCGGTCAGCAACTGGGTCCTGAACAGCGAAAGGGCAGCCCTCAACCGCCGGAGGCCGACCCGCATCTGATGCAGGGCTGCGGGGTCCCGAGCCTGCCGCACCAGGGACTCGTTCTGCACCATCTGGGCCAAGCACGATCGCGCAATGACCTGGAATGCGTCGGCACAGGACGCCGCCTTTCGAAGCTCGATCTTTTCCGCCTTGAATGGTTTGGGAGGTTCCTTGTCAAGGAGACGATAGCCCCGCTCGGATTTCGCCACCGTCGAAAGGCGCAGCGGGGCCGCTTCGCTCAAGTGTCTCGCGAGAGAAAAGAGGCTTGCAGCGCTGCCCTGCCGCAGCTCCAGTTCCACCTCCGAGAATGTGATCGCCTGCTTCTCGCCGGAGGCCCTGGCCAGGTCGAGCGCCACCTCGATGAGAGCGTCGTCGAACTCGACCTCGAAGGCCTTGCGCTCCGTCTCCACTTGAAAGACCGGTTTGATGCTTTCTCGCACTCCCCTGTCGGAGATCAGTGCCTCGAGCGGCGTGCCGGCGGCCGCTGCAAGATCGAGTTCGCCGTTGACGGGGGTTTCCCACTCGCCGCGATCCATGGCGATCCCGCGGTGATTGCGCTCGGCCTTGATGGTCTGGATGGCTTCGCCGTTCCGACGACGGATGCGCAGGCTGATGCCCTCCCGGCGCAGGGCACGATCCTCGGTGTCGTAATAGACGGCGTGCAGATGTCCGCTTTGACCGGGAAGAGATTGTGCCTTGGCGAGAACGCCATGCTCGAGAAGCGCGTCGGGCGCCCCGGAGGCGAGCTCCAGCTTGAGTTCGACCTCCCGGGGCTGTTCAGCCGGGCTCGATGTCCGTTTCCGCCGCCCTTTGGAATCGCTCATGGGAATTCGCCCTTCGCCTCAGTGGCGGTTCATATAGATGCGAAGCCTCCTAAGAGAATGACGCCGCCAGGGGGTGAGGCAGCACATTTCAGGAAACGGCCGTGAAGGCCGCTGTCTGTCACCGCTTTCCTAAAGAAAAATCCCCGGGACGAAGCCCGGGGATGATCTCTGCTGGTTGCCGCTCAGCCCTTGGCCGGACTGGTCTTGCGGTTGAAGGTCTTGCGCAGGTTGTCCCAGAGCTCGATCTTCACGCCGTTGCGGCGCATGATGAAGGCCTGCTGGGTGACCGAGAGCAGGTTGTTCCAGGCCCAGTAGATCACGAGGCCGGCCGGGAACGAGCCGAGCATGAAGGTGAAGATCACCGGCATCCAGGCGAAGACCTGCTTCTGAACCGGGTCCGGCGGCTCCGGGTTCATCTTCATCTGCAGCCACATGGTGATGCCCATGAGGATCGGCCAGACGCCGAGCATCAGGAAGTGGCCGATCACCGGCACGGCGCCCGGATTGTACGGGAGGAGGCCGAAGAGGTTGAAGATCGAGGTCGGGTCCGGAGCCGCGAGGTCGCGGATCCAGCCGAAGAAGGGCGCATGGCGCATCTCGATGGTGACGAAGAGCACCTTATAGAGCGCGAAGAACACCGGGATCTGGATCAGCACCGGCCAGCAGCCGGCCACCGGGTTGATCTTCTCCTTGCGGTAGAGCTCCATCAGCGCCTGCTGCTGCTTCATCTTGTCGTCGGCATAGCGCTCGCGGATCGAGGTCATCTCCGGCTGCACCGCCTTCATCTTCGCCATGGAGGCGTAGGACTTGTTGGCGAGCGGGAAGAACAGGATCTTCAGCAGCACCGTCACGAGCAGGATCGCGACGCCGAAATTGCCGAACAGGTGGAAGAAGAAGTCGAGCACCTTAAAGAGCGGCTTGGTGATGAAATAGAACCAGCCCCAATCGATCAGGAGATCGAAATTCTTGATGTTATAGGTCTCGTGATAGGCATCGACGGTCGCGACCTCCTTGGCGCCGGCGAAGAGGCGCTGGGTCACTTCCGTGGTGGCACCGGGCTGAAGAGTCTGCGGCGTACTGGCCACGGTGGCCTGATAGGTGCGATCCGCCGTCTGGCCCTGCTGCGAGGTGAAGGAGCCCTGGAACGGCTGCGTCTGATCGGGAATGACGGCCGCGGCCCAGTACTTGTCCGTGATGCCGAGGAAGCCACCGGTGACGGAATTCCAGAGTTCTCCGACGGTGTTCGAGCCGGAAATCGGGTCCGCCTTGTCGAGATTGGCGTAGGTGATCTCCTGCAGGCCCTCATCCCCGAGGACGCCGATCATGCCCTCGTGCAGCACATAATAGCCGAGGGTGACCGGGCGGCCGTGCCGAGACACGAGGCTGTAGGATTGCAGGGTCACGGGAGCCGAGCCGCGGTTCTCGACCGCGTCCTTGACCGTGAACATGTATTTGTCGTCGACCGAGATCGTGCGGCGGAAGACCAAGCCCTGCTCGTTCTGCCACGTCAGGGTGACTGGACTGCCGGGTGTCAGCGAGGTCTTGTCGGCCGTCCAGACGGTATTCTGGTTCGGCAGGCTGCCGGCCTGGGCGCCGACCCAGCCGAATTCGGCATAATAAGGATTCTGCGTGCCGGTAGGCGACAGGAGAACGATGTTCGGGCTTCTGGCATCAACGGTCTCGCGATAGTTCTTTAGAGCCACGTCGTCGATGCGACCGCCGCGCAGGTTGATGGACCCGGCGATGGCGGGCGTATCGATGCCGACGCGCGGCGAACTGGCGAGGGCGGCCTCACGGGTCTGAACCGTCGGAACGGCCGGCATGCTCGGAACGGTGCCGGGCACGGTCGGCGAAGCCCCGCCGGCCTGGCTCGGGCTGGCGGGCGGGTTCGGCGCTGTGGGATTGGCCTGCGTGGATTGCGCCTGCTGGGCGGCCTGCCGCTGCCTCTCGGCCTGGGGAGCCGCAAAGAAATATTGCCAGCCTAGCAAGATCGCCAGCGACAGCGCGATGGCGACGATGAGGTTTCTGTTGTCTTCACGCATGGGAATGTCCGCGACGCTCGCCGTTGGGGGGAGGTGAGGAGGGGTGGCGACGCTCTGCCGGCTGGGCGCTTTTCGGCCTGGTGACTGCCCGCAGCGCGCGCCGAAGATCGTCGATGAGCAGGTCGAAATCGGCGGTGAGGATATCGCGTCGTCCGATGACGACCACATCCGCATCGATATTCGCGTAATCCCGGCCCGCCGTGGGAATGGCAGCCCGGAGTCGGCGCTTGATCCGGTTGCGTTCGGTGGCGTGGCCGACCCGCTTCGTGACCGTGAGGCCGAAACGCAGGCCAAGACCGGAACCCGCGCACAATCGAGCCTGGACCGACATCCGCTCGGTATGAAAGCGGCGGCCAGAGGCCGCCGCGACGAAGTCAGGTCTTTTCGTCAGACGCCCGAGGCTTAGCTCTGCGCGAGGCTCGCGCATCGGGCTATCCTAAGCTGCTTACGCCGACAGGCGCTTGCGGCCATGGGCGCGGCGAGCGGCAATGACCTTGCGGCCACCCTTGGTCGCCATGCGCGCACGGAAGCCGTGGCGGCGCTTGCGAACCAGCTTGCTCGGTTGATACGTCCTCTTCACGGCACATCTCCGGTCGAATGGGGCAGCGGTGCTCGATGGCTCGCGCCCGTCTGGTTTAAGATGGGGTTGCCCCCGAAACTGTCTCGAAAAAACGATCAGCGCCCCAGAAGAGCGCTGTCAGCTTGCGGGCTTATGACGGAATGGAGGGGCAAAGTCAACGTCGCTCTGGCCTTTATGCGGCAATCGGCCCGGCGTCTCCGCGACCGCGGCGGGCCCGTGCGCCTGGCCGCATGAAGCCCTACATATGGCACGGAATCAGGAGGGTCCATGGCCGACGCGCAGCCAAAGCCTCATAGCTCGAAGGGGTTGGGCCATCTCTGGCGCACTTTGCCTCTCGTGCTGCTTGTCCTGGCCGTAGGAGCCGTCTTTGCGACAGGCCTGCACCGCTCCTTGAGCTTCGAGACCTTCATCCGCTATCAGGCATGGATTCGGGATCTCGTCGCCGCCCGTCCCTGGACGATGCTGGGGGCATTCTGCCTGATCTACGTGGTGGCCGTGACCCTGTCGCTACCGGTTTCGGCTTTTCTGACAACCATCGGCGGCTATCTCTTCGGCTGGGCGCTCGGCGGAGCGGCGGCTTCCATGGCAGCCACCCTTGGGGCAACCAACATCTTCCTGATCGCCCGCACCTCCGTGGGGAGACCGCTCCTGAGGAGGGCCGGGAGCCGGATCCAGGGCCTCGCCGCTGGCTTCCGAAGGCAGGCTTTCCTCTACCTTCTCTCCTTGCGCCTGATGCCCGTCGTGCCCTTCTGGCTGACGAATCTCTCCGCCGCCTTCTTCGGCATGCGCATGAGGCCCTTCGTGCTGGCGACCCAATTGGGAATGCTTCCCGTCTCTTTCGCCTTCGCCTTTGCCGGATCGGGTCTCGACGAGGTGATCTCACGGCATGAGCAGCTTCGCGCCGCTTGCCTTGCGGCAGGTCAAGGTGAATGCTCCGCCGGTTTGAGCGCCGGAAGCCTGTTGACGCCAGAGTTGATGATCGCTCTAGCTATCCTAGGAATTTTGGCACTGGTGCCGATCGTGCTGAGGCATTGGCGCCGGCAGGCCGTCGATGAGGGGCAATGATCAAGCAGGTGGAGAGGACTGGCAGGGTTGAGTCATCCCTCCCTGCCTTTATCCCGGGTAAAGTCGGGCATGGCGGTGGAGTTTCTCGAATCGGCGGCCCAGAATCCCTGATCGCG
>DASZBB010000216.1:0-19228 GCA_035944695.1 Microvirga sp. | reverse complement strand
CAATGCGCGCACGAATGTCGAGACCTGGCTCCGAGGCATGGATGGCCTGACCGTCATCGAAGGGCATGCGCGTTTCGAGGGTCCGGACACGATCCGTGTCGGCGACGAGCTTCTGACGGCGCCACGCATCTTCCTCAATGTAGGCGGCCGCGCGAGCATCCCCGACATGCCGGGCGTCGATTCGGTCTCCTATCTGACCAACACGTCGATCCTGCAGCTCGATACGCTTCCCCGGCATCTCGTCGTGGTCGGAGGCAGCTATATCGGGCTCGAATTCGCGCAGATGTACCGCCGCTTCGGCGCGCAGGTGACCGTCGTCGAGAAAGGACCGCGCCTGATCGCCCGGGAGGACGAGGATGTGTCCGAGGCCATTCGCGACATCCTGACCGGCGAGGGAATCACCATCCGTACCAACGCCACCTGCATCGGCTTCAAGCCGCATGTGGATGGCGTGGCGGTCGATGTCGACTGCACCTCCGGCGAGCCGGTCGTGGTCGGTTCGCACGTGCTGCTCGCCGTCGGGCGCCGCCCCAACACGGACGACCTCGGCCTCGACAGGGCCGGCGTCGCGGTCGACGCAAGGGGCATGATCGTCGTCGACGATCATCTCGCGACGAACGTACCCGGCATCTGGGCATTGGGGGACTGCAACGGCCGCGGCGCCTTCACCCATACGGCCTATAACGATTACGAGATCGTCGCCGCCAATCTGCTCGACGGCGGGTCGCGGCGGGTGAGCGACCGGCTTCTGGGTTATGCGCTCTATATCGATCCGCCGCTCGGTCGTGTCGGCATGACGGAAACAGAGGCGCGCAAGACGGGTCGCAGGCTTCTCGTGTCCAAGCGTCCGATGACACGGGTCGGGCGCGCCATCGAGAAGGATGAAACCAAAGGCTTCATGAAGATCGTCGCCGATGCCGATACGAAGTCGATTCTCGGTGCGGCTATTCTCGGGACCGGCGGCGATGAGGCGATCCACGGCGTCCTTGACATGATGAATGCCGGCATCGACTACCCGGCCCTGCAATGGGCGGTCCCAATCCATCCGACCGTCTCGGAGCTGATCCCAACGGTTCTGGGAGACCTGAAGCCCGCCGTGTGAGCCCAGCCCGGACACCATCGTCCGACGCGCACGAACGGATTCCTTGTCCGTACGTTTTAGCCGGCTGCATTACGGAACTGTAATTCTCCCGCAATGCAGCGGGTAAACGGCCACGGCTACCTTGATCCCTGCAAGCGTACCTTTCGTTGCTGTGTCGGCTCAACCGGAGGATCATCCATGACGTTGAACCAGGAGACCAAAGGGCAGGGAAGAGCGACGCTGTCGCCCTTGGATCTGAAGCAGATCAGGGAAGCCGTCAAGGAGGTGCGGGCGGCAAGCCCGAGAAGCATCCTGGCCGATCTGGTCGAGGAAAAGATCCGGGCGCTTGAGGATGCCGATCCGAACCGGCTCTTTGACGCAATGCAGGAATGGCGGATCTTCAGCTAGGGGCCTACCCTTCAGGAGCATGGCCAATTCCACCATCGACTAACCGGCTTTGTCCCCCTGTTCGAGAATGCGCTCCCATAAGGCGTCCGCGGCATGGTTGCGGCAATCAGGTGACCTGAACAGACGGATCTCCACCGGGATGTCGAAGCTGTCCGGCCCAGCCCGCACGAGCCGCTTGCGCGTCACATCCTCCTCGGCCAAGCCGAGAGGCAGCCAAGCGATGCCGTGTCCCTCGCGAGCCATGGTCATCAGCGTGGCGGCGAGATGCGAGGTGAAGACAGTTTCCAACCTGAAGGTTTCAGTGCTTGTGATCGGGTGTGCCGCAAGGATGCGGCCGAGGCCGGACGCAGAACTGTAGGCGAGCAGACGCGCCGGCGTGTCGGAGGTGCCGGGAAGGGGCCAGAGGGGCCGGCCGTCCGGATCCGGCGCGCAGACCGGAACCAGGAGATCATTGCCCGCACAAATGCTCTCGAAGCGGCTATCGTCGAAGCGCGTGGGCACATCGGCATGGGAGTGGCAGAACAGGAAATGCACTTCGCCCCCGAGCATGATCTGCTCGCAGGCTTCCATGCTGTCCGAGATCAGGTTGAGCGTGCCGAGCGTCTCGACGCGCATGTGCCGGCGGATCCAGCCGGGGAAGAAGGTGAAGGACAGGGCGTGCGTTGCGGCAATCGACAGCGATCCCGTCTCGCGCTCGCCGGCGGAGCGGGTTTCGCGGCGGGCGCGATGCAGATTCCGCATCAGGTCCTCCGCCAGGGGCCGGAAATGAAGGCCGGCCCGCGTCAGGCTCGCGCCCTGGGCACCCCGCACGAAGAGAGGCGTTCCGGCCCAGTCCTCAAGCGCGCGAATCCGCCGGCTGAAGGCGGGCTGCGAGACATTGCGGGCCTCCGCAGCGCGGGAAAAGTTCTTCTGCTCCGCCAGAACCAGGAAATCCTCGAGCCAGGTCAGGTCCATCTCGATGCCGATCGTGCATAACGTGAACCGATCTTGGCATTGGCCCGCCGGCGGTGTCCAGGCGTATGAAGACATCCGCCCCGCATCCATCCCAATGTGAGAAGATTGTTCATGCGCATCGTCGACGTCCGCGAAATCACCCAGCCGATCGCCTCGCCGATCCGCAACGCCTATATCGATTTCTCAAAGATGACGACGAGCCTCGTCGCCGTTGTGACCGATGTGGTGCGCGACGGGCGCCGCGTCGTCGGCTACGGGTTCAACTCGAATGGCCGTTACGGACAGGGTGGACTCATCCGCGAGCGCTTCCGCGACAGGATTCTTGAGGCTGCCCCTGAGGGCCTATTGGATGAAAGCGGCGGCACCCTCGATCCCCACAAGATCTGGGCCACGATGATGAAGAACGAGAAGCCCGGTGGCCACGGCGAGCGTTCGGTGGCGGTCGGCACCCTCGACATGGCGATCTGGGATGCCACGGCCAAGATCGCCGGCAAGCCGCTCTTCCGCCTGCTGGCCGAGCGCCAGGGCCGAGAGGCGAACCCGAGGGTCTTCGTCTATGCCGCCGGCGGCTACTATTACCCGGGCAAGGACGACAGCGCCCTGCGGGCCGAGATGCGCAGCTATCTCGACCGCGGCTACAATGTTGTGAAGATGAAGATCGGCGGCGCTTCCATTGCCGAGGACCAGCGCCGGATCGAAGCGGTGCTCGCCGAGATCGGATCACAGGCGCAGCTGGCCGTCGACGCGAACGGCCGGTTCGATCTCGAGACCGCGATCGCCTATGCCAAGATGCTGCGCCATTACCCACTGTTCTGGTACGAGGAGGCCGGGGATCCCCTCGACTACGCGCTCCAGGCTGCGCTCTCCGAGTTCTATCCCGGCCCGATGGCGACCGGCGAGAACCTGTTCTCGCACCAGGACGCCCGCAATCTCCTGCGCTACGGCGGCATGCGGCCGGACCGCGACTGGCTGCAATTCGACTGCGCCCTGTCCTACGGCCTTGTGGAATACCTGCGCACCCTCGACGTGCTCGCGCAGTTCGGCTGGTCGCCGTCCCGCTGCATCCCGCATGGCGGGCACCAGATGTCCCTCAACATCGCGGCAGGGCTGGGCCTTGGCGGCAACGAGAGCTATCCGGACCTGTTCCAGCCCTATGGCGGCTTCCCGGACAGCGTGCGGGTGGAGAACGGCCACATCGTCATGCCGGAGCTGCCCGGTATCGGGTTCGAAGGCAAGTCCGACCTGATCAAGGTCATGCGCGAGCTTGCGGAGTAAGCGGCGCCGAGCGCCTTACAGGTGCCTGATGCCGAAGCTCTCGATGAGCGGAAGAAGCTCGTCGCGGGCATCGATGCGATGCTGGCGGGCTTGCTGGTGAGCCTCCGCCACCCGTCCTTTCCGGATCGCCTCGGCAATGGTTCTGTGGGCTGCGGCTGATCCGGTCGGCTTCGGGCGGAGCTTGAGGGTGAGCATGCGCGCCCGGTGCGCTTGGTCGGTGATCGTCTGGGCGATCCTGCGGATGCGGCTGTTGCCGCATCGCTCGACCAGGATGCGATGGAACTGATCGTCGGCGATGGCCCAGGCGTGAAGATCGTTCTTGCGAAGAGCCTGTTCCATGCGTGCGGTCGCGTCCTCGAGCTCGTCGGCGATCCCACGCCGATTTTCGTAAGGCATGGCGGCCAGCAGCTCCGCAGCCCGCGCCTCGATGGCGATGATGACGTCGTAGATCTCCCGGATGTCCTCCGGGGCAAGGGGGCAGACCTGCACGCCACGCTTGGAGAGCACGCGGACGAGCCCGTCCTCCTGAAGCCGGATGATGGCTTCATGCACCGGTGTTCGGCTCATGCCGAGCCGGAGGGCGATCTCCTGCTCCGAGCCCTGATAACCGGGCGGGAAGACGTTGTCGCGAATCGCGTCCTTCAAGGCCCGGTAGGCATCCTCCACCAGCGACGGCTTTCGCGCAGTCTCTGCCCCGTGCACCTGCAGCTTGTCCACCATAGTGCCCTCCTGCTCCATCATGCCTACCGCAAAACTTCCATGCAAGGATAAATGGATCATTGACAAACGGCGCGATAACGGCGAGCCTTCTTCCATGCCAACTTCCATGGAAGCTTCCGAGCAAGAGAAGCAGCCGACCGAACGCTCACCAGAAGCGGGGCATTCAGGGGCGAGAGCGCAGGGCCATCAAAGTGCACGCACCGGAAGGCCAGGCCTCGCTCGAAGGCGAGAGGCGTAATCGCCTCCGACAAGAACTCTCAGGGAAGGAAACGTCTATGAAGAAAGCTCTCTTCACCCTGGCCGCGGCCCTCGGCTTCGTCGCCGCAACCGCACAGGCCCAGGGGACCTATCCGACACGGCCGATCACGCTCGTGGTCCCGTTCGCCGCCGGCGGAACGACCGACGTGGTGGCCCGTCTCATGGCCGATCACATGAGCCGCACGCTCGGGCAGCAGCTCGTGGTCGAGAACGTCACCGGGGCAGGAGGCACCGTCGGCGTGACCCGCGTGTCCAAGGCCGAGCCGGACGGCTACACGATCCTGATGGGCAACCTCGGAACGCAGGCGGCCAGCGTCGGGCTTTACCCCAAATTGGCCTACGATCCGCGCACCGACTTCGAGCCGATCATGAACTCGGCCGCGACGCCGATGCTCGTGGTCGCGAAGAAGGACCTTCCGGTCAAGGATTTCAAGGAGTTCATCGCTTACCTGAAAGCCAACGCTCCCAAGATGAACTACGGCTCGGGTGGTGTCGGCTCGACCTCGCACCTGACCTGCCTGTTCCTGGAATCCCTGCTAGGCGTGAAGCCGCAGCACGTGCCCTTCCGCGGCTCGGGTCCTGCCCTGAACGCGCTCCTCGGCGGCCAGGTCGACTATGTGTGCGATCAGACGGTCGCCATCGTGCCGACGGTTCAGGCGAAGCAGGCCAACGGACTGGTCGTCGCGGTCCCGAACCGCCTCCCGGTCATTCCCGATGTCCCGACTTCGGCCGAGCAGGGGCTGCCGCAGTTCCAGGCAACGGGTTGGAACGCGCTCTTCGCCCCGAAGGGAACGCCCAAGGAGATCGTCACGAAGCTGAATGCTGCCGCCAAGGCAGCTCTCGAGGATGAGACCACGCGCAAGCGCCTCCTCGACCTCGGCGCCGAACTCCCAGATGAAGAGGGCCAGACGCCCGAGGCTCTCGGCAGGCTCGTGAGCTCCGAGATTGACAAATGGGTCCCGGTCATCAAGGCCTCGGGCGTCACCGGACAGTAACAATCGAAGGCGGATGCGGGCGTCTCCAGCACGTGCATCCGCCCCGGCATTCATGACAGACGAACGGAATTTCACATGGCATTGGATCAGAGGAAGCGTTATCGGCTGGCGGTCATTCCAGGGGACGGCATCGGCAAGGAAACGACACCCGAAGGCGTGCGGGTTCTGGAGGCTGCGGCGAAAAAATTCGGCTTCGACCTGCAGCTCGATCATTTCGACTTCTCATCCTACGACTACTACGCCAAGCACGGCCGCATGCTGCCGGAGGACTGGAAGGAGCAGATCGGCTCGCACGACGCCATCTTCTTCGGAGCCGTCGGCTGGCCGGAGAAGATCCCGGATCATGTCTCCCTGTGGGGATCCCTGTTGCAGTTCCGGCGCGAGTTCGATCAATACATCAACCTGCGGCCGGTGCGCCTGATGCCCGGCGTGCCGACGCCGCTCGCCAATCGCAAGCCGGGCGACATCGACTTCTGGGTCGTGCGCGAGAACACCGAGGGCGAGTACTCATCCATCGGCGGCAAGATGTTTCCCGGCACGGACCGCGAGGTCGTCATCCAGGAAACCGTGATGACGCGCATCGGCGTCGACCGGGTGCTGCAGTTCGCCTTCGACCTGGCGCAGAAGCGGCCCAAGAAGCATCTGACCTCGGCCACGAAGTCGAACGGCATCTCGATCACGATGCCTTATTGGGACGAGCGTGTGGAGGAGATGGCCAAGCGCTATCCGGACGTGCGCTGGGACAAGTACCACATCGACATCCTGACGGCTCATTTCGTTCTTCATCCGGACTGGTTCGACGTGGTCGTCGCCTCGAATCTCTTCGGCGACATCCTGTCCGATCTCGGTCCGGCCTGCACGGGCACCATCGGCATAGCACCGTCCGGCAACATCAATCCGAACAGTGATTTCCCGTCGCTCTTCGAGCCGGTTCACGGTTCGGCGCCGGACATCGCCGGCCAGGGGATCGCCAATCCCATCGGTCAGATCTGGGCCGGCGCCATGATGCTGGAGCATCTGGGCGAAGGGGACGCGGCTGCCGCCATCGTCCAGGCCATCGAGGACGTGCTGAGCGAGCGGACCCTGCGCACGCGCGACCTCGGCGGGAACGCAGGAACGGAGACCGCGGGCAAGGCCGTGGCCGACGCCCTCGGCTAGGGCAGCTACGGCCAATTTCGATCATCGGCCGCCACGTGTCGGGGGCCGACAACATCAGGTGACATCATGAACAGCTACAGGATCGCGGCCATTCCGGGCGATGGGATCGGCAAGGAAGTCATCGCAGCCGGCGTCGAGGTTCTTCAGGCCTTGGCAGCCCGCGATGGCGGCTTCATGCTTGACTTCGAGACTTTCGACTGGGGCTCGGATTTCTACAAGCAGCACGGCATCATGATGCCCGAGAACGGCCGCGAGACCCTGAAAGGATTCGATGCGATCTACTTCGGCGCGGTCGGCGCGCCGGACGTCCCCGATCACGTCACCTTGTGGGGCTTGCGCCTCGCGATCTGCCAGCCGTTCGATCAATACGCGAATGTGCGCCCCACGCGCATCCTGCCCGGGATCGAAGGGCCCCTTCGTAACGTTGCGGCGAAGGATCTCGACTGGGTGATCGTGCGAGAGAACTCGGAAGGCGAATATGCGGGCCAGGGCGGACGCTCGCACAAAGGACTGCCGGAAGAGGTGGCGACGGAGGTGTCGATCTTCACCCGGGCCGGCGTCACCCGGATCATGCGCTTCGCCTTCGCGGTGGCGCGCTCGCGTCCGCGAAAGCTGCTGACCGTCGTCACCAAGTCGAACGCCCAGCGCCACGGCATGGTGATGTGGGACGAGATCGCCGCCGAAGTGGCGCAGGAATTCCCGGACGTGACCTGGGACAAGATGCTGGTCGATGCCATGACCATGCGCATGACCCTCAAACCCCAGAGCCTCGACACCATCGTGGCGACGAACCTGCATGCCGACATCCTGTCGGATCTCGCGGCCGCATTGGCGGGATCGCTCGGCATCGCGCCCACGGCGAACCTCAACCCGGAGCGGAGGTTCCCGTCCATGTTCGAGCCGATCCACGGCTCGGCCTTCGACATCACGGGCAAGGGGATCGCCAATCCTGTCGGAACCTTCTGGACGGCCACGATGATGCTGGAGCACCTCGGCGAGAAGCCGGCCGCCGAGCGCCTCATGCGGGCCATCGAGCGGGTGACCGCCGATCCGTCGCTGCATACGCCGGATCTCGGCGGCCAGGCCACCACCCGGCAGGTCACGGACGCCGTGATCGGCGCCATTCACGGCGACAACATATAAGAAATCGGGGCTTGAGCTCAGCGGGTTCGGCAAGCTGATCAAGCTTGTGCCGCCGCTGGAAACGTTCGCCCCGTTCAAACGCCCACAACGAGAAATGGCCGAAATGGCAGGGAGCAGCCTTTTCCGCCATTCGTATCACGGAACTCCCGGCGAGAGAGACTTCCAAGCCGGGAGGCAGGAACAGGTGATCAGACGTCCAGGTTTGCCACCGAGAGGGCGTTTTCCTGGATGAACTCGCGGCGAGGCTCCACCACGTCGCCCATGAGCTTGACGAAAAGATCGTCAGCGTCGGTGGTGTCCTTCACCTTCACCTGGAGCAGCGAGCGCACGTCGCGGTCGAGCGTCGTCTCCCAGAGCTGCTGGGCGGTCATCTCGCCGAGGCCCTTGTAGCGCTGAAGCTGCAGGCCTTTGCGACCAGCTGACAGCACCGACTGGAACAGAGAGAGCGGACCGTCGATCTGCATCTCGTCGTTCTTGCGCACGAGCTTCGCAGGCTTCGCGTAGACGTCCTGCAAGGTGGTGGCGCGCTCGTCGAGCTTCTTGGCTTCCTGGCTGGCGATGAGAGCCTGATCGAGCGTTGCGGTCTGCTTCACGCCGCGCACGGTGCGCGAAAAGACGTAGCCGCCGTCGTGAGCCTCGCCGGTCCAGCCACGCTCGAGTTCCTCCGAGATCGCGTCGAGACGCTGGGCGATATAGGCCGCGGCGGCGGGACCCTTCTGGGGGTCTTCCACCACATCGGGACGAAGTGCGCCGGCGATCGCCGCCTGCTCCACGACCTTCCGGTCGTAGCGCGTATGCAGGCTGTTGAGCACCTGCCGCACGAGGCGCGCCTCGTCGATCAGACCTTTCAGCTGATCGCCCTGGAACGACACGCCGGTTTCGAGCTGCAGGGAGGCGCTTTCGATACCGGCATCGATCAGGAAGTCCTCCAGCGCGCGCTCGTCCTTCAGGTAGATCGCCTGCTTGCCGCGGGTCGCCTTGTAGAGTGGCGGCTGCGCGATGTAGAGGTGGCCGCGCTCGATCAGCTCGGGCATCTGCCGGAAGAAGAACGTGAGCAGCAGGGTGCGGATGTGCGATCCGTCCACGTCCGCGTCGGTCATGATGATGATGCGGTGGTAGCGCAGCTTGTCGAGGTTGAACTCCTCGCGGCCGATGCCCGTGCCGAGCGCGGTGATCAGCGTGCCGATCTCCTGGCTGGACAGCATCTTGTCGAAGCGCGCGCGCTCGACGTTCAGGATCTTGCCGCGCAGGGGAAGAACGGCCTGGAACGCGCGGTCGCGGCCCTGCTTGGCGGAGCCGCCTGCGGAGTCGCCCTCGACGAGGAGCAACTCGCATTTCGACGGATCGCGCTCCTGGCAGTCGGCGAGCGTGCCGGGAAGAGACGCGATGTCGAGCGCGCCCTTGCGGCGGGTGAGCTCGCGCGCCTTGCGGGCGGCCTCGCGGGCGGCGGCGGCTTCCACCACCTTGCCGACGAGGGTGCGGGCCTCCTGCGGATGCTCCTCGAGCCAGTTGTTGAGGGCTTCGTTGACCACGTTCTCGACGGCGGGACGGACCTCCGACGAGACGAGCTTGTCCTTCGTCTGCGACGAGAACTTCGGATCGGGCACCTTCACGGACACGACGGCGGTCAGGCCCTCGCGGCAATCGTCGCCGGTGAGGGAGACCTTCTCCTTCTTCGTCAGGCCGGAGGATTCCGCATAGCCGTTCACCTGTCGCGTCAGCGCCGCGCGGAAGCCCGCGAGGTGCGTGCCGCCATCCCGCTGCGGGATGTTGTTGGTGAAGCAGAGCACGTTCTCGTGGTACGAGTCGTTCCACCACAGGGCGACCTCGACGCCGATGCCGTCCTTCTCGGAGTTGATCATGATCGGCCGCTGGATCAGCGGGGTCTTGGCGCGGTCGAGATAGCGCACGAAAGCTTCGACGCCGCCCTCGTACATCAGCTCCTCGCGCTTGTGCTCCGCGTGGCGCTTGTCGGTGAGGATGATGCGCACGCCCGAGTTCAGGAAGGCCAGCTCGCGCAGGCGGTGCTCGAGGGTCGCGTAATCGAACTCCACCATGGTGAAGGTTTCAGTCGAGGGCGTGAAGGTCACTTCCGTGCCGCGCTTGTCCGGCGCATCGCCCACGACGGCGAGCGGAGCCACCGCATCACCGTGACGGAACTCCATGAAGTGTTCCTTGCCGTTGCGGTAGATGCGCAGCTTCAGCGAGGTGGAGAGCGCGTTCACCACGGACACGCCCACGCCGTGCAGGCCGCCCGAGACCTTGTAGGAGTTCTGGTCGAACTTACCGCCCGCGTGCAGCTGGGTCATGATGACCTCGGCCGCCGAGACGCCCTCGCCCGGATGGATGTCGGTGGGGATGCCGCGGCCGTTGTCGGTGACGGTCACCGAGCCGTCCGCGTTGAGCGTGACGGTGACTTCCGTTGCGTGACCGGCGAGGGCTTCGTCGATGGCGTTGTCCACCACCTCGTAGACCATGTGGTGCAGGCCCGAGCCGTCATCGGTATCGCCGATATACATGCCCGGCCGCTTGCGCACCGCATCAAGGCCCTTGAGCACCTTGATCGATTCCGCGCCATAGGCGTCGGCATTCACGTTGATAGCAGGTTCGGCCATTTGGGATCCTTCAAGACGCGCGGAAAGGAGCAGGCGCGCCCGGGTTTTGATTCGTCAGATCAGTTATTTAGGGACGAATGGTTGAAATTTCACCCCCACGCGCCTACGCGCGCGCGGATTGGGGCAGAAAAATCCACCAAAAACTGCCGAATCGGGTGGTTTCAGGGGCGGTTCATTGCCTCAGGCAGAGCAGGCCTTATCGCGACGCAACGGCAGCCGCCGCGCCCGCCAGCAGCGCGCCCGTGGTGCGGTTGAGGATCCGGATCGCCCTCGGGGTGGTGAAAAGCTGCCGGGCCCGGGCGGCGAGCACGATATAGCCGGCAAAGACCACCCCCAGCACGGCGAGGGTCGCCGCCGCCAGCTCCACGAAACCCAGAACCGTGATCCGGGTGAGATCGAGGATGGTGGGCAGGAGGGCGAGATAGAAAACGATGGTCTTCGGGTTGCCTAGGGTCAGCGCAAGCCCGCCGAGCAGAAGCTTGGCCGGGTGCTCGGCTCGTCTTTCCGCCTTCACGTCCTGGGCCAGAGCAGGGGCCGTCCAGATCTTGTAGGCGATGTAGAGCAGATAGGCGGCGCCAGCATATTTGACGACCAGGAACACTCCGTGGAAGGCCTGAGCCAGGGCGGCGAGCCCGAGGATCGCGAAGGTCAGCCAGGCCACGTCCCCGAGCGCCACGCCGATGCTGAAGACCACGGCCTCCTTCGGCCCCCTTCCCAGAACCCGCGCCACGATGGCGGCGATGCCCGGCCCCGGCGAAGCCGCGGCGATGAAGAGGGCCGAGGAGAAGAGCAGCAGGCCGGCGAGGTCCATGGTTTTCACCCGGAAGAGACAATGTTCGCCAGCATAGGGCAGGGCGGCTTTCGGAACCATCAAGGAGTTGTGATGGGTTCGATCACAACCATTGCTCGCCGGGTGATCATTTCGTCAGAGCGGCCCCCACTTGGAGGAGGACGGGGGTTACCGTCCAGAAGGTCAGATGTGTCAGGGCATGAGCCAGCATGGCGTGTTCGAGACTGTGGCGCCAATAGAGCCAGCCATAGACCAGTCCTGCCAGCGTATTGAGGACGACGATATGCAGGATGAGGGCTGTCGAGGGTCGTGTTGAGGCAAAGAGCTGAGGCAGATGCCCAAGACCGAACAGCAGAGCCGAGATGACGATTGCCGCTCCGATCGGGAGGCCGGGATGACAGGTGAGAGCGCCTGGAAACACTAGGCTCGCAAGCCAGACGAGAAGCGTCATGAGGCCAAAGCGCATCATGAGTTCTTCGGTGATGCCCCCGTAGAGAATGGCGCTTGCCCGGACCGTCCAATTCGGCGGACCGGAGGCTGCGCCAAGGCGGCCGACAGAGCCGGGATCCGTTATTTCCTTGAAGACGAGATCCAACATGATGATGGCTGTCCCGACCACGATGGCCAGGACGATTGCCATCGGAACACCGGAGCCGAAGCGGGCGGGAAGTGATAGGCCCCGCGTCCATGCTAGGAGATGAGACCGCAGGCCGACCCGGTCAGCTAAAAGGACCCCCGCCATGATGGTCAGCAGAACCAGGATCGTCGGCTGAGCCAGGGCAAGAACAATCAATCCGAAATCCGACCGTGCGGGCGGGTTCGGCAGCGACCGCAGCCTGTCCAGGATGGGCCCGAGCGTTAGAATGAGCGAGGCTACCCCAAGGAGCCCCATGGTGCCGAAAAGCGCGAAGGGGGCGAAGAACCACATGTCACGCTTCAATCCGGCCCGGGAGCACCCGCAGAATATCCGCCCGCCCCCGCAGCTCCGCAAAAAGGCCCGGATCCGCCCCCGTCATCCAGACCTGTCCGCCCAGAGTCTCGAGGGCATCGTACAGCCCGGCCCGGCGGCGGGGATCGAGATGGGCGGCCACCTCGTCGAGGAGCACGAAGGGGGCGATCCCGCTCATGCTGGCGACGAGCCGGGCATGGGCGAGCACGAGCCCGATCAGCAACGCCTTCTGCTCGCCGGTGGAGGCCGTGTTGGCCGGAATGTCCTTGGGCCCGTGGCGCACGAGAAGGTCCGAGGCCTGGGGCCCCACGAGGGTGCGTCCGGCCGCCCGGTCGCGGGCCCGGTGGTCGCGCAGGATCGCCCGGTAGCGATCCTCGGCATCGACGGCCGGCAGGGTGGCGACGAGCATGTCGAGTTCGCCTTCGAGTCCCATCGTGGCGAAGGGGAAGGGAGATTCCTCCTCGCGCGTTTCGAGGATGAGGCTGGCCAGCCGCTCCACGGTTTCGCGCCGGGCGGCGGCGACCGCGATGGCGAGCTCCGCCACCTCGCGTTCGAGCGCATCGAGCCACAGGCGGTCCTCCGGGTTTTCCTCGAGAACGCGGTTGCGCGAGCGCAACGCCCGCTCCAGCGCATTCACCCGCGTGCCGTGCTCAGCGTCGACCGCGAGCACGAGCCGGTCGAGAAACCGCCGCCGGTCGCCGGCCGGACCCCGGAACAGGGCATCGAGATCGGGAGTGAGCCAGACGATGCGCAGATACTCGGCAAAGGCCGTCGGCGACGAGGCGGGCATGCCGTCGATGCGGCAGACGCGCGACGCGCGGGAGCCTTCGTTCTGATGCTCGATTCCCGTCCCGAGGCGATGCTCGCCGTAGGACGCGTCGAGGGTCACGGAAATGGCGAACGAGCCCGGCCCCTCGTTGCGCGCCATCTCTCCAAGCTCCGCGCGTCGCAGACCCCGACCGGGCATGAAGAGCGAGATCGCCTCCAGCACATTGGTCTTGCCGGCTCCGTTCTCGCCCACCAGCGCCACGAGCGGGCGCGAGACGGCGAGATCCAGGCTCGCATAGGTGCGGAAATCCTGGAGGATCAGACGGGCGATTCGGGACGCGGCAACGGGCGAGGAAGACATGCGCCCCCTTCATTCAGGAGCGGGCGCGAAAGATCAAGCGTTGCTGCGGCCCAAGCGCATTTGGATTGTCTACGCAACAACGATGTCTGCGCTGATGCGTCATGGTCCAGCTCGCCCGGCCATCTCGGTTGGAAACGTGTAGCGCTCGATAGATGTGAGATCACCGGCCTTGTGCCGGTGACGACGTGGAGGTTCGTTCTGAAGGCGATCCCGGATAGAGCGCAGCGAAGATCTGGGATGACCAACACGGAAGCGGATTACACCCGCATCGGCATCAAAACGTAAAGCGCGGAGGCGCCTTCGCGGTCTTGCACGATGGTGGGGGAGCCGGGATCGGCGAGCTTGAACAGGGCGGTGTCGCCGTCGAGTTGGGCCGTGATATCGAGCAGATAGCGGGCGTTGAAGCCGATATCGATCGGCGTCGCATCGTAATCGACCTCGATCTCCTCCGTGGCGCTCCCCGAATCGGGGTTGTTGACAGTGAGCGTCAGGCGGCCGTCATTGAGCGCGAGCTTCACCGCGCGGCCACGCTCGGACGAGATGGTGGAGACGCGATCCACGGCCTTGGAGAAGTCGTTGCGTTCCACCACGAGAACCTTGTCGTTCCCGGCGGGGATGACGCGCTGGTAATCGGGGAAGGTGCCGTCGATGAGCTTGGAGGTCAGCACCACGCCGTCGAAGGTCAGCCGCACCTTGGCGGAGGACAATTCAATGGTGATGTTCTCGGAGCCGTCCTCCACGAGCTTGACGATCTCGGCTACGGCCTTGCGCGGCACGATCACGCCGGGCATGCCCTCCGAACCCGTCGGCGCCGGGATCTCGACGCGGGCGAGACGGTGACCGTCCGTGGCGACCGCCCGCATGACGATGGAGCCGCCCGCATCGAGGGTGTGGAGATAGATGCCGTTGAGGTAGTAGCGCGTCTCCTCCGTCGAGATCGCGAACTGCGTTTTCTCGATCAGGCGCTTGAGATCGGCGGCCGCCAACGTGAAGCGGTGCGGCAGGTCGCCGGCGGCGAGATCCGGGAAGTCGCTTTCCGGCAGAGCCTGCAGCATGAAGCGCGAACGGCCGGAGCGGATCTGCATCTGGCCCATGTCGGCGGTCATTTCGAGCGAAACCTGGGCACCGTCCGAGAGCTTGCGCACGATGTCGTAGATCATGTAGGCCGGCACCGTGGTCGAACCGGCCTCCGTGATCTCGGCGGGGATCGTTTCCGTCACTTCGATATCGAGATCCGTGGCCTTGAGACGAAGCGACCCTTCGTCCGCGCGTAGCAGGACGTTCGACAAGATCGGAATGGTGTTGCGGCGCTCGACGACGCGGTGCACATGCCCCAGCGCCTTCAGCAGAGCGGCGCGCTCAACGGTAACTCTCATAACCTAGCACCCGGTTTCGGTGAAATTCTTGGCCCGATCCCGCTCAGGACGAGCCTCGGGCGGGATAAGCAGGGCAGCAATGTTGGCTTTTGTCGCCAGAGAAAGCAAGGCCGGGGCTGACCCGGCCCGGAAGGCTTACTCCTGCAGCATCCGCTTGAGGAGTTCGACCTCGTCGGAGAGGGCGTGGTCCTCGCCCAGGGCTTTCTCGATCTTGCGCACGGCATGGAGCACCGTGGTGTGATCGCGCCCGCCGAAACGGCGGCCGATCTCCGGCAGGGAACGCAGCGTCAACACCTTGGACAGGTACATGGCGATCTGGCGCGGGCGCACCACCGCGGCGGTGCGGCGCTCCGAGAGGATGTCGGAGCGGGAGACGTTGTAGCGGGAGGCCACCAGCTTCTGGATGTCCTCGATCTTGACCCGTTTGGGTTCCCGGTTGCGCACCAGGTCGCGGATGGCCGTCTCGGCGGTTTCCAGCGTGATGGCGGAGCCTGTGAGCGTCGCATGGGCGAGCAGGCGGTTCACGGCGCCTTCGAGGTCGCGTCCGTTGGCCGTGATGGCGCGGGCCACGTAGGCGATCACGTTCGGGCCCACCTCGAAGGTGGGATGGATCGTCCTCAGGGCCTCGATCCGGGTGGTGAGGATCGAGGTGCGCAGCGCCTCGTCGAGAGCGCTGACCTCGACCACGAGGCCGCCGGCGAGGCGCGAGCGCACACGCTCGTCCAGGTTCTCAAGATCCGCCGGCGGACGGTCGGCGGCGATCACGATCTGGCGGCCCGCATCGATGAGGGCGTTCAGCGTATGGCCGAATTCCTGCTGGATCTGCTTGCCTTGGATGAACTGCACGTCGTCGATGATGAGCAGGTCGATGCCGCGAAGACGTTCCTTGAAGGCGAGCGACGTCTGGGCCTTCAGCGAGGCCACGAAGCCGTACATGAAGCGGTCGGCCGTCAGGTAGATGACGCGGCGGCCTTGGGCACGGACCTCATGGCCGATGGCATGAAGAAGGTGCGTCTTGCCGAGACCCACGCCCGCATGAAGATAAAGCGGGTTGTAGATCGCCTGGCCGTTCTGCGCATGGGCGACCCGGTCCGCCGCCGCATGGGCGAGAGCGTTGGAGCGTCCGACGATGAAGCTCTCGAAGGTGAGGCGGGAATCGAGCGGCGCACCGCCGAGATCGCCGTTCTCGCCGCGCTCCTCCTGGGGGGCGGCCGTCGAGGGAGCTTTGATCTCTCCGGCCATGCTCGGCATCGCCATGGATGCGGCTGGGGCCGGACGGGGCGCTTCGCTCGCCCGGCGCTGGGCCGCAGGATCGCGCCCGAGGGTGCTGCGCACGCCGATGGACACGCGCTCCACATCGCCTGCCTCGGAGCGGTAAACCGCCAGCACCCGGTCGGCGTAATGGGATTCGATCCAGCTCTTCAGGAAGCGGGTCGGAACGGTGAGATAGGCGCAGCCCTCGACCACCGAATCCAGCTCCAGGCGACCGAACCAGCTCGCGAAGATGTCCTCCCCCAACTCGGCCCGGAGACGGCGCTTGACCCGCGCCCACACATCCGATGCCGATTGTTCGCCCGGAGCCTCCATGCCGTTCTCGCTGGGAGCGGCAAAGGTGCGGTGATCTTCGCTGCGATACATCAATGTTCCTCCACGAGGTTCCGCCTCCTTTAAGGTCGGAAACCCCCACGCATGACCCGTTTCGAACACCAGGACACAAAGGCCTCACTGGTTATCCGAAACGTGGCGCCCCCAATTGTACTAAAGATTATTTTAACGCTTTTAAGTGGAGACGATCGCTGACTGTCGTCTCCTTTGTCTTCACTCAAGGTCTATCAAGTTTACCTCTCGGTAATGGACGAGCCTTCGCTTGCTTCTTGAGAGAATGAAACAACGACTGATCCCCGCACATGGTGGCTTTAGTTCGAGCTTTGAGTGAATGACTTCCCGGCGAGCCGTTGAAGCACATTGACCTTACACAGGGTGCGGGACGGGGTGCAATACGGCCGAGTCGGCTAGCAGGCGCTTGCAAGCCTCTTGCTGCGTTCACAGCCTCGTCCACAGCTTTTGAATCTGGGCTTTAAAGTCCTGACTCTTCAACTGATTCACTGTTCCACCACAGCCTGTCCGCAGGGCCGAAAAAAGAGTCTTTTCGCAACCTTGATTCAGAACCGATTCGCCTCGACTCCGGAGGTGATTCTGATGCTTCGCGATGCTTTGCCTGCTAAGCTGTTGAAGAAGCTAAATGTTTTATGTGCGGTTTGAATCTGGCCTGTGGAGCTTTCAACCGGTCGGCCGAGGATAAAGTCAAGCTGTCGTGTGGATAAAATTTGAAGCCGGAATTCCAGCTCAGAAACGAAAAAACCCGGCCTTGCGGCCGGGTCTGATCGACGATGAAAAGTCAGCTCTGGAAGCTGCTTTTAAGCGCTCAGCGTCTTGATGCGGCTCGCGAGGCGCGAGACCTTCCGGGACGCGGTGTTCTTGTGCACGATGCCCTTCTGAGCCGCGCGCATCATCTCCGGCTCGGCGGCGCGCAGGGCGGCGACGGCCTCGGTCTGGTTGCCGGCGGCGATCGCCTCTTCAACCTTGCGGACGAAGGTCCGCATCCGGCTGCGACGCGACTTGTTGATCGCGGTGCGCTTCGCGATCTTGCGGGTCATCTTCTTGGCGGACACGGTGTTGGCCATGGCCCATCCTCGTTCTTTTCAAAATCCCGATGCGCCAAGCTCGAGCCCGTCGTGAGCTCCGGCAGCGATCGGTTGATTGCATGGAAACCGAAGAGCCCGCGGGACGCGCGGGCTCATGTGTGGCGGCTTATAGACGCGATGCCTGCGAACGTCAACGTCCATGGGCCTTTGCGCGTCAAAAAAGCGCCTGAAGGGCTTGGCGCCACGGGTTCGTTGGGTCGAGAAGGAGCCTCAGCGCCATGAGGCTTGACACCACGACCAGGAGCGGACGGATGACCCGGGAGCCCAGCCGCATGGCGAGCCGGGAGCCGATCTGGGCGCCGAGAAACGAGGCTCCCGCCATGATGAGCCCGACAGGCCAGATCACGGCACCCGTTGCCGCATAGAGAAGAAGGCTGCCGAAATTGCTGGCGAAATTGACAAGCTTGGTATGGGCGGTCGCCTTCACCACCCCGTAGCCGAGGAGCGTTACGAAGGCGAGCATATAGAAGGAGCCGGCGCCCGGTCCGAAGATGCCGTCATAGAAACCGATGGCGACCGGCGCGGTCAGCCCGAAGCCGAGCGCCGTCATCCGAGCCTGGGCATCCTCGTCCTTCATCCTGCGCGACAAGGCGAAGAAGAACGCGATGGCGATCAGCAGGATCGGGATCAGCGCCTCGAGCACGGAGCGCGGCAGGAACTGCACGCAAAGCGCCCCCGCGATGCTGCTGAGGAAGGCCACCAGGGTGAAGCCCCCGGCCTTGCGCCAATCGATCAATCCCTTGCGTGCGAAGCTGTAGGTCGCGGAGGCCGCCGCGAAAGATCCCTGCACCTTGTTGGTGGCGATCGCCTGGGCCGGATCGAGACCGGCGAGCAGAAGAGCCGGCACGGTCAGGAGCCCGCCGCCTCCGGCGATGGCGTCCACGAAGCCCGCGAGAAAGGAGACCGCGGCAAGAACCGCGATCATGTCGAAGCCGATATCGATCACGGTCTACTGGTTCTTGAACTCGGCCGCGCGCTTGCCCACGAAGGCCGCCATGCCCTCCTTCTGGTCGGCAGTGGCGAACATGGCGTGGAACAGGCGCCGCTCGAACCGGATGCCCTCGGCGAGCGACACCTCGTCGGCCCGGTTGATGGTTTCCTTCGTCATCATGGCGATGGGCAGCGACATGGACGCGATGGTCTCGGCCGTTTTCAAGGCCTCGGTGAGAAGATCGGCGAGCGGCACCACCCGGGCCACGAGACCGGAGCGCTCGGCCTCCTCGGCTCCCATCGTCCGGCCCGTCAGGCACATCTCCATGGCCTTGGCCTTGCCGATGAGCCGGGTCAGGCGCTGGGTGCCGCCCATGCCCGGCATGACGCCGAGCTTGATCTCCGGCTGGCCGAACTTGGCGTTGTCCGCCGCGATGATGAAATCGCACATCATGGCGAACTCGCAGCCGCCGCCGAGCGCGAAGCCCGCCACCGCGGCGATCATGGGCTTGCGCCGGCCGGACACCTTCTCCCAGCCGGAGAAGAAATCGGCCATGTAGGTGTGCGGGTAGGTGAGCTCGGCCATCTCCTTGATGTCGGCGCCTGCGGCAAAGGCTTTCTCCGAGCCGGTGATGACGATGCAGCCGATGTTCGGATCCGCCTCGAAGGCGTCGAGCGCTTGGTTCACCTCGTTCAGCAGAGCCGAATTGAGGGCGTTCAGGGCCTGGGGCCGGTTGAGGGT
>DASZBB010000215.1:0-8512 GCA_035944695.1 Microvirga sp. | reverse complement strand
GGGCACCAGTTGATTGTCGTCCTCGTGGCCGAACAGCCCATTCTCGCCGCAATGCGGGTTGATGCCGGCAACGGCGATGCGCGGTGACGCAATCCCCATGCGCTGGAAGTGGCGCTGCCCGACGCGGATAGTTTCAAGGACGCGCTCCGGGGTCGCCCGCTCGATGGCGGTTCTCAGGGAGACGTGCGTGGAGACGTGAATGACATTGAGGCGCTCGGACGCGAGCAGCATCCACGACGCGCGACTGCCGGTCAGGTGGGCCAAGAGGCCGGTGTGACCGTCATAATGGTGACCGGCAGCGTTCAGCGCCTCCTTGTTGATCGGGGCGGTGACGATGCCGGCAGCCTGGCCCGACTGTGCCAGCTCGACCGCCGCGCGGATGTACTGGAACGAGGCTTCGCCGCAGCGCGGGCTGAGCACGCCAAAACGGTCCGGCAAGCCGTCGACCGGCACGTCGATCAGGCGCAACGCGCTACCGTCGACCCGCGTAGTGTCGGCAATCCCCAGATCGACGCTGCTCGCCGCAACCGCGCGCTCCAACGTCCGGCGGTCGCCGATAACGGCAAAATCCGCCCGCTGGGATGGCGGCAGGGCTGCCAATGCCTTCACCGTCACCTCGGCGCCGACGCCGGACGGGTCACCCATGGTTATGACGATCGGACGCTCGTGGGCTACGGTCATTGGTACGGCTCCTCTGCTCAGCGCGCGCTTGACGCTCTTGCTTCTTCGGCAACATGTAAAGTGATCACTTCCATACTGGCGCTACGGTCATCATGCAAGCAAATTCATCAACTTAAGCAGTTATCATTTGCAGGTAAGATCATGATTTTTGGGGTTTCAGTTTAACACATTTACCTGTAAGGTGCCGGCAGAGAATGAGGTTTCTGGCATGAAGACGCTGATCGTCGCGGACGATCTCACGGGCGCCCTGGACAGCGCGGTGGCCTTCGCCGGTGTGGGCCTGCGCTGTACGGTCGCGCGGCGGCCTGCCGACATCCCCGCGGCCATGGCCGCCGCGCCGGATGTGCTCGCGGTCAGCACGGCGTCCCGCGAGGGGTCCCCCGAGACAGCGACCTGCGCCGTCAGCCACGTGTTCGATGCGATCGGTGACCGACCGATGCTGGTCTTCAAGAAGGTCGATTCCCGGCTCAAGGGCCATTGCATGGCGGAACTCGGCATGGTCGCCGCAAGGACTGGGATCGAGCGGGCGGTCGTAACACCCGCGATCCCGGCGCAGGGCCGGGCAACCCAAGGCGGCCGACTGTCTGGAGCGGGCGTCGCCTCTCCGATCGAAGTGGCTGCGATCTTCGCCGCAGCCGGCCTGACGATCGAGGTTCCCGACGCGGCGACCGACGCCGACCTCGACCGCGTGGTCACGGTTGCGATGTCCGGGGATCCGGTGCTCCTCGTTGGAGCCGCCGGTCTTGCGGCGGCGCTTGCCCGGCGTCTGCGTCCCGGCACACGGCCCGCTCCGGTCGAACACCTGCCGGCGCCCCTCCTGCTGGCGATCGGCTCGCGTGATCCCATCACGCTGGCACAGCTTGACGCCTTGCGCGCCGCCGGCGTGAAGGAATTGCCCGCCCCCGACGGTCGGGTAGAAGTGCCGCCGGGCAGCATCCGCCATGACGCGCTGCTGCTACGGCTAGTCACCGGCGGCGATGCGTTCGACCCCCGCAGCGCCAACGCTCATTTTGCCGCGTCAGCATCGGAGTTCGCCAAGTCCGTGGACGTGGGCACGCTCCTTGCCTGCGGCGGCGAGACCGCGGACGCCATCCTCGGATCGCTCGGCGTCGGCATCCTCGAGGTCGAGGGCGAGGCCTTGCCGGGGGTGCCGGTTTCATCGATGGTTGTCGGCGGTCGAAGGACGAGACTCGTCACCAAGTCCGGAGGGTTCGGCGCACCTGACGCGCTCGCAAGGATCGTCACCATGACAGCGGACACAGGACGGGACTGACACGATTATGGACACAACCGATTTCGACATGGGCCAGCCACCATCCGAGGCGACGAGGCCCGCCCGCCCGGGACTGGCAGACAGGATCTATCACCTGATCTACAGCCGGATCACGAACGGCGACTATCCGGCGAACCAGAAGCTGCCGCCGGAAAAGACGCTCGCCGAGGAGTTCGGCGTCTCGCGCCCCGTGTTGCGCGCCGCGCTGGAACGGCTGCGGGACCAAGGCCTTGTCTATTCCCGCCAAGGTGCCGGGAGCTATGTCCGCGAGGTGCGCAGCGCACCGCTCGGCTTCGCGCCCGTCGAAACGATTGCCGACATCCAGCGTTGCTACGAGTTCCGAATCTGCATCGAGACGACCGCTGCGTCCCTCGCAGCTGGTCGGCGTGATTCTGTTGCTATTGAGAAGATCGAGACGGCACTCTCGCTTATGGACGCGGCAACCAACTCCCAGATCCACCGCGAGGACGCCGACTTCGCCTTCCATCTCGCCATCGCGCAAGCGGCCAACAACCAGTACTTCGACACATCGCTGCGGGCACTGCGTGAGCACATCTATGTCGGGATGAAGCTGCATGGCCAATCGCTCATGACTGACGGCGCCAAGGGTTTGCGGGAAGTCTTCCAGGAACACAGTGCGATCTTCGCCGCCATCCGTGACGGCCAGGCGACGCAGGCAGAAACGCTGATGCGCAACCACCTGATCCACTCGCGGGAACGCCTGTTCGGCGGCGCGCTGATCAATCTGGGCGCCGGCAGATAAGCTCACACCGGCCGGTGAGCCTGCCTGACGGCGTTCGAATAGGGACTGCGACCGGCCTGCCGATGGGCCGGTCGCACCCCGCATAATCATGCGGCGGCCTTGGTGATCAGCCCGTGCTTCTCCAGGATGTCCGCAATCTTCGCGTCCTGGACGGGATCGGGCAGCAGCGCCGGTTGCCGGCTTGCCCCGACCGAGTTGTCCATGATGTAGAGCGCCCGCTTGACCAGCGCCGGCGGGTAACCCAGGGCATAGAGGTCCTTGCGAAACGCGCCGAAGCGCTCCTGCAAACGTTCCGCCTCGGCGATGTCGCCCTTGTTGAAGGCCGCAACGATCCCGGCCAACACCCCGGGCATGACGTTGCCGAGCCCGGATATGCAGCCCCGGGCGCCGTTTTGCAGCGACCACAGCACCAAGTGGTCCGGCCCGGAATAGACGTCGAAACCCGCCACCTCGCGTCCGACCGCCAGGTAGGCTTCCAGTGTCTCTTGGCTTCCCCCAGAATCCTTGATCCCGGCAATGTTGCCATGCGCCGCAAGCGCCTTGGCCGTCGCGGGCTCGATGTGGTTCTGGGTTCGGGCCGGAATGTCGTAGAGGTAGACGGGCGTCGTCACCTTGTCGGCGACCGTCGAAAAATGTCGGATCAGGCCGTCCTGCGTGCAGGCGATGAAGAATGGGGTGATGACCGCGATGCCGTCGACGCCGATGTCCTGGAAGGCGCGGGCAAGCAACACCGTCTCGTAGGTGGCCGGCATACCGGCATTGACGATGACGCGTGCCCGGCCGCCAACCTCGTCCACAACTTCCTGAGTCAGCCGGACCTTCTCCTCGAAGGTCAGCGCAGTGAAATCGCCGTTCGTCCCGGCACACATGATGTTGTTACCGGCCTCAACCTGGCGGCGCACCTGGGCCCGTGTCGCGTCATAGTTGATCGTCTCGTCGTCATTGAAGCAGGTGACGAGCGCGACGAAAGCTTCCTTAGCCATTATCGTGTTCTCCATGCTCGGCGAGCCTCAGTAGGCGGCTTCGTAGATGTCCAGGATGTCGGTTTCCCGCAGGTCGACCGGATTGAAGTCGAGAAGCCGCCGGATCTGATGGGCTTCGCGGGCGCAGGCCGGCAGGTCGTCGCGCGGAATGCCGTGGCTGTGCAGCCCCATGTCGAGGCCCAGTCCGGTGCAGAACGCATTCGCGCCGCCGAAGACGGCCTGTCGGCTCTCGCAGGTGAAGCCGAGCGCTTCGCCCACCAATGCGGTCTTCTCCGGGACGGCGTGGGCGTTAGCCGCGAGCACGTGCGGGAAGATCAATGCGTTGGCAATGCCATGCGCCAGTTTGTGCCGGGTTCCGAGCGGATAGGCGAGTGCATGGCCCGCCGTCGTGTTGACGGGGCCGAGGCAGATGCCGCCGTAGAAGGCTGCAACCGCCAGCCCGGCACGTGCCTCGAGGTCGCTCCCATCCTCCACCGCCCGCTTGAGGTAGCGCCCGACGAGTCGGATGCCGCGCAGAGCATAGTCGTCGATGATAGGATTGGAGCGCTTGCTCGTGAAGGCCTCGACGCAGTGCGCCATGGCGTCCACACCGGTCGCGGCCGTTACCATGGGCGGGACCGACACGGTCAGGGCGGGGTCGATGATGGCGATATCGGCCAGCATCTCAACGCTCTCGGTCGCGATCTTGCTCATGGTCTCCGGGTCCGTAATCAGGGCCCGGGTCCCGACCTCGCTTCCGGTGCCCGCCGTCGTCGGGATCTGGATCAGCCTGACGCTGCGCTTGGGTGCCCTGTTCGGGCCGGAGACATCGCGCAGGCCCTTGTCGCTGCTCACCAGGACCGCGACCAGCTTCGCCAGATCCATGGCGCTGCCGCCGCCGAAGCCGACGATGGCGTCGGCGTCCATCGCCTTGGCCGCTGCCACCGCGGCCTCCAGGTTCGGCAGGTCCGGTTCCGGCTTGACGTCGCCGAACACGCCCGGATTTTCCAAGCCGAGTAGGTCGAGGCGCGCCGCGTTGATTCTGTCCGCAACGACGAAGCAGCGCCTCACGCCGACACCGGCGACCCACGCCGCGAGCGTCGCGATCTGCCCGACACCGAAGCGGACGATCGGTGGACGCTGCATTTCCAAGGCTTGCTCGAGACTTGGCATCAGTTATCTCCTCAGTTCCGGAATGCGGGTGCGGGAGTCGACACTGCATTGGCGAATGACGGCGTTCATACAGCGACCGCCTGCTCGGCGATCCGGCGCGCCCTTTGAACGTCCGGGTCGGGATCGAGGCCCGCCGCCAGGAGCCGGCGCGTGTAGGGTTCGCGCGGATTCTCGAAGATCTCGCGCACGGTCCCCTCCTCGACGACGCGGCCCTTCTCCATCACCATCACGTGGTCGGCGAAATCGCGGACGACCGGCAGGTCGTGGGCGATGAAGATGAAGGCGATGCCGAGCTCACGTTTCAGCTTGTCGAGCAGCGCGATGACCTGCGCCTGGATGGACACGTCGAGCGCCGAGACCGCCTCGTCGGCAATAATCATCTCGGGTTCCAGCGCGAGGGCCCGCGCGATCGCGATCCGCTGGCGCTGGCCGCCGGAGAACTGGTGCGGATAGCGTGCGGCGTGTTCGGGTTGCAGACCGACCTGTACGAGCAGCTCGGCCACGCGCTCCCGCCACCGCGCCTTGGGAAGGACCGCCGGATGGATGACCCAAGCCTCCGAGATGATCTGGTAGATCGACATGCGGGGATTGAGCGACTGCGTCGGGTCCTGGAACACCATCTGGATCTTGCGGCGCATCGCGTAGAGCTCCCGCGACGGCATGGTGAACAGGTCCCTGCCCTTCCACAGCGCCTTGCCGGAATCGGTATCGATCAGCCTGAGGATCGCCTTGGCGACCGTCGACTTGCCTGATCCGCTCTCGCCGACGACGGCCAGGGTTTCACCCTTCATCAGCTCGAACGACACGTTCTTCAACGCATGGTAATCGCCATAGGTCTTGCAGGCGTCCTCCACCTTGAGAATGGGTGTCCCGCCCCTGACGGGCGCCTTCATCTCGCCGCGCCCGGGTGCGGCGGCAATCAGCTTGCGCGTGTAGGGATGCTTCGCGTGATGATAGATCTCGCTCGGGGTTCCGGCCTCGACGATCACGCCGGCATTCATCACCACCACCCGGTCGGCGACATCGGCAACCACGCCGAGATCGTGCGTGATAAGGAGAACGCCCATGCCCATCTCGGCCTGAAGTTCCTCGAGCAGCCTGAGCACTTCTGCCTGAACCGTCACGTCAAGTGCCGTGGTCGGCTCGTCGGCGATCACGATGTCGGGCTTGTTGGCGAGTGCCATCGCGATCATGATGCGCTGCCGTTGGCCGCCCGAGAACTGGTGCGGATACTTGTCCGTCGACGCTTCCGGCTCGGGGATCCCGACCCGGCGCATCAGCTCGAGGGCACGCGAGGCGGCCTCGGGCGCCGTGACACCATGGACGCGCATGATCTCGCGCAACTGCCAGCCGACGGTGTAGACCGGGTTGAGATGGCTGAGCGGGTCCTGGAACACCATGGCAATGCGCTTGCCGTTGATGGCCAGGCGCTCTGCGGCGGGCAATGTCAGCAGGTCGCGTCCATCGAACAGGATCTCCCCTGACGCGATCTCGGCCGGCGGTATGTCGAGCAGGTTCATGATGGTCGAGGCGGAGACCGACTTGCCCGATCCGCTTTCGCCGAGAATGGCCAGGGTTTCGCCACGGTCAAGGTGCCAGCTTATTCCCTTGACCGCGTCGACGATGCCGGCGGCGGTGTGGAACCGGACGGAGAGGTTCTTGACCTCGAGCAGGTGACGGTCAGCCATTCTTGCGTCCTCCGATTTCCAGGCGCCAGCGCTGGGCGGGGTCGAGCGCGATGCGCAGCCAGCCCGACAGAAGGTTCAGCGACAGTGTGGTCAGGATGATTGCGAGACCGGGCCAGAAGGCGAGCCACCACGCATTGGCCAGATACTGCCTGCCCTGCGCGACCATTAGGCCCCAGGTGATCTCCGGGGGTTGGATGCCGATTCCCAGGAAGGACAGCGCGCTTTCCGCCAGCATCACGAAGGCGAAGTCGAGCGTCGCGATCGTGACCAGCGTCGGGACAATCATCGGCAGGATATGCCGGAAGACGATCCGCCTGGACGACGCTCCCATTACCTGTGCGGCCTGGACGAACATCCGCTCGCGGATCTCCAGCGCCTCGGCTCGGGTCGTCCGCAGGTAGATCGGGATGCGCGTGATTGCCAGTACGAGGACTAGGTTCGCGACCGACGGCTTTAGCATGTAGAGCACGATGACCGCCAGAAGCAGTGACGGGAACGACATGATCACGTCGGCAATGCGCATGATCAGGGTGCTTGCCCACTTTGGGCCGTAGCCGGCGATGAGGCCGAGGATCGCGCCGAGGATAGAGGACAGGACGACAGCGCCGGCTGCGATCGCAAGGGTGTTCTGGGCGGCGACGACGATGCGGGCCAGCAGGGGCCGTCCAAGCGCATCGGCGCCGAGGATGAAGAGCCAGCCCTGTTGCAGCGAGAAGGGCGGCGCGTTGCGGCCGCGCAGGTTCTGCCTGACGGCGGCATCGCCTAGCCATGCCGGGCCGAAGACGGCACAGAGGATCACCAGCAGCAGGAAGATCATCGCAACGGTGGCGAACTTGTCGCGCCACAGCATGCCAAGGATTATGCTGGCGCGGCTGCGCTGGGGCGCTGGGACCGCATCCACGGGGGTTGGGGTTGCGACGGCCATGGGTCAGGTCCTGATACGGGGATCGAGCAGGGCATAGGCCAAGTCGATCACCAGGTTCATGATGAAGATCGCCAGCGCGGTGACCAGGATCGCGGCAAGGATCACGTTGAAATCGCGCGTCAGGATCGAATCGATCATCAGCTTGCCGACACCCGGGAAGCCGAAGATGGTTTCGACCACGACCGCGCCGTTCAGCATCGCAGCCGCTTGGTCGCCGATGACCGTGATGACGGGCAGCATCGCATTGCGCAGCGTGTGAACGAAGATGATCGAGCGGTTGCCGACACCCTTGGCGCGGGCCGTCTTGACGTAGGCGGATCCGAAGGCCTGGACCATCGAACCTCGGACGACCTGGAGGAGGAGGCCGAACGGCCGGATGAACAGCACGGTGATCGGGAGGATCCAGTGCCAAACCGTGCCCGTGCCGGACGTCGGAAGCCATCCGAGGCCGATGGCAAAGACGGTGATGCCGACGATGGCGATCCAGAAATCAGGCGCCGAGGCGCCGATCAGGGAAATCAGCGAGACCAACCGATCGAAGATGCCGCCGGGCCGGAAGGCCGCGAGCGAGCCGATGACGATGGCAGCGATCGAGACGAGGACGATCGTGGTGATCGCCAGCCAGAGTGTCCAGACGAAGGCCTGAAGGACGATGTCGATGGCCGGACGCGCCTGACGCAGGCTCTCGCCAAAGTCGAGGTGGAGTACATCCCAGACATAGCGGCCGAACTGCACGATGATGGGATCATTGAGCCCGTGCAGTTCGCGGAATTGGTTGAGCATTTCCGGCGTGGCATCGACCGGAAGAAAAAGAGCTGCCGGGTCGCCTGTCAGGCGGGACAGGAAGAAGACCAGGACGAGCAGGAGCGCGAGCGAGAAGAAGCTCGAGATGATGCGCGAAGCGTATTGGGGCACGGCTTTCCTCCACGGTAGGCGATGTCCGGTGGCGAGGGCGGGAGGCGGCACCGCCCCCCCCGCGATTGCCTCACTTGAAGGTGATATCCGTGAGCTCGAGCTGGGAGTTGGTCGCAATCGTCGGGGTGAATG
>DASZBB010000214.1:0-8750 GCA_035944695.1 Microvirga sp. | reverse complement strand
TCTCATCCGCAGCTATCCGCAGCTTCAGTCGCGTCTCCTCGAAACCGAGGCGGTGCTCAAGCAGGAAACCGAGACGACCTTGGCTCTTCGCCGGGAGCTCGGCGATCTCAACAGCCTCCATGCCCGGACGGTGGACGACCTGAACGCTGCCGTGTCCCAGCTGCGCAAGGCGGAAACGAGGCTTCGCGACCAGGATTCCTTCATCGAGGACCTGCGCCTCAATGTGAAGGACAAGGAGGCGATCGTCGCCGACCTGGAGAACCAGCTTGCCATCGAGACCGAGCGGGCCCGCAACATCACCGAAGAAAACCAGGCCCTGCGCCTGGAAGCCCAGGAGGCCGACCAGACGGTGGCCCGTGCCGAGCGGGAACTCATCGAGACCCGCGAGCGCAACGGCCTGCTCGATCACGAGGTCAAGCGCCTGCAGAAGGTGGCGGAGGAGCAGAACTATCGCCTCTCCAGCCTGACCAACCGCTACGGCGAGCTGGAGACCCAGCTTGAGGCCACGCGCCAGCGCGCCTCCGAGCTCGAAACCAAGCTCATGGCCGAGCAGGTGCTGCGCCAGCGCCTGGAGACCCAAATCGACTCCGAGCGCTCAGCCCACCAGACCGATCTCTCGGCGCTCGACATGAAGATCGAAGGGCTGAACTCCCGCCTTGCCGCGACCGACAAGATCCTCGCCCATACCCGCGACCAGCTGCGCGACAAGAACGAGGCGCTGCGCGGGGTCGAGCGTACCCTCAAGGAGACCACGATCGAGAAGAACACCCTCGACCGCCGTCTCGAAGCGACCCAGCAGGAGGTCGAGCGTCAGGTCGCCATGGTCAACGAGCTTCAGCGCTCGCGCATCGAGCTGCAGGAGCGTGTCGAGATGCTCAACAAGGCCATCGCGGCCAAGGACTTTCAGATCGAGAGCTCCGACAACAAGCTGGCGAGCCTCACCGAGCGCATCGATCAGCTCACCAAGCGCTTCGATCAGGAGCGCAGCACCCTGGAGGCCGCCAACCGCCGCCTCACAGAGGAACTGCAGAACGAGAAGGCCGAGCGCTCCCTCGTCCAGGGTGCCCTCGAGATCGCCCGCGAGAGCCGCACCAAGATCCAGAAGAAATACGTCGCCCTTCGCAAGAAGACCCGTCTCGACACGCAGGAAGACGACCCGATGCTCTTCGACGAAGACGAGGTCGAGACCAATGTCCGGCCCCTGAAATCGCCGGACGCGGAATAGATTTTCAACCTCCAAAGCCCCGCAGCTCAGCGGGGCTTTTCTTTTTGGCGGGTTTCTTCACACGGCCTCTCGGGTGTACACCCAGACCGGACGAAGACGTCGCCGGTTGCATAAATCTGGTGTGTCGTCATTTCATGCGTGACGCGAGAACGGTGCGCGTTCCTCCTGCAATGCGTCCAACGACCAGTTTCCTGCACCGAATGCAACGAGGACCAGGAAGCCGCCGGCCATGGCGAGGTCCTTGCTGAAGTGAATAAATTCGCTGATTTCTGCGAGGTTCCTATGAAACAGAAAGGCTGTGAGAACGCAGAAGCCTGAAAGTGCGAGCGCAGCCAGACGCGTCTTGAGGCCCGCAGCGATCAGCAGGCCGCCGCCCAGTTCCGTTACAATCACGAGAGGCAAAAGCTGTCCCGGTATGCCATGGTTTTCCATGTACTGCACTGTTCCCTCGTAGGCCCCGATCTTGCTCCAGCCCTCGACAACGAAGATGAAGGCCAGCATGAGCCTTGCCACCAAAACCAGCGGCGCCTGAAGCTTGATCATCGTGATCGTCCCCTAATGGAGCTGCTTCCGCCCAAGTGGAAGCAGCTCTCTTCTTTGGCGGGCTGCTCCTTTCCGACGGCTGACCGCATCCGGTTCGCCCAAAACCTTCAAGTAACCCAAGCCGAGCGCCGTGATGGGATGATCGTCGACGTCCTGCCGCTTCATTGCGGGGCGGCCTCGATCGCCTCGGCCAGATCGCGGTATTCCTCGCATTCCGTTCCACACAAGGTCTGGATGATCTGCAACTGCTCCCGCGCGAGGTCGAGCTTGCCCTGGATGACATAGGCTTCGCCAAGGTACTCTCGCACCTGGGCATATTGCGGGTCCATGGCGACGGACTTGAGATAGTAGCTGATCCCCTCGTCGGTTCGGCCGAGCTTTCGCGTGATGTATCCGCGGTAATTGAGCGCCTTCGGCGTGTCCGGATTCTTGACCATGTCGAGCACCTCGAGCGCCTCGTCGAAGCGCTCGGCCTGCGCAAGAGCGTAGGCGTAATCCGTCACGGCCTCGTCGCTCAAAATTTCGCTTCGGACCTGCACGCATCGACGGGACCTCTGGCTATAGATCTGGCCCCTCGGGCACGTCGTCATGTTGGTGTCGCTGCTGCGTCCGCCCTGGCTGCTGTCGCTTCCACCCCCGGCGCTGCCGCCTCCAGAGCTTCCGCTCTCGCCGGCGCCCATGGCAGGCGTGAGAACGAACGCCATGCCAATCGACAGGACGAAAGCTCCTGCGAACAAGCCGAGACGGTGTATTGCTTCACTGCGAGGTTTCATGACGCCCTCCTGTGATGGATCGTCCAGTCTCCAAAGACAGCGCGGCCCTGGGCCTTATTCCACCTGACGGCCCCTGATTGCTTTTCCCGATGAAATCGCCTGCACCTTGCTCTTTGAGGCATCGCGGATCGGGTCATGCCATCCGGCCTCCTCATCGTCTTCTATCCCCGATTTTTGCCCACTTCAGGGCATCTCTGCTCGCCATGGGAGCCCACGAAACAGTTCGGCAGCTCTTGGCGAACATCCCATTGCGCGCCAATTTGGGCTCACCTCGATCCGCCCGGACGGCAGCATGACGGTCGGCCTGGCGGCATTTCTCAAGCCTAATCAAAGGATCCCAGCGATGGCCCAGCATCCTGCAATCGCCCCGAACCGCGTCGCCGTTGTCACCGGAGCCGCGAGCGGCATCGGGCTTGCGGCGGCCAAGCGGTTCGCGGAGCTCGGCATGAAGGTCTGCCTGGCGGATCTCGACGACGAGGCGCTCCGGCGCAGCGCGGAGGACGTGGCGCGGATTGCCGGCAGTCCGGAGGACGTGTTGGCCCTAGCAACCGATGTGAGCCGGCTGGAGGATGTCGAAAGACTCAGGGAGAAGGTCTACGGCACCTTCGGGGAGGTGGCCGTCCTGATGAACAACGCCGGAACCGAGAGCGGCGGAGAGATGTTCGGCGATCTGCAGCGCTGGCGCGCCATTCTCGAGACGAATCTCTGGGGCGTCATCAACGGCGTGCAGGTCTTTGCACCCTCCATGATCGACCAGAACGCCCAATGCGCGATCATCAATACGGGCTCGAAACAGGGCATCACCACGCCGCCCGGCAACACCGCCTACAACATCTCCAAGGCCGGGGTGAAGGTCTTCACCGAGGCTCTCGCGCACGACCTGCGCAACCGGCCCGGCTGCCGGGTGAGCGCGCATCTCCTCATCCCTGGCTTCGTCTATACGGGCTTCACCAAGGCGAGAGGCATCACCGAGAAGCCGGCCGGCGCCTGGGAGCCGGAGCAGGTCGTCGACTTTCTGCTCCCGGCTTTGGAGCGAGGCGACTTCTACGTACTCTGCCCCGACAACGAGACGACCCGGGAGATGGACGAAAAGCGCATCCGGTGGGCCGCTGAGGACGTGATCGAGAACCGCCCGCCGCTCTCGCGCTGGCATCCCGACTATAAGGACGCCTTTGCGAAGGTGATGGAAGGCTAGGCGGGATCGGAGCCCTCATCCGTGAGCTTCGATCCGCCAGCCTTCCGGCATCAGATCAAGGCAATCCTGTGCGATTATGTCAGAGCCTTCGGCGTGCCCGACGAAGAGCATGCCGTTCTCCGGCGCCAGATCGAGGACGGAGATGACCTTCACTCCCGTGGAACCTTCCCCGGACATGTCACCACATCGGCGTTCATCCTCGATCACGCGGGACAGCTGATCCTCCTGATCCATCACCGCTCCCTGGGGCGTTGGCTCCAGCCCGGCGGCCATTACGAGCCGCCCGACGATCTCGCGGGCTCCGCCCTACGCGAGGCTATCGAGGAAACCGGGCTGCACGGCCTTGTGATCGACCCGTGGCATATGAGATCCGGCCTGCCCATCGACATCGACAGCCATCGCATCCCGGCGCGTTCCGAACGCGGTGAGCCGGAGCACTGGCATCACGATTTCCGCTATGTGCTAAGAGCAGAGGATGGTGATGCCCTTCGGCCGGATCTGCGGGAGGTGCATGGCGCTGCGTGGTACCACCTTCAGGATCTGGAAACCATGGCCCCGCAGGCCCTGCGGAATATGCGGGAGCTCGGCCTTGTCGGCCCCTGACAAAACCGGGGTCCATGCTTACATCCCTGCCAGCAAGCCTTGAAGGAGACATGCCATGAACGATCAGGAACGCCAGGTCATCAGCGACATCTTCCGACGCCTCGAGCAGGTAGCGGACCAGCCGCGCGATCCGGAGGCCGAGCGCTTCATCGCCGAAAAGCTGCGCCAGCAGCCCTATGCACCCTACGCCCTGGCGCAGGCGGTCTTCGTTCAGGAACAGGCCCTGGCCAATCTCCAGGCCGAGAACGAGCACCTGCGGGCCGAGCTCGACCGGGCGAGCCGCCAGCCGCAAACCGGCGGTTTCCTCTCCAGCATCTTCGGCGGCGGTCATGCATCGCGTCCGCCCGGACCTGCCTACAACACGCCGCCGGCCCGCCAGACCTCGCCCTGGGGTCAGCCTCAAGCCCACCCGCAGCAGCATTACGGCGCCCCGCAAGGTGGCATGATGGGCGGCGCACCCGGCCCCTGGGGCGGTGGCATGATGCAGCGCGGCGGCGGAGGCAGCTTTCTCGGAACCGCTCTCTCGACGGCAGCGGGCGTGGCCGGTGGCGTGATGATCGCCAACGCCCTGACGAACGCCTTCAGCGGCGACAACAATCCCCTGAGCGATGTGGCGTCCGCGGCCGGTCTCGGCGGCGCCGATAAGGCTGCCGATGCGGGTGCGGCCGACGCTGGCAATGCCGGCATCACGGACTCGCTCTACCAGGACGCGAACCAGCAGGAAGACCAGGGCGATTTCTCCGATTTCGGCGGCGATGGCGGAGACGAGGGCGACTGGGCCTAAGGACCTGCCATGTGTTTTCGGAAGCGCCCGCCGACAGTCGGGCGTTTTCGTTTCAATGCCCGGCCGTCGTCGAGAAGAGATTGATCACCAGCACGCCTGCGAGAATGAGCGCCATGCCGATGAGCGCCGGCGCATCGAGCGGCTGGCGGTAGAGAAGCACACCCACGAGTGCGATCAGCACGATGCCGACGCCGGACCAGATCGCATAGGCGATGCCGATGGGGATCGTGCGCATGGTCAGGGACAGGCAATAGAAAGCAACCCCATAGCCGACGATCACGACAGCCGAAGGCCAGAAGCGCGTGAAGCCCTCTGCCGCCTTGAGAGCCGACGTCGCGACGACTTCGCTGACGATGGCGGCGAAGAGATAGACGTAGTTCATGGCATGTCTCATGCGTCCGATGGTGCTGCTTACATCGGACAGCGGGCGATTCTCAAAAGAGAATGGCCGGGACAGGCCCGGCCATCGCGAACGACGATAAGAATCGGGGTTTGCGATCAGATCACGATCACGGGTGTTCCGACCTTCACGCGATTGTAGAGATCGACCACGTCCTCGTTGAGCATGCGGATACAGCCGGAGGAGACGGCCTGGCCGATGGTGTGAGGCTCGTTGGTGCCGTGGATGCGGTAGAGGGACGAGCCGAGATAGAGGGCGCGGGCGCCGAGCGGGTTGTCCGGCCCGCCTTCCATGAAGCGGGGAAGGTCGGGACGGCGGCGCAGCATCTCGGCCGGCGGACGCCAGGACGGCCATTCGCGCTTCATGGACACCGTCTGGCGGCCGCTCCACTCGAACCCTTCGCGGCCGACTCCGATGCCGTAGCGGATGGCGCGGCCGCCCGGCTGCACGAGATAGAGAAACTTGTTGTTGGTATCGACCACGATCGTGCCGGGGCGCTCGCTGCCGCGATAGGACACGAGCTGACGCTGGAATTGCGGCGCAATCGCATAGTCGATGCTGTTGTCGTAGCCCGTGTCGTTGCCGTAATCCTGCGGCAGGGAGGCAACCGTGCTGCCGGTGGAGCGGACGTCGTAGGGATAGCCGGCCATGCGCTCGGCGCGATATGCCCGCGTGGACGGGCGCGTCACGAGAGGATAGCTCTCGGCATAACCGTCCTCGGCGCGGGCATAGGGATAATCGTAGCCCGGCGAGACATAGGTGTTGCCGTAGAAATTACCGTTCCTGTAGACCGGCTGTGAGGAGGCCGCGGCGGGCAGGAGGGTGGCCAGAAGCATTGCAGAGCAAGGGATCCAAGCGCGCATCGGAGTGTCCTGTCTAGGTGTTTTGCAGAATAAACGGGAAGCGCGGCTTTTGTTTCCGCCAAGCTCGCTGAATTTAAGCTGAAGCCTGAGGATCCATTTCCTGTCGATGCTATGAAAAGAGGGGTGAAGCCGTGCGGAAAGTGCTGTAAGACCCTCCTTTCTTGACGGCGCTCATCCCGGACGCCGGTTTCAGATCGTCGTGACATCATGAGATTCGGTCCCGCCCTGCGGGCGGCCGCGGGCATCGCGGTTCTGTCCATCATGGATGCGGTCATCAAGGGGATGTCCGCCTATTACCCGACCTTCCAGGTCGCCTTCCTGCGCTTCATGTGCGGAAGCCTCGTCGTGGCCGGCGTCGTGGCCGTGATGCGGCCCGGCTGGCCGAACCGCGAGACCGTTGCAGCCAACGCGATCCGCTCCGTGATCGCGGTCGTCACGGCCCTGAGCTTCTTCTACGCTCTGGGGCAACTGCCGCTTGCCGAGACCCTCGTCCTGTCCTTCCTGTCGCCGATGTTCATCGCCTTGTTCGGGATGCTGATGCTGCGGGAGAGGGTCGATGCCCGGATCGTCGGCGCGATCGCCATCGGGTTCATCGGAACGCTCGTGGTCGTCTTCGGTCAGACGGAGGAGTCCGGGGCGGCCCGGTCCTGGACCGGCGTCGCGGCGGCCCTGGTTTCGGCGATCACCTACGCCCTCAGCCTCGTGCTGCTGCGCCAGCGTGCCCAACGGGACAAGTTCCTGCACATCGTCATCTTCCAAAATATCGGGCCGTTCGTCCTGGTGGCGCCCTTCGGCCTCTGGGCGTGGCAGCCCCTGGACTACGCGCACCTGGCCTGGTTCATGCTCATGGGCGTTCTCGGCGTGATCGGCCACGTGCTCATGGCGACCGCCTATGCCAAGGCCGAGGCGGCGCGCCTCGCGCCCCTCGAATACACCGCCCTGATCTGGGCGGTGCTGATCGGCTACGGGGTGTTCAGCGAGATCCCCACCTGGGCGACCCTCGGCGGCGGCGTCCTCATCGTGGCCGCGGCGATGATCACGTCTAAGCGTTAAGCGGCCTTGCGGGCGGCCGCATCGAAGATCATGCAGGTTTCCGTCCCATGGGCGAGGAGCCGGCCCTTGGCATCGAAGAGCTTGCCCTCGGAGGTTGCCAGCGTGCCGCCGCGATGGATGAGAACGCCCTCGCAGGTGACCTTGCCCATGTGCGGCAGGATCGGCCGGACGAAGTTCAGCTTCATCTCGACCGTCGTGTAGCCCTGGCCGGCCGCCAGGGTCGTGTGGACCGCGCAGGCCATGGCGCTGTCGAGGATCGCCGAGGTCCAGCCGCCGTGGATGGTGCCGAGCGGGTTGAAGAAGGCCTCCGTCGGCTCGCCCTCGAAGACCACGCGGCCTTCCTCCACATGGGTCATGTACACGTTGGTCGAGCGCGAGAAGGGCGGGGCCGGATGGCGGCCCTCGAGCATGCTGCGCAGGAAGGCAAGCCCCGGCTCGGCCGTCAGGACGTCCCGCGATACGATTCCGTGAACCCGCTCGAGCATCGAGACCTCCATCTGTGCAGATGCACAGTACGGCAGGACCGGCAGCGGCGCAATGGCCTAAGCGGGGTAGGCGGCTTTCCGGAGGGCCCGCATGGCCCGGCGCGCTTCCTCCGCATCCAAGTCCTTGAGTTTCGACTCCAACTCGGTTTGGGCACTTTGCCAGAGTGGGATGGCCGCCTCCAGAATGGCCTGTCCGGCCGGCGTCAGCCGGTGCCGCAAACCTCGGCCGTCTCCGGCCACCGGCTCGATCCAGCCGTTTTGGGCCAGAACCTTCAGATTGCGCACCAGGGTCGTGCGTTCGAGGCCCAGCCTTTCGGCGAGCACCGTCTCGGAGGCCGTCGTTCCATGGCCGATGGCGCCGAGGATGCCGAACTGGGGCAGCTTGAGGCCCAGGGGGCGAAGCGCCGCCTCGTAGGTCCGGCTCAGAAGCCGGGCCGTCATCCGGGCGTGGAGGGCGAAACAGGTCTTGCCGATGGCTTCCAGGTCGGTCATGAAACGATCATGGACCGCTCCTAAGAAGGGTCAAGCGTCACTTTCTGATGCTGACCCAAAGTCAGGCGTCTTGACTCCCTCCACGTATATGCCTATCTCGCCGCCAGCGTTAGCACTCGCCAAGGGACAGTGCTAACAGCGAAGAGACCAGGTGCGGCCAGAGGGGCTGCACCCATCGTCAAAGGGGAAGTTCCATGAAGTTCCGTCCGCTGCACGACCGCGTCGTCGTCCGCCGCATCGAAGCCGAAGAGAAGACGGCCGGCGGCATCATCATCCCGGACACCGCCAAGGAAAAGCCGCAAGAGGGCGAAGTCATCGCCGTCGGCCCCGGCGC
>DASZBB010000213.1:0-16846 GCA_035944695.1 Microvirga sp. | reverse complement strand
CGATCACGGCGTATTTCTTGCCGTGCTGCTCGGTGAGGATTCGGTTGAGAAGGGTGGTCTTGCCGGCGCCGAGATAGCCTGTGAGGACGGTGACGGGAATCTTGTCGGTCATCGCGATAATCCGCAACTTTCATCCTCCCGTTGAGGGGGAGGATCGGCCGAAAGGCCGAGGTGGGGTGGTGGCGCGAACATCGGGAGGTCGAGTTCCACCCCGGCCCCGCTCGCGATGCTCGCGACCCTCCCCTCAAGGGGAGGGTGGAAATAGTCAGCTCGACAAAGCCGCGCTGAAAGCCCTTATATTGTGTCTCATCATGTCAATGTAAGTGCCGGCGGGGCCGCCCGGCTCCGACAGCGCGTCCGAATAGACCTTCTCGCCGATCTTTGCGCCGGTTTCCTTGGCGATGCGCTCCATCAGGCGGGCATCGGAGACGTTCTCCACGAACACGGCGGCGATCTTCTCGCGCTTGATCTGCTGGATGATCCGGGCCACGTCCTTGGCCGAGGCTTCCGACTCGGTCGACACGCCCTGGGGCGCCACGAAGTCGATGCCGTAGGCGTCCTCCAAGTAGCGGAAGGCGTCATGGGAGGTGATGATCCGTCGCCGCTCGGGCGGGATCTTGGCGACGAGATCCTTCACCTCCGCCTCCACCTCGTCGAGCTGCTTGAGGTAGGAGGCGGCATTGGCCTCGTACATGGCCTTGCCGGCTTCATCCGCGGCGATGAGGGCGTCGCGGATATTGGCCACGTAGGTCTTCGCGTTGCCGATGCTCTGCCAGGCATGCGGATCGGAGCCGCCATGGCCGTGATCGTGTCCGTGCCCGTGGCCATCATCCTCGCTCTTGAGCGGCTTCACGCCCCGGGCGGCCTCGACCCTCACGGCCTTGGTGCCGGAGGATTTCACGAGACGGTCGATCCAGCCTTCGAACTTCAGGCCGTTGGTGAAGACGATCCTGGCTTCCGTCAGGCGTCGTCCATCGGCGGGCGTCGGGGAATAGACATGCGCATCGCCGTTAGGGCCCACGAGGGTCACCACCTCGACGCGCTCGCCGCCGACGTTGCGCACCATGTCGGCGAGAATCGAGAAGGTCGCGACCACCTTCAGCCTGCCGGCACTCTGCGCCGCCGCCGGCAGCGATGATGCGGCAAGGGCGAGGCCTCCTGCCAGAAGGGATACGGCAGCTCTTCGCGTCAGCATGGGTCTTGATCCTTATAAAGGAGGTCAGGCTTCGAGATGCCTGCCGGGCCAGGCAAGCCACAGCAGGCCGCCCTCGCGCCCCAGCACGAGGGAAACCACATACACCGCACCGGCCGAGAGGATGATGGCCGGGCCAGCGGGCAGTTCCGCATGGAACGAGAGCAGAAGGCCGCTCCATCCGGACACGATGCCGATGAGGACGGAGACCAGCATCATCATGGTGATGTCGCTGGTCCAGAAGCGCGAGGACGCGGCGGGAAGCATCATCATGCCGACCGCCAGCAGGGTTCCCAGCGCATGGAAGCCGCCGACGAGGTTCATGACCACGAGCCCGAGGAAGATCAGGTGCGTCGGGGTGCCGGCACGGCTCACCGAACGCAGGAAGATGGGATCCACGCATTCCAGAACGAGGGGACGGTAGAGCACCGCCAGGGCCAGAACCGTGATGGTGGAGATGGAGGCGAGCAGCAGCAGCGTGTTGTCGTCGAGCGCCAGCACAGTGCCGAAAAGAACGTGCAGCAGGTCCACATTCGAGCCGCGCAGCGACACGATGGTGACGCCGAGCGCCAGGGACAACAGGTAGAAAGCCGCGAGCGACGCATCCTCCTTGAGAGAGGTGAAGCGAGAAACGAGGCCTGCCGCCACCGCCACGACGACGCCCGCGAACAGCCCGCCGACAGTCATGGCCGGCAGGGAGAGGCCGGCCACGAGATAGCCCACGGCGGCGCCGGGCAGGATCGCGTGCGCCATGGCATCGCCGGTCAGGCTCATGCGACGCAGCATCAGGAAGACGCCTACGGGACCTCCGCCCAGAGCGATGGCGATCACGCCCACGAGGGCGCGCTGCATGAATTCGAATTCGGCGAACGGCGCGTAGAACAGGTCGAGCATGAACGGGCGTCCTTACGCGACGTTGCGGTGGCAGACATCCGCATGCGGGTCGTAAGCCTCGACCATGCGCCGGGCCTTCAGAAGGTTCTCAGGCTGCAGCACGTCCGGGGTCTCGCCCCAGGCCACCGGTTCGCGGGCGATCAGCAGGGTCTGCGGGAAGGTGCGCTTGACCATGTCCAGATCGTGCAGCACCGCGACCACCGTACGGGACTCGTCGTGCCAGCGGCGCACCAGATCGAGCAGGTCGGCGGTGGTCTTGGCGTCGATGGCCGTGAACGGTTCGTCGAGCAGGATCACGGGCGCGTCCTGCAGCAGGAGACGGGCGAAGAGCGCCCGCTGCATCTGCCCGCCCGACAGGGTCGAGATCGGGCGCCGCTCGAAGCCGGTGAGGCCCACGGCCGCCAGCGCCTCCTCGATCCTCGTGCGGTCGCGCCGGGCGATGCCGCCGAAGAGGCCCGAGCGGGACCACAGGCCCATGGCCACGAGGTCGTAGACCGACAGCGGGAAGGACCGGTCGATCTCGGCGGCCTGCGGCAGGTAGGCGATGCCGGACGCCGAGCCCTTCAGGCGGATATGGCCCTCGAGGGGCTTCAACGTGCCCACGATGCCCTTGAGCAGGGTCGACTTGCCGGCCCCGTTGGGGCCGACAACGGCGATCAGGGCGCCGGCGGGGATTTCGCCGTCGAGATGATGCACGGCGGGCCTGCGGCCATAGCCGAGGGTCACCTCATCGAAACGGATGGCGGCCGATGCTGCGGACATGCGTTACCCCATCACGCTGAAGACCAGCAGCCACAAACCCGCCAGCAGGACGGCCGTTCCGCCCAGACGCTGCCCGACCGAGAGGCGCAGGAGCGAAAAGGTCGGGGCGGCGGCAATCGCCCGATGCTCGTGGGGATGATGGTGGTGGCCATGCGACATGGCCTCCTACATAAACCGGTTCGTCCGCGATTTCCAGAGGCGTATAGTATTTTATACGTCTCTCTCAAGCTTATGGTTTATAGGGGTTATCTCAGAACGTCGGGTGGTACTGGTAGAGCCAGGTTTCGCTCAGGACCTCGTTCTCGTTGCGCAGGTAGCAGCGCATCTCCACCGGCTCGGTGCCGGTGACCGTCAGGTCGAACTGGGTGCGCCAATGGCCCGGCACGTTGTTGGGCACGGCTTCGGTGAGGATGTTCGAGAACTCGCCGCGGGAGGCGGTGAGAACGGGCTTGGGGATCACGCCGCTCGGCAGCCGGGTCAGGGGCTCGCCGATGAACTCCACCATGAACTTGCGCACGCCCTTCGGCCGGGCGGTGCCGGCCTGCCCGCCGTTGCCGAGCCGGGTTGCGACGGCCCGGGCGAGCGGCGTCGGGTAAGGTTCTTCCGCCGACCAGTGCATGCGGTAGCGCAGCTCGACGGCCTGGCCCGCGCGCGCCGGCTCCGCCGGGACCCACATGGCCACGACGTTGTCGTGGATCTCGTCGTCGGTCGGGATCTCGACGAGCTGGATGGAACCGCGGCCCCAGCCGCCCTGCGGCTCGATCCAGAGGGAAGGGCGGCGGTCGTAATAGACGCCGTCGAGGTAATGGTCGAAGTTCCGGTCGCGCTGGAGCAGGCCGAAACCCTTGGGATTCTCGTCGGTGAAGGCCGAGGTGATGATGCGCGGCGGGTTGTTGAGCGGGCGCCAGATCCGCTCGCCGGTTCCCGTCCACATGGCGAGTCCGTCCGAGTCGTGGATCTCCGGACGCCAGTCGATGGCGGTCGTCTTCGCCTTCTCCGAGTACCAGTACATGGAGGTGAGCGGCGCGAGGCCGAGGCGGCTCACGTCCTGGCGCAGGTAGACGGCGCTGTCGATGTCCATGATGACGGCGGCCGCCCGTTGCATGACGAAGCGGTAGGCGCCGGCCACGCTCGGGCCGTCGAGCAGGGCATAGACCGTGACCTTGTCCGAGCCCGGCTGCGGCGTCTCGAAATAGACATGGGTGAAGTCGGGGAATTCCTCGTTCTTGCCGAACACGGCCACGTCCACGGCAAGGCCGCGGGCCGAGAGACCGTATTGGAAAAGCTCGCCGATGGCCCGGAAATAGGAGGCACCGAGGAAGGCGACCCAGTCGTTCCTACGCCAGTCAAGCTTGCCGGTGCGGGCCTCCTGGAAGCGGAAGCCGGCAAAGCCCGAGTTGTCGGGCAGCTTCCGGGCCGGCGAATCCGCCGGCATGTCGAAATAATCGCTGTCGTAGGTGATCTCGCGGGCCTGTCCGCCCTCGACCACATGCATGCGCACCGGCTTCTGGAAGAAGCGGCCCATGTGGAAGAAGGTGACGGGGAATTCGCTGGGACCGTTGGCCCAGAGCGCCAGGTCGGTCTTGAAGCGGATCTTGCCATGGGCGTCGTAGTCGATCTGGTACAGCACCTCGGGCGAGGGGCTCTGCGGCGCCACATAGGCGGAGCGCGCCATGTCCTGTGCCCGCTTTTTCAGATCCTCGAACGAGAACGGGGCAGGGGCTCCCATCTTCAGGGACTGCTGGGCCAGGGCCTCGGTGGCAAAGCCTTGCGCGGCAAGGGCGGCCGTGGCGGTGGCGGTCTGGAGGAAGCGGCGGCGATTGATCATGGATGAGCGCATGTGTCTATGGGAAGGGACGACCCCTACCGACCAAGGTGGCAGGATTAAGTCCCTCTTAGCCTCTTGAGAATTCTTCGTCAGCGGTCAAAGTTACCCCACGCACAGGCGCAGGCATAACTGCGCCATCAGATAGGGAGTACGCCATGTATCGAAAAGTCATGCGCCGCGTCGTGGGCGCTGCGGCCGCCATTGCCCTTGCGGGGGCCAGCATGCCGGCCCAGGCCCAGGATTTCATCAACGTGCTGACCGGGGGCACCTCGGGCGTCTATTACCCGCTCGGCGTCGCCCTCTCCAAGGTCTTCACGGACAAGGTCCAGGGCTCCCGCCCGTCGGTCCAGGCCACGAAGGCCTCGGTGGAAAACCTCACCCTCCTGCAGCAGGGGAAGGGCGAAATCGGCTTCACCCTCGGCGACAGCCTCGCCATGGGCTGGGCCGGCGACGAGGAGGCGGGCTTCAAGAGCAAGCTCGACAAGCTGCGCGGCATCACGGCCATCTATCCCAACTACATCCAGATCGTGGCGACCCAGGAATCCGGCATCAAGTCGCTCGCCGACCTCAAGGGCAAGCGTCTCTCCGTCGGCGCGCCGAAATCCGGCACCGAGCTTAATGCCCGGGCGATTCTCCAGGGTGCGGGCCTGTCCTACAAGGATCTCGGCAAGGTCGAGTACCTGCCCTTCGGCGAATCCGTCGAGCTCATGAAGAACCGGCAGCTCGACGCCACCCTGCAATCGGCGGGCCTCGGCGTCTCGTCGATCCGCGACCTCGCCACCTCGGTGCCGATCGTCGTGGTGGAAATCCCGGCCAGCGTCGTGGACAAGGTCGGCACCCCCTACGTGAAGGCAACGATCCCGGCCAACACCTATGGCGGCCAGACCGCTCCCGTGCAGACGGCAGCAGTGGTGAACTACCTCGTCACCCATTCGGGCGTGAAGGACGAAACCGTCTACCAGATGACCAAGGCGATCTACGACAGCCTGCCGGATCTGGCCGCGGCCCATGCGGCCGCCAAGGACATCAAGCTCGAGAGCGCGCTCTCCGGCATGCCCGTTCCGATGCATCCGGGCGCCCAGCGCTATTTCGACGAGAAGGGAGTGAAGAAGCAGGGCTCCTAAACCCTTCGGACCATTTACAATCAGGCCGGGGCAGGTGAACTGCTCCGGCTTTTTTGTGACAATAAGAACAAATATCGAGGAACCGCCATGAGCCAGGGTGTGAACAGTTCCGAACTCGCCCAGATGGAAGCGCCGGCCGAGACCGTCAATCCGGAACACGGCCTGCCGGAGAGCTTCGGGGAAGGCCTATTGGGCCGGCTCCTGTTCTGGATCGCCGTTTCCTTCTCCACGTTCCAGATCATCACCTCCTTCGGCATCCCACTCGACCAGCCTTTCATCGCGTCGTTGAGCCTCACGCATCTGTGGGCCGTCGCCATGGCGGCCTGGGCCGCCTGGCTGATTGGTCTCGCGGTCCGCCGCCGAGGCATCCTGAACGGTGTCCTGGCATGGCTCGCCGTTGCGGGCGCCTTCGGGCTCGTCCTCTGGTTCGGCGGCAGCATGCCGAGCCAGGTGGTGCGCACCATCCATGTGGGCTTCCTGTGCCTCGTGGCCGGAGCCATGATCGCCAACCACCGCTCGGGCTCGTCCTCCTTGCGTGCCTTCGGATGGATCGTCGGCGTCGCAAGCTTCCTGGTGGGGCTGTACCACTGGGCGTTCTACGAGGAGCTTGTGATCCGCGCCGGCGAGCTCACCACGCTCGACCTCGTCGTCGGCATCGCCGCGCTCGCGATCCTGATCTACCTCGTCTGGCGCGTGATGGGCCCGGCGCTCCCCATCGTGGCTGGCCTGTTCCTGTCCTATTGCCTGTTCGGCAATTATCTGCCGGCACCGCTCGATCATCGCGGCTATTCGCTGGAGCAGGTGGTCGAGCACATGTCGTTCGGAACGGAGGGCATCTACGGCACGCCGACGCTGGTGTCGGCAACCTACATCTTCCTGTTCATCCTGTTCGGCGCCTTCATGGAGAAGGCCGGCGTCATCGACTTCTTCAACGACATCTCGATGGCCGTCTTCGGCGACAAGCAGGGCGGGCCCGGCAAGGTCTGCGTGGCGTCCTCCGCCCTCATGGGCACGGTCTCAGGCTCGGGTGTCGCCAACGTGGTGGCCTCGGGCCAGTTCACGATCCCGCTCATGAAGCGCTTCGGTTTTCCCTCCGCCTTCGCAGGCGGCGTCGAGGCGACGTCCTCCATGGGCGGGCAGATCATGCCGCCGGTCATGGGCGCCGTGGCCTTCATCATGGCCGAGACCATCGACGTGCCGTACTCGAAGATCGTCGAGGCGGCGATCATTCCGGCCATTCTCTATTTCGCCGCCTGTTATCTGGCGGTCCATCTCGAGGCCGGCAAGCGGCATCTGAGAGGGCTGCCGAAATCCGAGCTGCCGAATGCCTGGACCGAGCTGAAGACGAAGTGGTTCCTCATCGCTCCGCTCGGCGTCCTCGTCTATCTGCTTTTTGCCGGCTACACGCCGCTCTTCGCCGGTGCCGTGGGCCTGTCGCTCACGGTGGCTCTGATCCTCGGCACGGCCATTGCGGCCGGACTGGCCGTCCCGGCTCTGCGCATCGCGTTCTGGGTCGGGCTCGCGCTGGTGGCGGCCTATTCTCTCGCCTCGACCGTGACGCTCGTCGTCCTCGTCGTCGCGGCCCTGTCCCTGTGGAACGCTTTCTCCGGCCGCGGACGCACGACCCTTCAGGCCTGCGTCGACGCCATGGCGGACGGGGCCCGTCAGGCGCTGCCCGTGGGCCTCGCCTGCGCGGTGGTCGGCATCGTGATCGGCACCATGACGCTCACGGGGCTCGGCACCATCGTCGGCACCTGGCTGATCTCCATCGGCAAGGAGAACATCTTCGCGGCCCTCGTGCTCACCATGATCTTCAGCCTGATCCTCGGCATGGGCATCCCGACGATCCCGAACTACATCATCACCTCGTCGCTGGCCGCCCCCATCCTGCTGCAGCTCGACGTGCCGCTCATCGTCTCGCACATGTTCGTCTTCTATTTCGGCATCATGGCGGACCTGACGCCGCCGGTGGCTCTGGCGGCCTTCGCGGCGGCCCCGATGGCGAAGGAATCGGGCCTCAAGATCGGCATCCAGGCGGTCCGCATCGCTTTGCCGGGCTTCGTCATTCCCTACATGGCGGTCTACGATCCCACCCTGATGCTGCAGCCGGTGCCCGGGCTCGAGGGAGCGGGCTATTGGCTCGCAGTCGTCTACATCGTCATCAAGGCCTCGCTGGCTATGATCCTCTGGGGCGTGGCCTCCGTCGGCTATTTCCTCAGGCCTTTGAGCTGGTGGGAGCGGATCTGGGCGGCGGTGGCCGCCGGCTTCCTCGTGGCGGCCATCCCGCTCACGGACGAGATCGGCTTCGTCCTCTCAGGGCTCTTCGTCGGCTTCCACGTCTGGCAGTCCCGCAAGGTGGCCAGACCCGCCGTCGGTTGATGATCTGCCTGCTCACCGGCTCGACGGTCGCCCCCCTGATGGCGGGCGCGATCACGCTCGCCTGGACCCATTCGGTCGAGAAGATCGCCTGGGAGGAGGATTGGCGTTCAGGCCCAGCGGGGCTCGAACTCGTCGAGGCGCGGGTGCGCGGGTCCGGGGCCGGCATGGAGCCCCCGCCGGGGGCCCGGCTTGCCAATGGTATCTGGTCGTGGAGGCCGAACCTGCCGCCGCAAGCCGAGGTGATCATGCGCCGCTCGGGCGCGACGGCCGATTGGCGGATCTGCATCGCGGGCCAATGCCGCCCGATGCAGGCCTATGTCCCGCCTGAGGCCGATCCGATCGTGATGAAAGTGTGCGAGGGCTCTTAGGCGCGGCCGGTCAGGGGCTCGACGGCGACGCAGCGGCGCCAGAGGTTCACCAGGATGTAGACGGCGAACAGGCTGAACAGCGCCATGAGGGCGTAGCCGACGTAATCGCCGAGCTCGAACAGGCCCGCGATGGCCCAGCCGGCGGCGATCGCAACGCCGAAGACCTCCGCGCCCACCAGGATCATGATGCTCATGATGGTGATCACGTTGCGCCAGTTGGTGCTTTTCGCCTGAGCCACTATTGCCTCACTCCATTTGTTGCCGATGGGACTACCCTAAACCGCACCTCCGGTGCAAGTTCTCCCCGAATCTCATTCTGTCGCGCCCCACATTCAAGAGACCATGTCAGAAACTCCCGTTTTCTCGACGGCCGCCGTGGCGGCTCCTCACAGGCTTGCGGCCGAGACCGGCCAGACCATTCTCGCCGCCGGCGGCAACGCGGTGGAAGCCATGGTGGCCATGGCGGCGACGATTGCCGTGGTCTACCCGCACATGAACGGCTTGGGCGGTGACGGGTTCTGGCTGGTCCGGGAGCCGAAGGGGCGCATCCATGCCCTGGATGCCTCGGGACCCGCCGGCGCGCTCGCCACGATCAAACGCTACCGGGAGAAGGGCTACGACGCCGTCCCGCCGCGGGGACCCGACGCGGCGCTCACGGTGGCCGGAGCGGTTGCCGGATGGGGTCTGGCGCTGGAGCTTGCCAAGGCGCTCGGCGGGCAGCTGCCCCTCGATCTTCTCATGGGCGATGCCATCCGGTTGGCTCGGGACGGCTATGCCGTCGGCGCTGCCGAGGGGCGCAATCCTCAGCTGGAACAGGCCGCCCTGTTCGCGGCGCCCGGCTTTGCCGAGGCCTTCCTCGTCGAAGGCAAGCTGCCGCAAGCCGGCACCATGCGGCGCAACCTCAGGCTCGCCGATGCGCTCGGCCAGCTCGCCCATACGGGCCTTGCCGATTTCTATCGCGGCGACGTGGGCCGCGAGATCGCCGCCGATCTGGAGCGCATCGGCAGCCCGGTCACCCGCAAGGATCTGGAGACCTACCGGGCCCGGGTCGTGCAGCCCCTGTCGGTGCGGTTGAAGCACTCGACCGTCTACAACCTGCCGCCGCCGAGTCAGGGGCTCGCCGCGCTCCTGATCCTCGGCCTGTTCGAGCGCCTGAACGTGGGCCGAGCCGAGACGCCGGAGCACCACCACGGGCTGATCGAGGCCGCCAAGCGGGCCTTCGCAATTCGCGACCGGGTGGTGACGGATCCCCGAGAGCTCACCCGCAATCCGGCCGATTTACTGAACCCTTCGGTCCTGGAGCGAGAGGCGTCGATGATTGAGGCCCGCCGCGCCGCGCCCTATCCGCCGCGCTCTGCCGAGGGCGATACGGTCTGGATGGGGTGCATCGACAAGGACGGGCTGGCCGTATCGTACATCCAATCGGTCTACTGGGCCTTCGGTTCCGGCTGCGTGTTGCCGGCGACCGGCATCCACTGGCACAATCGGGGCCTGGGCTTCTCGCTCGGTCCGAAATCCCGCAACCCGCTGGAGCCGGGCCGCAAGCCCTTCCATACCCTCAACCCGGGGCTTGCCGTCTTCGACGACGGACGCGTGCTCTCCTACGGCACCATGGGCGGCGAGGGGCAGCCGCAGATCCTCGGCCAGATCTTCACCCGCTACGCTGATTTCGGCATGAGCCTCGCCGACGCGGTCGATGCGCCGCGCTGGCTCTTCGGGAAATCATGGGGTGCGCCCTCCGCAACGTTGAAAGTGGAAGACCGATTCGATCCGGGCCTGCTGCGGGCTCTCTCGAGCTTCGGCCATCCGGTCCAGGAGCTGGGCAAGCCCTATGCCGATGCGCTCGGCCATGCGGGCATGCTGGTGAAGCATCCGCGCAACGGTCGCGTCGAGGCCGTGCACGATCCGCGCTCGGATGGCGGATCGCTGGGGCTCTGAGGGCGGAATCCTGTACAGGTTCAAATCGGGAGGCCATGCATGCCTGAAACCGCAAGTCTCGTCGCCTTCGCCCTGGTCGCTCTCGGAATGGTGCTGACGCCCGGACCGAATATGATCTATCTGGTGTCCCGCTCCATCTCCCAGGGGCGCGGGGCCGGGTTCATCTCACTTGCGGGCGTGGCCCTCGGTTTCGTCGTCTACATGCTCTGCGCTGCTTTCGGCATCACGGCGCTCGTGCTGGCGGTGCCTTATGCGTATGACGCGCTGCGCTTCGGCGGGGCCGCCTATCTTCTTTATCTGGCTTGGCAGGCGGTCAGGCCGGGAGGACGCTCACCCTTCCACGTCAAGGGTCTGCCGAAGGACAGCCCGCGCAAGCTGTTCATGATGGGTCTGCTCACGAACCTCCTGAACCCGAAGATCGCCGTGATGTACCTGTCACTCCTGCCTCAGTTCATCAGCCCGGAACAGGGCAGCGTGCTGATGCAGTCCATCGTGCTCGGCTTCACCCAGATCGTCATCAGCGTCAGCGTGAATTCGGTCATCACCGTCATGGCCGGATCGATCGCCGTGTTCCTGGCGAGCCGCCCCGGCTGGATGGTGATGCAGCGCTGGCTGATGGGCACCGTACTGGGCGGCCTTGCGGTGAAAATGGCGTTCGAATCGCGGCGATAGCGGGTTCTAAGCGGTTGTCCAGACGCCATAGAGCAGGCTTGCTCCCAGGACCAGCACGAAAGCGGCGGCCAGAAGTTCGAGCCCCGCGATGGCGATGGCGCCCGACGCTCCCCGTCCTCCCGCGACCTTCAGGGCCATGGTCTTGAAGAAGACCGCGAGCGCCGCGATGGCGCCGGTGGTGAGTGCCGTGCCGAGCGCCATGGCGAAGGTCGCCGCGATTCCGGCCACGAAGAGGCCCTGCGACAGGGAAAAGACCAGGACGATGAGGGCTCCCGCGCAGGGTCGGATGCCGGCCGCGATGGCCACGCCCGCCATGTCGCGCCAGCGGCTCAGGCGGTCAAGTTCCTCGGGCGGCGGCATGTGGACGTGATCGCAATCTTCCTCAACCGCGGCATAGGGATTGCGGGCGAGCGCCATGATACCGAGAACCTTGCCGGCCTTGCGCCAGGTCATGACGGCGCCGAGCAGGGCCACTGCCAGGAAGCTCGCCAGTTCCACGTTCATCGCGAGCTTGTTCATGGTGGAGGCGGTGGCGCGCAGCGCCAGGCTGACGATGGACACGATCGCGATGGCGACCAGCGCCTGCACCAGGGCGGCTGCCAGGCTCAAGAGGAAGCCCTTGCGCAAAGCCTTCTCGTCGGCCACGAGATAGGCCGAGATCACGCCCTTGCCGTGCCCGGGTCCGGCCGCGTGGAAGACCCCGTAGGCGAAGCCCACGAGCAGCAGGGAGAGCAGGGCGGAGCCGTTCTCCTTCATGGCTCGCACGCCGGCCTGGAGGCTGCCGTAGAAGCCCGACTGCACGGACAGGATCCAGGCGCCGATGCTCCCCGAGGGTGTCGCTTCGCGCAGGCCCATGCCGAACGGGTTGCGCGGCGGCGGCTTGCTCAACGGACCGAGCCAGAGGCCGATCAGGCCCATCGCCAAGGCGATGACCGCGACGGCTGCCAGCGCGAGGCCGAGGCGGCGCCACAGCGGGGCTCGGCCGGGGCTTGAAAGGGCAGGGGCTTCCGACGTCAGGGACATGCGATGATGGCCCTGTTGGAATACTCGATGCCGATATCCTGGGGCTGGATCGCGCCCTCGTCCTGCAGGATCTGCTGCATGGTGGCATCGAGCGGTTTGGCCTTGGCGATGCTCGTCAGGCAGCCCTGGGGCGCATTGGCGAGCGATATGGCGGCTTGGCCCTCCGACAGGCTGAAATAGACGAAGAAGGTCGGGTCCTCGATCTCGATGGACACGGCGCCCGAGGGAACCGCCGGAGCCTTGAGCGGCAGGAAGAAGGACATGGCGACCTGGCTCTTCTCCATGCTCATCCGGGCTTCGCGCGGCGCATCGAAGCTCTGCGGCTTGCCCCGGGCCTTCAGCACGGTGAAGTAGTCGAACTCGTTGAGGGAGGCGGCGTTCTCGTCGGCGAGGTCCTGGAGCTCCTCCGGGGAGAGCTTGCCGTCGCCGTTTTTGTCGAGGCCCTGGGTGACATAGGCCGTGTAGGCCTCGTCGAAGGTCCAGTGGTGGCGGACGCCCGTCACTTTCCCGTCGGGCGCGAAGACGACTTCGGCCTTGGCGGTGACCCAGACATGAGGATGCGCGATGGCCGGCGAGGCGAGGCCTAGACCGAAGGCCGCCAAGGCAGATTTCAGACCAAGATGGCGTGTCATGCATTGACCCGGAAAATGCGAGGCTTCCGACGCAGGGCCGGACCACAGGAGCTGTATGAGGGTTTCGTGGTTAACAGAGGCGAAACGAAGGCGGGAGCCGAAGGGCTTGATTGACGGGTCTTGGAAGATATGTCAGCATTACTGACATATCCCACAAATGAAGACCGGACGACCGGCAGCGGAGCCATGGCTCCAGGAGGAAACGGGTAATGACCGAAGGTCATGGTGCGCTCCGCAACGTAACGCTCGACGACAAGTACGATCTCTCCAAGGATCACGTCTTCATCACCGGCACGCAGGCCGTGATCCGCATGCTGCTCATGCAGCGCGAGCGGGACCGGCTGGCGGGCCTGAGCACGGCCGGCTTCGTGTCCGGCTATCGCGGCTCGCCCATCGGCGGCCTCGACCAGAACCTCTGGCGTGCCCGGAAATGGCTGGACGCCTCCAATATCGTCTTCCAGCCGGGCCTGAACGAGGAGCTCGCCGCCACGGCGGTCTGGGGCTCGCAGCAGGCGGAGATCCGCGGCGACGGCAAGTACGACGGCGTGTTCGGCCTCTGGTACGGCAAGGGCCCCGGCGTCGACCGATCCGGCGACGTGTTCCGCCACGCCAACATGGCGGGCTCCTCGAAGCACGGCGGCGTGCTGGCCCTGATGGGTGACGACCACACGGCGGAGTCCTCCACGGTCGCCCACCAGTCCGAGTTCCACTTCGTCGACGTGATGATCCCGATCCTGAACCCGGCGGGCGTTCAGGAGATCCTCGATTACGGTCTCTACGGCTATGCCATGAGCCGCTTCTGCGGCACCTGGGTGGCGTTCAAATGCGTCAAGGACAACATCGAGTCGACGGCTTCCGTGGACGCGTCGCTGGATCGTGTGAAGATCATCATCCCGGATGATTTCACGATGCCGCCGGGCGGCCTCAACATCCGCAACCGCGACGGGGTGCTCGACCAGGAGGCGCGGCTTCAGGACTTCAAGCGCGACGCCATGCTGGCCTTCGTGCGCGCCAACAACCTCAACCGCATCGTGCTCTCCGGCGGCCGCAACCCGAAGATCGGCATCATCACGGTAGGCAAGTCCTATCTCGACGTGCGCCAGGCCCTCGACGAGCTCGGCCTGGACGAGGTCAAGGCGAACGACATGGGGCTTCGCCTCTACAAGGTCGCGTGCCCGTGGCCTCTATCGCAAGCCGAGCTCGTTGACTTCGCGCGCGGCCTCGACAAGGTCATCGTGGTCGAGGAGAAGCGCTCCCTCATCGAGGTTCAGCTGCGCGAGGAGCTCTACGGCACGGCCAACCAGCCGCTCTGCATCGGCAAGAAGGACGAGGAGGGCCGCTGGCTCTTCCCCGTGAAGGGCGCCCTCGATCCCAACGACATCGCCATCGCCATCGGCGAGCGGCTGCTCGCCTACCACAACAACGACGACCTGCGCGGCCGCGTGGCGCGGCTGCGCCATGCCCAGGACGTGCTGGCGACCACGGGCGACGTGGCGACCCGCGTGCCGCATTTCTGCTCCGGCTGCCCGCACAATTCCTCGACGAAGGTACCGGACGGCATGCGCGCCTATGCGGGCATCGGCTGCCACTACATGGTGCAGTGGATGGACCGCTCCACCGAGGGCTTCACCCAGATGGGCGGCGAGGGCGCGAACTGGATCGGCGAGGCCCCGTTCTCCAAGCGCGGCCACGTGTTCCAGAACCTCGGCGACGGCACCTACAACCACTCGGGCGTCCTCGCCCTGCGCTGGGCGATCCACACCAAGACCAACGTCACCTACAAGATCCTCTTCAATGATGCGGTCGCCATGACCGGCGGGCAGAAGCACGAGGGCGGCCTCACAGTCGACATGATCGCCCGCCAGGTGCGCGAGGAAGGCGTCGAGCGCATCGCTCTCGTCACCGACGAGCCGCACAAATACCCGAAGGAGATCCGCTGGCCCTCCGGCATGACGATCCATCACCGTTCTGAGCTCGATGCGGTGCAGCGCCGGCTCGCCGAAGTTCCCGGCGTGACGGTGATGATCTACGACCAGACCTGCGCGTCCGAAAAGCGCCGGCGCCGCAAGCGCGGCGAGTTCCCGGATCCGGACAAGCGCGTCATCATCAACGATCTCGTCTGCGAAGCCTGCGGCGACTGCTCGGTACAGTCCAATTGCGTCGCCGTTCAGCCGGTGGAGACCGAGTTCGGCCGCAAGCGCCAGATCGATCAGTCGAACTGCAACAAGGACTTTTCCTGCGTCCAGGGCTTCTGCCCGTCCTTCGTGACGGTGCACGGCGCCAAGATCCGGAAGGCCGTGCCGGAGACCCTCTCGACGGACGGCACGAGGTTCAAGCCGTTGCCCGATCCGGCGATCCCGGCCATCGACCGCACCTTCAACGTCATCGTGACGGGCGTGGGCGGGACGGGCGTCGTTACCATCGGGGCGATCCTCGGGATGGCGGCGCATCTCGAGGGCAAGGGCCTGGGCATGATCGACATGGCGGGCCTCGCCCAGAAGGGCGGCGCGGTCTACAGCCACGTGCGGCTCGCCAACAACCAGGACGACATCCATGCCATCCGCGTGAGCGCGGAATCGGCCCATCTCGTGCTCGGCTGCGATCTCGTGGTGACGGGCACGAAGAAGGTTCTGGCTTCCGTGAAGGAGGGCCAGACTTCGCTCGTGGTGAACACGGCCGAGGTCATGCCGGGCGAGTTCACGCGCAATGCCGATTTCTCCCTGCCGACCGAGCGCCTGAAGCGCGCCATCAGGTCGGCGGCAGGCCAGGAGGGTGTGTCCTTCGTCGACGCGACGGCGATCGCCACCGCGCTCCTCGGCAATGCCATCGCGGCCAACATGTTCATGCTGGGCTATGCCTACCAGGCCGGCCGCGTTCCGCTCTCGGGCGCTGCCATCGAGAAGGCCATCGAACTCAACGGCGAGGCGGTGAAGATGAATCTGGCCGCCTTCACCTGGGGGCGCCGCGCAGCCGCCGAGCCGGAACTGATCGCCGCCATGATGAGCGAGCTCAAGGCGCCGACGGAATCGCGCAAACTGTCCGAGACGCTCGACGAGGTGATCGAACGGCGCGTGGCGTTCCTCTCCGAGTATCAGAGCAGCCGCTATGCCCGCCGCTATCGCACCCTCGTCGAGCGTGTGCGTGCCGCGGAGAGCAAGACCGCAGCCGGCTCGACCGCGTTGACCGATGCGGTGGCGCGCTCGCTGTTCAAGCTGATGGCTTACAAGGACGAGTACGAGGTGGCGCGTCTCTACACGAACGGCCATTTCGAGAAGCAGGTCGCATCCGCCTTCGAGGGCGAGAACCTGACTTACGAATTCCACATGGCGCCGCCGATCCTCGCCAAGAAGGATCCGGTCACCGGCCTGCCCCGCAAGATGAGCTTCGGGCCTTGGATGCTCAAGGCAATGCGTGTACTGGCGCCGTTCAGGGCGCTGCGCGGCACGCCGCTCGACGTGTTCGGCTACACCCACGAGCGCCGAACCGAGCGCCAGCTCATTCGCGACTTCGAAGGGCTGATCGAGGAGATCGTGGCGAGGCTCGATGCCGGCAATCATTCTGCCGCCGTCGCCCTCGCCAACATCCCGCAGAAGATCCGCGGCTTCGGCCACGTCAAGGAACGGAACCTGAAAGCCGCGAAGGCCGAGGAGGCGGACCTCCTCGCCAAGTTCCGCGCCGGACCGCAGCGGCTGCCCATCGCAGCGGAGTGAAGGCTGAAATTCGCCTCGTCATGGCCGGGCTTGTCCTGGCCATGACGATACAGCGGAGCGCAGCGCCTTTCCGGTCGGGATCACCGGCACAAGGCCGGCGATGACGTCTGAGATGCGGGAAACTCAGCCCCGCGCTTGGCTCACCTCGACGAAGCTCTTCGCCACCGTCGGCACGTTCGCCTCGTTGAGCCCCGCCACGCACATGCGGCCTGATCCCACGAGATACACGCCGTCGCGCTCGCGCATGGCGTCGACCTGCCGGGCGCTCAGCCCCGTGTAGCTGAACATGCCGCGCTGGTTCGTGAGGAAGCCGACATCGACTTC
>DASZBB010000212.1:0-15315 GCA_035944695.1 Microvirga sp. | reverse complement strand
GCGACGATCTGCTACGAGGCGATCTTTCCCGGCGAGATCCTGGCCGACGGCCCCCGTCCAGACCTGATCCTCAATGTGACCAACGACGCATGGTTCGGGCAGACGCCAGGTCCTTATCAGCATTTTGCCCAAGCCCGCCTTCGGGCGGTCGAAGAGGGCCTGCCCCTGATCAGAGCGGCCAACACAGGAATATCGGCTGTCGTCGACCCCTTTGGCCGAGTGGTGAACAAACTTCCACTGGGAGTTGAAGGCGTAGTAGATGCCTCTCTTCCGGTTGCAGAGCCCCTTACTCTTTATAGGAAGTGGGGCAGGTTTTCTTTGACGGCCACGCTTTCCATCTGCTTAATCATCGTGATTGCACGTCGCAGGCACCAATCCTCCTCTCCTTAAAGAATATATGCCTTGATGTTGCGTCAGTGTCGGCAAGGGGACAGGCCATAATGAAGAAGTCGACGGGCACTATCGATAAGGAAATCGGAAGCAGGGTGCGCATGCGCCGCGTTTCGATTGGAATGAGCCAAGAAAAACTTGGCGACATGCTCGGCCTGACCTTCCAGCAAGTTCAAAAATACGAAAAGGGCATGAATCGCATCAGCGTGGCGCGCCTGGTCGAAATCGCCAAGATCCTGAATGTCGAGATCGATTTCTTCTTCGACGGGATCAGGAGCGGGAAGGGCGATTCCGGCTTCGCCGAAAGCGGCTCCCCACCCTATGTGGCCGACATGATGTCGACTCCTGAAGGGCTGCAGCTCGTCCGGACATTCGCTAGCATTAAGAGCCCCAGGGTCCGCAAAAGCATCGTTCAGCTCGTCAGCTCCCTCGCCGCCCAGGAAGAGGTAGAGCGTTCGTCATAAAGAACACGTTCGCTTGACCTTTCCTCCGGCCTGCGGCATGAGCATGGTTTGAAGCCCGTGGCTGGCCGCGGGCACTGGTTTTTATTGCCTGAAGGATCCCCACCGTGCGGCGTTCGAGCTATCTTTTCACGAGCGAGTCAGTGTCCGAAGGGCACCCGGACAAGGTCTGCGACCGGATCTCCGATGCCGTTGTCGATGCCTACTTGGCCGCCGAGCCGGAAGCCCGCGTGGCCTGCGAGACGCTGGCAACCACCAACCGGGTCGTCATCGCCGGCGAGGTGCGGGGACCTGAGTCCATCACGACGGACAAGGTGATCCAGCTCGCGCGGGACGCCATCAAGGATATCGGCTACGAGCAGGAGGGCTTCCACTGGAAGAACGCCGACGTCTCGGTCTATCTCCATGCCCAGTCGGCGCATATCGCCCAGGGCGTCGATGCCGCAGGCAACAAGGACGAGGGCGCGGGCGACCAGGGCATCATGTTCGGCTACGCCTGCAACGAGACGCCCGAGCTGATGCCGGCGCCGATCTATTACGCCCATAAGATCCTTGAGAACCTGACCGTAGCCCGCAAGGGCAAGCTCGGCGACGCAGCCAAGCTCGGCCCCGACGCCAAGAGCCAGGTCACGGTGCGCTACGAGAACGGTAAACCCGTCGCGGCGACCCAGATCGTGCTGTCGACCCAGCATCTGGACGAGAGCCTCTCGTCCGACGACGTGCGCGCCATCGTCGAGCCGTATATCCGCCAGACCCTGCCCGAGGGCTGGATCTCGGCCGATACCATCTGGCACGTGAACCCCACCGGCAAGTTCGTCATCGGCGGTCCCGACGGCGATTGCGGCCTCACCGGCCGCAAGATCATCGTCGACACCTATGGCGGCGCGGCCCCCCACGGCGGCGGCGCCTTCTCCGGCAAGGACCCGACGAAGGTGGACCGCTCGGCGGCTTACGCCGCCCGCTATCTTGCCAAGAACGTGGTCGCGGCAGGTCTCGCCGAGAACTGCACCCTGCAGCTCTCCTACGCCATCGGCGTGGCCAAGCCCCTGTCGATCTATGTGGACCTCCACGGCACCGGCAAGGTGGACGAGGGCAAGCTCGAGGCCGTCCTCATGGACGTCATGGACCTCTCGCCCCGCGGCATCCGCACCCATCTCGGCCTCAACAAGCCGATCTATGCCCGCACCTCGGCCTACGGCCATTTCGGCCGCGTGCCGCAAGCGGACGGCGGCTTCTCCTGGGAGCGCACCGATCTCGCCGATCGCCTGAAGGCGGCCTTCCGCTAAGAGCGGCTCCAGCGGGCCGTTTGCGGTTCGCCACAAGTGGATCCATCAGGAGAGCCGGTTCCCCGGAAGGAGAGCCGGCTCTCAATGCATCGTTCGGCGCCGAGCGCGACCCTTTTCAATCTCGTCATGCCGTCTTCAGGAGCATTTGTCCCATGAGCGACCCATCGGAGCGCACCGGTGCCTTCTTCGGGCGCCGGAAGGGCAAGAAGCTTCGCGCCGGCCAGGACGAGCTGGTCCAGAACCTGCTGCCCGCGATTCGCGTGGTTCCGGGCCGCGCACCCTCCGGTCAGTTTCCGAACCAAGGGGCGCGGGAGACCTGGCTCGAGATCGGCTTCGGCGGCGGAGAGCATCTCGCCGCCCAGGCGCGGGCGCATCGCGACATCAATTTCATCGGCTGCGAGCCCTTCGTGAACGGTATGGCGAAGCTTCTGGCCGTGATCGAGCACGAGCGCCTGGACAATGTCCGCGTTTGGGACGACGACGTGACCGACCTGCTGCCGACCCTGCCCGACGCCTCGTTCGACCGGGTCTACATCCTCTATCCCGATCCCTGGCCGAAGCGCCGGCAGCGCAAGCGCCGTCTCGTTTCGGACGAGACCCTCGATCTGCTGGCGCGCGTGATGAAGCCCGGCGCCGAGCTGCGCTTTGCCAGCGACATCGACGACTACATCGGCTGGGTGCTCGCCCGAGCCTTACGGTCCCGACACTTCCGCTGGACCGCCACCCGGGCGGACGATTGGCGCAAGCCCTATGAGGGCTGGCCGGGCACGCGCTACGAGGCCAAGGCGATCCGCGAAGGCCGTGTCCCGAGCTACCTGACCTTCGTGCGGGTCTGATCGTCAGACGGGCGTCGCGACCACGCGCTCGTCGCTCACCACCGCGCCGTCGACGAGATGGATGCGCCGGTCGGCCCTTGCCGCAATCTCCATGTCGTGCGTGACGGCAATCACCGTCTTGCCGCGCTTCTTCACGAGGTCCCGCAGGATCTGGAACACCTGGTCCGAGTTCTTGCTGTCCAGGCTGCCCGTCGGCTCGTCGGCCAGCACCACCTGAGGGTCGTTGGCGAGGGCGCGGGCGACGGCGACCCTCTGGCGCTGCCCGCCGGAGAGCTGGTCCGGCCTCTTGTCGAGATGGCCCGCAAGACCGAGCTCCTCGAGAAGACCGGCTGCGCGGTCGCGCCTGACGGCAGCCGGCCAGCGGCCCGCCTTGCGCATCGGCAGCTCCACGTTCCCCAGGATCGTGAATTCGGGCAGGAGGAAGTGGAACTGAAACACGAAGCCCAGCATCTCGAGCCGCAGGCGGGCGAGTGCGTCGTCGTCCAGGCGGGATGTATCGTGGCCCCCGACCTTCAACGTCCCGCTCGTCGGCCGGTCCAGCAGGCCGAGAAGATAAAGCAGCGACGACTTGCCGGAGCCGGACGGGCCCGTGATGGCGATGAACTCGCGCTCGCCGACCATAAGTGAAACGTCGCGGACCAGCGTCACCGGGACGGTGGCGGGCAGGATGCGTGTGAGATGCTCGGCTTCCATCGGTAAGGTCATGTGGCACCCCGGATGATGTCGACCGGATTGAGCCGTGCGGCTTGGCGCGCGGGGAGGTAGCCGGCCACACCGGCAGAGATGAGGGCGAAGGCCGAGGCGATCGCGTAATGCCAGGGGCTCCAGAACAGGGGCAGGCGGGTCATCTCGCGGCCCACGGCTGCGCCGGAGAGCTTGAACTCCACCTGCGACAGGGCAAAGCACAGGAGAAAGCCCACGAGCCAGCCGACCACCGAGCCGGCGAACCCGAGGGCCAGACCCTCGATCAGGAACAGCCGGCGCATGTTGCCTTGCGTGAAGCCGAGGGATTTCAGGATTGCGATGTCGCGCGCCTTCTCGTGCGTGATGGTAGAGATGATGTTGAAGATGCCGAATCCGGCAACCAGCAGGATCGCGCCCACCACCGTGTACATGACCACGTTGCGCACCACCAAGGCTTCCAGAAGCGATTCGTTCGCCTCCTGCCAGGGCACGGCCTTGTAGCCGAGTTCGGCCTCCGCCTGCCGCGCGACCCCGGGAGCGGCCTCCGGATCGTCCAGGCGCAGGCGGATGTCGTTGATCGCGTTGGGGCGCTCGCTCAGGATCTGTGCGTTCTTGAGCAGCACGTAGGTTTCGCCCTCGTCGCGGGCATTGGTGCCGGTGTGGAACTGCCCGACGATGCGAAAGCCGCGCGATTGCCCGGTGGGCGCAACGACCTGGATCGTGGTGCCGGTCGAGGCGCCGAGCCTCCGGGCAAGACTGTCGCCCACGACGATGTTGTTCCCGCCGGCCCGGAGCGCGTCGAAACTGCCGTCGACGAAATCCCCCGCCACGGACGAGACCTGCGCTTCGGTTTCCGGCTCGATGCCGATCACGGTCACGCCCACGTCCCGTCCTGCATAACGGACGACGCCCTGCGTGCGCAGGCTCTGCGCCATGCGGCCCGGCACCCAGGCCCGCAGGGACGCCGCGGCGGCCGCAGGATTGAGGATGCCGCGTCGGTCTTCCTTCGGCCTCAGGCCCTCGAACTGGGCTGCGGCGAACAGATCCTCCGCGGGCTGCCGTCGCGGGGCGCGGTGCTCGTCGGTGATCTGGACATGCGGCATGGTGTCCACGAGCTGGGCGATGAAATCCTTTTCCGTGCCCTGCATCAACGCCGCCATGGCGATGGAGAAGCCGACCCCGAGGGCAACACCCAGAACGGCAACGACGGTCTGCCGGCCGCGCCCGGCGATATGGGTCAGGGCGAGTTCCAGGATGAGGCGCATGTCATCCTCGCTTTTCCAGGACCTTCGCGCCGTCGGCGAGATCCTCCGGGAACGGGGCGATCACCCGGTCCGTCTCGGCAAGGCCCTGCTGGATTTGCGTGTTGCTGGCGCCGCGGATGCCGATCTGTACGTCGCGTCTGCGGGCCACGCCGCCATTCAGCACGAAAAGACTGGAACCCCGCACGGCGTTGGTGGGAATGAGAAGGGCGCCGGGTTCGACCCGCACGACAACGTTCACCTCCACCGTCATGCCGATGCGCAGGGGTGTGTCCTCCGGCAGGGCCAGATGGACCCGATAGGTCTTGGCGACCGGATCGCCCTTCGGCGTGATCGAATCGACCTTCCCTTCCAGAACCTGATTGGGAAAGGCATCGGCCTTGAGGAGGGCGCGCTGGCCGAGCGCCACGCGCGGGATATCTTCCTCGTTCACGTCGGCTTCGATCTGCAGCGGCTTGGGCTCGCCGACCCAGAACAGGACCGTTCCGGGCTCGGCCACCTCCCCCACCTCCCCGTCCTGGCGCAGGACGATCCCGCTCATGGGCGCCCGCAGAACATAGGATTCGAGCCGGGTCTCCTGGCCGGCGATGAGAGCCTGGATCTGGCCGAGTTCGCTGCGGGCCCGGTCGAGAGTCTGCTCGCTCGCCACCCGACGCTCCATGAGGGCGGTGATCCGCTCGTATTCCGTCTGGGTGAATTTCTGTCGCGCCTTCAGCTCCGCCAGAGCGGCTTCCGGCTGGCGGCTGTCGAGGCGCGCGAGCACCGCTCCCCGCTCCACCGGCTCGCCCTCGCAATTGCACAGCTCGACGATGCGCTCCCGCAGGAGTGGCGCCACCTTGGCCCAGGTGCGCGGCTCCACGACGCCGGTGGCATAGACGATCTCGGCCGCGTCGCCGCGCTTCGGAGACACCGCCGCGACCTCCTGTGGCCGGCTGAAACGCCAATAGGCCGCTGCGGCGGCCAGCAGCGCGATCCCTAGGAGAACGAGGCGGGACATCTTCAAGGCACGATCCTCCTGCGGAGATCCTGCCTATCATAGCTCAGGGCCGGCCACGATAGCGTCGCTTTCCGGAGGCGCCGGCGGTTCACCCTCTCCCAGGGAAAGCCTGCGGAGCTCTTTGGATGCTGACAGGACCCTTGCTTTTTTTCGCTTGAATCGGTATATCTCCGGTGTCAGCTCTGGTTGCAGCGTTAAGCTGCTGGTCGAGAGTGGGCCCCCCGGGGTCCGCTCTTTTTTATTGCTTGGACGCCGGAGCGTGCGGAGAGTCATGGCAAACGAACGCGACAAGCGGCTGATCACGGAGAACGGCGTCGCTGCCCGGGTGGCGGCCATCGTCGAGCCGGTGATCGAGGATCTCGGTTTCAACCTCGTGCGGGTGCGGGTCACCGGCCAGAACGGATGCACCGTGCAGATCATGGCCGAGAGGCCGGACGGCACCATGTCGGTGGCCGATTGCGAAACCGTGAGCCGGGCGATCTCGCCGGTCCTCGACCTCGAGGATCCCATCGCCACGGCCTATCACCTGGAGATCTCCTCGCCGGGAATCGACCGCCCGCTCGTGCGCACCAGCGATTTCGAGCGTTGGAGCGGCCACGAGGCGAAGGTCGAGATGGCTGTGCCGGTCGAGGGCCGCAAGCGCTTTCGCGGCATCCTCCGGGGCGTGGAGAACGGGATGCTCGTGTTCGAGCTGCCGGACGTGAAGGAGGGCCTGGAGCCCATCGCCCGCGTGCCCCTGACGGATCTCGGCGAGGCGCACCTCGTTCTCACCGACGAGCTGATCCGTGAATCGCTGCGCCGCGGAACGGCGCCGACCACGGACGATCTTGACGAAGACACGGATGTGGTCGACGCGCCCGACGAGGCGCAGGATCCGTCCGATCAGACGAAACCGAATTAAGGAGCGACCTCGATGGCTATCAGCGCCAACAGGCTTGAACTCTTGCAGATCGCCGATGCGGTCGCGCGCGAGAAGGTGATCGACAAGCAGATCGTGCTCGACGCCATGGCGGATGCCATCGCCAAGGCAGCCCGGTCCCGCTACGGCGCCGAAACCGACATCCACGCGGAAATCAACGCGAAGACCGGCGAGCTGCGCCTGGCACGCCACCTTCTCGTGGTCGAGGACGGCGCGGTGGAGAACGATTCCCGCGAGATCACCCTCGCCGAGGCCCGCACGCGCCACAACCCGGCCGCCCAGGTGGGCGACGTGATCGCCGACACCCTGCCCCCCTTCGATTTCGGCCGCATCGCGGCCCAGTCGGCCAAGCAGGTGATCGTCCAGAAGGTCCGCGACGCCGAGCGCGACCGCCAGTACCAGGAATACAAGGACCGCATCGGCGAGGTCGTGAACGGCGCGGTCAAGCGCGTCGAATACGGCAACGTGATCGTCGATCTCGGCCGCGGCGAGGCGATCATCCGCCGCGACGAGCTCATCCCCCGCGAGACCTTCCGTCCGGGCGACCGTATCCGCGCCTATCTCTTCGATGTGCGCCGCGAGGCGAGAGGGCCGCAGATCTTCCTGTCGCGCACCCATCCGCAGTTCATGGCGAAGCTCTTCGCCTCCGAGGTGCCGGAGATCTATGACGGCATCGTGTCTGTCCAGGCGGTCGCCCGCGATCCGGGCTCCCGCGCCAAGATCGCCGTGACCTCGCGCGATTCCTCCATCGATCCCGTCGGCGCCTGCGTGGGCATGCGCGGCTCCCGCGTCCAGGCGGTGGTCGGCGAGCTGCAGGGCGAGAAGATCGACATCATCCCCTGGTCGCCCGACCAGGCGACCTTCATCGTCAACGCGCTCCAGCCCGCGGAAGTGGTCAAGGTGGTGCTCGACGAGGAGGCCGACCGCATCGAGGTGGTGGTGCCCGACGATCAGCTCTCGCTGGCCATCGGCCGGCGCGGCCAGAACGTGCGTCTCGCCTCGCAGCTCACCGGCTGGGATATCGACATCCTCACCGAGGCCGAGGAATCCGAGCGCCGTCAGAAGGAATTCGCCGAGCGCACCGAGCTGTTCATGAACGCCCTGGACGTGGACGAGGTCGTGGGCCAGCTGCTGGCCTCCGAAGGCTTCCGCTCCGTCGAGGAAATCGCCTACGTGGATGCCGGCGAAGTGGCCTCGATCGAAGGCTTCGACGAGGACACGGCCGCCGAGATTCAGAGCCGCGCCCAGGAATACCTGTCCCGCATCGAGGCCGAGAACGAGGCCCGCCGCAAGGAGCTGGGCGTTTCCGACGACCTGAAGGAGATCGACGGCGTCACCACGGCCATGCTGGTGGCCTTCGGCGAGAACGACATCAAGAATGTCGAGGACCTGGCCGGCTGCGCCACCGACGATCTCGTCGGCTGGACGGAAGGCCGCGGCGCCGAAGCGACCCGCTACAAGGGCGCTCTCGACGGCTTCGACGTCTCCCGCGCCGACGCGGAGAACATGATCATGGCCGCCCGCGTGAAGGCGGGCTGGATCGAGCAGCCGGAAGAGACCGTGGAGACCGAGGGATCGGCCGAAGAGGCCGAGACAGAGGCTCAACCGTCTTAAGCCGGTCATGGCAAAGCGAGGTCAGCACCCGTGCCGCGGCATGAACCGGAGCGCACCTGCATCGTCACCCGCGAGGCGAAAGGCCCCGCGGGACTGATCCGCTTTGTCCTCGGGCCCGACCACCAGGTCGTGCCCGATCTCAGGCACAAGCTGCCGGGCCGCGGCGTCTGGGTCACGGCCCGTTTCGACAAGGTGGAAGAGGCGGCCAAACGTCGCCTCTTCTCCCGCGCCTTCAAGGCCGAGGCCAAGGCCCCGGAGACCCTGGCCCAGGACATCGAGCGCATGCTCCGGGACGATCTGCGCCAGGCTCTGGCCCTCGCCAACAAGGCCGGGACGGTGATCACCGGCTTCTTCAAGGTCGAGTCGGCGATCACGGATAAGCCCATCGTTGCCCTTATTCATGCCGCAGAGGCGGCCGAAGATGGGCGAAGAAAATTGGCGAACCAGTTGCGAAAACGCCTCGGCGAGGCAATATCTAGCTTTCCGGTCATCCAAGAATTGTCGAATGACGAATTGGATTTGGCATTAGGCCGGTCACATGTGATACATGCTGCCCTCGTCGCGGGCGCTGGGAGCGACGGCTTTCTGAACCGCTGGCATCGTTACCGCTCCTATCGCGGCATCGACGCCGATCTATCTGGCCTCGAAAACGAGACCGGCGAACCCACGATTTTGAAACCCGCAGGAACTGAGGCGGAATGACTGATACGAAAAACCAGGGCGACAAGACTCTCCACGTGTCGTCCAAGACGCTGTCTCTGAAGCGCCCCGTCGAGCAAGGCACGGTGCGCCAAAGCTTCTCCCATGGCCGGTCGAAATCGGTCGTGGTGGAGACGGTCAAGCGTCGCCCTGCTGTCGGTCCTGGTAGCGGGACCAAGGAAGACAGGCCCGCGCCGCAACAGGCCGCGGCGCCCGCGAGTGCGCCCAAGCCTGCCGCTCCGGCTCCGAAGCCGGCTGCCCCGGCTCAGGGTGGCCGTCCACAACGGCCGGCTCCGAATACCCCCCGCTCCGGCGGCATGGTGCTGCAGACGCTCTCCGAGCAGGAGCGCGATGCGCGCATGAACGCGCTGGCCGATGCCCGCCGCCGCGACGAGGAAGATCGCCGCCGCCAGGCGGAAGAGGCTGCCCGCCGCGCCGAGCGCGAGGCCGCCGAGGCCCAGGAGCGCGAAGCGGCAGAGGCCCGCAAGCGCGAGGAAGACGAGCGCCGCCGACAGGACGAGGAGCGCAAGCGCCGCGCCGAGGACGAGGCCCGCCGCCGTCTCGGCGAAGAGGCTCCGCGTTCTGCTCAAGGTGCAGCTCCCGCGGCCCGTACCGGCGCTCCGCGCCAGGAGGGTGGCCGCTTCGAGGGACCTCGTCCGGATCGCCCCCGTTCGGATGGACCGCGTCCCGCCGGCGCCCGCGCCGACAGCCCGCGGCCCAGCGGCCCGCGTTCGGACGGTGCCCGTCCGGGTGGCTTCGGTGGCCCCCGCAGCGGCGGTGGCACCATGGGAGGCCGTCCGCCGAGCCTGAACCACATGGCCCGCCCTGCCGCTCCGGTCGTCCCCGATCCGGACACGGCGAAGCCCCATGCTCGCCCGGCCCCGCCTGTCGCTGCCCGCGCCGTCGAGGTGGATGAGGAAGAGGGAGCGCGCACCATCCGGCGTCCCGGCGTTCCGGCGAAGCCCATGGCTCTGCCGAAGACGCCCAAGGCCGCTCCCGGCGAGGAGAAGCGCCGCGGCCGTCTGACCCTGGCCAATGCGACCTCGGGCGAGGAGGAGCGCACCCGCTCGCTCGCCGCCTTCCGCCGCCGCAACCAGCGCCTCATGGGCCACCGTCAGGTGGAGCAGAAGGAAAAGATCGCCCGCGAGGTGACGATTCCGGAGACGATCACCATCCAGGAGCTCGCCAACCGCATGTCGGAGCGCGCCGTGGACGTGATCAAGTTCCTGATGAAGCAGGGGCAGATGCACAAGATCACCGACGTGATCGACGCTGATACCGCGCAGATCGTCGCGGAGGAGCTCGGCCATACGGTGAAGCGCGTCGCGGAATCGGACGTCGAGGAAGGCCTCTTCGACACCCCGGACGTGGACGAGAACCTCGAGTCCCGCCCGCCGGTCGTGACCATCATGGGCCACGTCGACCACGGCAAGACCTCGCTCCTCGATGCCATCCGCAAGACCAACGTGGTCTCCGGCGAAGCCGGCGGCATCACGCAGCATATCGGCGCCTACCAGGTGACCTCGCCGCTCGGCGGCAAGATCACCTTCATCGATACCCCCGGTCACGCGGCCTTCACGGCCATGCGTGCCCGCGGCGCCAAGGTGACGGACATCGTCGTGCTGGTGGTGGCGGCCGATGACGGCGTCATGCCGCAGACCGTCGAGGCAATCAATCACGCCCAGGCGGCCGGCGTGCCCCTGATCGTGGCGATCAACAAGGTCGACAAGCCCGATGCCAACCCGCAGCGGGTCCGGACCGAGCTGCTGCAGCACTCCATCGTCGTCGAGTCGATGGGCGGCGAGACCCTCGAATTCGAGGTGTCGGCCAAGACCGGTGACGGCCTCGACAGCCTGCTCGAAGGCCTCCAGCTCCAGGCCGAGATCCTCGACCTCAAGGCCAACCCGGAGCGCTCCGCGGAAGGCACCGTCATCGAGGCGAAGCTCGATCGCGGCCGCGGTCCCGTGGCGACCGTACTCGTGCAGCGCGGCACGCTTCGCACCGGCGACATCGTCGTGGCCGGCGCCGAATGGGGCCGCGTGCGCGCCCTGATCAACGATCTCGGCGCCGCCGTGAAGGAGGCAGGCCCCTCCGTCCCGGTCGAGGTGCTGGGCTTCAACGGCACGCCCGAGGCCGGCGACCGCGTTGCGGTGGTCGAGTCCGAAGCCCGTGCCCGCGAGATCACCGAGTACCGCGCCCGCCAGAAGCGCGAACGTCAGGCCGCCCGCATGGGTACGGCCGGGCGCACGCTGGTCGACATGATGCGCGACCTCAAGGCCGGAGCGGGCCGCAAGGAGTTCCCGCTCGTGGTCCGGGCCGACGTGCAGGGCTCGGCGGAAGCGATCGTCGGCGCTCTCGAGAAGGTGGGTAACGAGGAAGTTGCGGCTCGCATCGTCCAGGCGGGCGTCGGCGGCATCTCGGAATCCGATGTCACCCTGGCAGAAGCCTCGGGCGCCATCATCCTGGCCTTCAACGTGCGCGCCCACAAGGAAGCGCGTGAGGCCGCCGAGCGGGCCGGGATCGAGATCCGCTACTACAACATCATCTACGATCTCGTGGATGACGTGAAGGCGGCCATGTCCGGTCTGCTCGCACCCACGCTCCGCGAAGAGCGGCTCGGCGAGGCGCAGGTCCTCGAGGTGTTCAACGTGTCGAAGGTCGGCAAGATCGCCGGTTGCCGCGTCCTCGACGGCGTGGTCCAGCGCGGCGCCCATGTCCGCCTGATCCGCGACAACGTGGTGATCCACGAAGGCCGGCTCTCGCAGCTCAAGCGCTTCAAGGACGATGCGCGCGAGGTCACGTCCGGCCAGGAATGCGGCATGTCCTTCGAGAACTACCAGGACATGCGCGCCGGCGACCTCATCGAGTGCTACCGCGTGGAAGAGGTGAAGCGGACGCTTTAATTTCCGCTTCGCTCCTTCATGACCCTGAACAATGCGTCATCACCGGGCTTGTCCCGGTGATCTCGCTTTGACGGGCTCGTCGCCCGTTCACCGAGATGGCCGGGCTTGCCCGGCCATGCCTTCCCAATGATCCGGTCCAATCCCGGAGATGTAAATTATGGCCAAACGTTTCGAACAAACCACCGGACCGACCCAGCGCCAGCAGCGCGTAGCCGAGCTCGTGCGCCATGCGCTCGCCGAGGTCCTCTCCCGCGGCGACCTGCAAGACGACGTGCTGACAAGGAATGTCATCACCATCCCCGAAGTGCGCATGTCGCCTGATCTGAAGCTCGCGACCGCCTACGTCATGCCGCTCGGCGGTCGGGACGAGGACACCGTGCTCAAGGCGCTCGAGAAGAACAAGAAGCTGCTGCGCCAGGAGGTGGCCCGGCGGGTCAACCTGAAATTCGCCCCCGATCTGCGCTTCCGCCGCGACGAGAGCTTCGACGAGGCGGCCCGCATCGACGCGCTGCTGCGCTCCGAACGCGTGGCCCGCGATACGGTCAAGCCTGTGTCCGACGCGGTCGACGACGACAGCGAGCAAGAGCGATGAGCGAAGAACGCCCGCACCGGAGGCCGCACGGCGACCGTCCGAAGAAGCGCGACGTCAATGGATGGATCATCCTCGACAAGGGCGTCGGCATGACCTCGACCCACGCGGTCGCGGTGGTGAAGCGTGGCCTGTCCGCCAAGAAGGCGGGGCATGCCGGCACCCTCGATCCGCTCGCCTCCGGCATCCTGCCGATTGCGCTCGGCGAGGCGACCAAGACCGTGCCCTTCGTCATGGACGGGCGCAAATCCTACGTGTTCACCGTGGCCTGGGGCGCTGAGACCACCACCGACGACACCGAAGGCGAGGTGGTCGAGCGGACGGACAGGCTGCCCGACCCCGCAGAGATCGAGGCGTTCCTGCCCCGCTTCACCGGCCAGGTGCAGCAGGTGCCGCCGCGCTTTTCCGCCATCAAGATCCAGGGCGAGCGCGCCTACGATCTCGCCCGCGACGGCGAAGCGGTCGACCTGCAGCCGCGCACGGTGGAGATCGACCGGCTCGCCCTGATCCACCACGAGGGTAACCGCTCGATCATCGAGGCTGATTGCGGCAAGGGCACCTATGTGCGCGCCATCGCGCGCGATCTCGGCCGTGCGCTCGGCTGCCTCGGCCATATCGCGGCGCTCAGGCGCACGCGGGTCGGCCCGTTCACCGAGCACGACGCCGTCACCGTGGATGATGTCGCCACCAACCAGGCGGCGCTGCGTCCGGTGGAGATCGCCTTGAGCGAGATTCCGGCGATTCCCGTGAGCCGGGACATGGCCGGGCGCCTGATGCGCGGGCAGTCGATCATCCTGCGCGGTCGCGAGGCACCCCTGTCCGGCAAGGTCTACGCCACCTGCAACGGCGTCCTCATCGCGGTGGGCGACGTGGAACGCGGCGAACTCGTCCCGCACCGGGTGTTCAATCTGGGCGCCTGAACAACCTCCCACGTCATCACCGGCCCTTGTGCCGGTGATCCCGAGATGTGAGCCGCGGCGCTCTTCCGATCGGGAGGGCCGGGACGAGCCCGGCCATCCCGTATAAGGATCGTTTAACGATCCCGGAACGGCTTGTACCGTCCTGGATGACCGCGACGGATCTTACCGGTCCGCCTTCTGACCCTGAGCCGAGCGCATCAGGAATTTCCGGGTGATCGGCTCGATCATGTCATAAACCGCCTGGGCGGTCTTCTCCTCTTCGCGCAGTGTCTCCTGCAGGCCCGGGATGAACTTCTGGTTCCCGGACGCTTCGGCCATGACGATCAGGGACTTGTACGACGCGATCTCGAAATTCTCGAAGGCGTGATTGGCGAAGGTGTTCTTCAGAACCTCGTCGGCCATCGGCATGTGGCCCGCCGCCGCCAGGTTGGCCATGAACTGGGTAGCCATGTCCTTCAGGATCGAGCGATCGGCCCCGAAGGTGTGCAGCATCTCGTCGAGGCGGCGGATCTGGCCTTCCGTTTCGGTGATGTGCCGGCGCAGCAGGTCCGACATTTCGGGATAGTTCTCGAATCGCTCGACCTGCCGCTCCATGAGCTGGATGGCTTGCTTCTCGAGGGCGTGGGCATTTTCCAGGCCGGTGATGAAGATGTTCCGGATGTCTTCCGATGACGTGAGGTCGGCCATGCCGGTTGTACTGGCAGTCATGATGTCAGCTTCCTATGTTGGGGTCTCCCACACCAACAGCGGCCGCGAAGACTTGTTCCGGCCAACCTTGCCGAAGCCGCGCATCCTATTGCTCTGCTTGGGAAAAATGATTTCTCTGGCGCTTGCGCGCTTTTCGTGTATGGTGCGCCATCTTTTCGGAGGCTAACCCCGAAAGACGCGTCCGAATTCGGACCGCGCTGGACGACATCCCGGCCCGGCCCCTCCGGATGCCCCGGACCCGAAGCCTTGAAGGCCCAAGGTCTCCTGACAAAACCAACCTGAAAGGACTGACGATGTCGATTACGGCTGAGCGCAAGAACGCGCTTGTTAAGGAATTCGCCCAGAAGGCTGGCGACACCGGCTCCCCCGAGGTGCAGGTCGCCATTCTCACCGAGCGTATCAACAACCTGACCGGCCACTTCAAGAGCCACACGAAGGACAACCATTCCCGTCGTGGCCTCCTGAAGATGGTGTCGGCCCGCCGTTCGCTTCTCGACTATCTGAAGAAGAAGGACGAGAGCCGCTACCGCACGCTGATCGAGAAGCTCGGCATCCGCCGCTAAGCTTTTTGAAAGACTTCCGTCCGGAGCCCGGCTCCGGACGGCTTCTCCAACACTGCGAGGCTTCCAAGTCCCGGTGTTTTCTAAGGAGGCGGCAGACACGATGACCATGGCAGGATCGCAAGAGGCTTGTGAGGCGGGCTTGCCCGCCGGCGCGAGCCTCTCGCCGTCTTGCTCATGGCATCGAGCCCCCGCCCCGCTGTCATGAAAGACACGCTATGTTCGATATCCAACGCGAAGAACTGATCTGGGCCGGGCGCAAGCTCGTGCTCGAAACGGGCAAGATGGCCCGCCAGGCCGACGGCGCCGTCGTCGCCACCTACGGTGAAACCACCGTTCTCGCCACCGTCGTGTCGGCCAAGGAGCCGAAGGCCGGTGTCGACTTCTTCCCGCTCACGGTGAACTACCAGGAGCGCACCTATGCGGCCGGCCGCATTCCGGGCGGCTATTTCAAGCGCGAAGGCCGTCCGACCGAGAAGGAGACCCT
>DASZBB010000211.1:0-31826 GCA_035944695.1 Microvirga sp. | reverse complement strand
CCGAGCCCATGATGATGCCGGTGCGCTCGTTGGAGATCTCGTTCTCCTCGAGGCCCGAATCCCGGATCGCCTGGTCCATGGCCACGTGGTTCCAGGCCGTGCCGCGGGCATGGAAGCGCATGGCGCGCCGGTCGACGATCTCCTCCGGGTTGAGGCTGGGAGCGCCGTGAACCTGGCACCGGAAGCCGTATTTCGTGTAATCCTCAGCCTTGCTGATGCCGGACTTCGCTTCACGCAAAGAGGCAAGCACCTCCTGCGTGTTGTTGCCGATGGACGACACGATGCCCATTCCGGTGACGACGACGCGCCTCATAGCCTACCTCTTCTAAGGATCTTCACTGCCAGCCTTAACGTTTCAACACGTAAGGTCGACCCTGCTCATTCTCAACACTGAGCCATGCGAATGGGATGAAAGCGTGATCCCGAGATCGAAGGCCCTGCCGTGGAACGACAAGGCTGGTTCTTTAAAAAAGAAGACGCTTTGTCAATACGTTGGAACGGGCCTGACCTTCGGTCAGCGCCGAAAGGCCTAGCCGCCGGCGGCTTCCTCCGACTGGAACAGGCCGACGCGCATGTCCTTGGCCTCGTAGATCCGGCGTCCGTCGGCCTCCAGCCAGCCGTCGGCGATGCCGAGCACCAGCTTCGAGCGGAAGACGCGCTTGAGATCGACGCCGTAGACAACTTTCTTGACCGTGGGCAGCACCTGATCGGTGAACTTCACCTCGCCGACCCCCAGCGCCCGGCCACGGCCGGGCGAGCCGCCCCAGCCGAGGAAGAATCCCGTCATCTGCCAGAGCGCGTCCAGCCCCAGGCAGCCCGGCATGACCGGATCGCCCTTGAAATGGCAGGGGAAGAACCAGAGATCGGGCCGCACGTCGAGTTCCGCCAGCACATGGCCCTTGCCGTAGGCGCCGCCATCCTCGCCGATGGAGGTGATCCGGTCGAACATCAGCATGGGCGGAAGCGGCAATTGCGCGTTGCCGGGGCCGAACAATTCTCCGCGCCCGCAGGCAAGGAGCTCTTCATAGGTAAAGCTGGACTGGCGGGCCATTCCGGATGCCGATCCTTTCATCGCGTCTCGAAAAAGCGGCCTCGAGAAAGCCTCGGGACCTGGGTGCGGGCTCTGGTAGCACAGGCTTGGCCATCCATCAAAGGGACCGGAGCCGGGATTCTTTCGCCGTGGTCAAGGAGCATTTCAGCCGTCATCGCGGGGCAGCCTTGCAGTAACCCTCTCGCTTTCTTATGATTGTGATGTTAGAAGCGCCCATCCGTTCATTCAGTTCCGCCGATGACAGATCCTTTGTCCGCCTACATCGAGTCCACCACCGCTCCGGCTCACCGGAAGGGGTGCCCCGTGTCCGAATTGCGGGACAAGCTGCGTCGCGTCGGTCTGCGCCCGACCCGGCAGCGCGTGTCCCTGGGCTGGCTTCTGTTCGGCAAGGGCGACCGTCACATCACGGCTGAAATGCTCTTCGACGAGGCGTCCCGCGCCCGCGTGCCGGTCTCGCTGGCCACCGTCTACAACACCCTCCACCAGTTCACGGAAGCCGGCCTGCTGCGCCAGCTCGCGGTGGACGGAGCCAAGGCCTATTTCGACACCAACCCGACCGAGCATCACCACTTCTTCCTGGAGGAGGAGGGCGAACTCGTCGACATGCCGTCTTCCGGCATCAGCGTCGCCGACCTGCCCGAGCCGCCCGACGGCATGGAAGTGGCCGGCGTCGAGGTCATCGTCCGCCTGCGCCGCAAGGGTGCCTGACGCTCCGCACCCTTCTCTTCAGGGAGAGCGGCGCCCGGTTTTCCGCATTGGACGGTGCGCCGCTTGAGGGATTGAGCATCGGGTCGATCCCGAAAGTGCAAATCGACTTTTGGGTCCGATGCTCCAGATGCCGCTCAGCCACAGCCTCGTCGCCCTTCTCGTCACGGCCATCTGGGGCCTGAGCTTCGTCGTCATCAAGCTCGGGGTCGGCACCACGCCGCCCCTGCTCCTGGCAGCGCTCCGCTTCCTCTTCGCCGCGCTCCCCGCCGTCTTCTTCGTCCCGCGGCCGAAGACCGACTGGCGCAACGTCGCGGCCTACGGCTTCTTTCTCGGAGTCGCCCAGTTCGGGCTGCTGTTTGCGGCCCTTGCGGTCGGCATGCCGGCGAGCCTCGCCTCCGTGGTCATGCAGGCGCAGGTCTTCTTCACGATCCTCTTCGCGGCCCTGCTCATGGGCGAGCGGCCGGGACCGCATCAGGTGATCGGCGGCTTCGTCGCCGCCCTCGGGCTCGTGCTCATCGCCTGGCCGCGCATGACGGGCGGCGGCGGCGTTCCCTTCCTCATGACGGTGCTGGCCGCCGCCTCCTGGGGCGTGGCCAACATCGTCTCCAAGCGGGCTGGCCGGGTCGACATGCTCGGATTCATCGTGTGGTCGAGCTTGGTGGCGCCCCTGCCGCTGTTCGGCTTGTCCCTCTGGCTCGACGGGCCCGACCGGGTGTTCGCGGCGCTCGCGCAGATCGACGGTGCCACCCTGGCGGCGGTGGCTTATCTCGCCTATCCGACGACGGTCTTCGCTTTCGGCGTCTGGGCCTATCTCCTATCCCGCCATCCGGCGGCCACGGTGACGCCCTTCGCCCTGTTCGTCCCGGTGGCGGGCATCCTCGGCTCGGCTCTGATCCTGGGCGAAGCCATGCACCCGATCGAGGCCGTCGGCGGGGCCGTGATCGTGCTGGGCTTGGCGATGAACGTTTTCGGGGCGCGGCTCCTCCGACGCCTGAGCCCGCCATAGAGCTGATCGGGAGGACGCGACAGGATGAGCGAGTTGCAGATCGAAACCGTTTCCGCGGTGACGGCCGAACTGGTCGAGGGCGTCAACCGGCTGCTGCCCCAGCTCACCTCCTCGCCGAAGACCTTGAGCCGCGGGGATCTCGAGGCGATTGTCGCCTCGTCCTCGTCCCTGATCGTCCTGGCCCGCTGCGATCGGAAGCTGGCCGGAATGCTGACCCTCGGATGGTTTTCCGCACCGACCGGACCTCGGGCCTTCATCGACGACGTGGTCGTCGACGAGCGCTACCGCGGCCGGGGAATCGGCGAGGCCCTCGTCCGTTCGGCCCTGGACCAGGCCCGCCGATTGGGAGCCGACACGGTCGACCTGACATCTCGTCCGGCCCGCGAGGCCGCGAACCGGCTGTATCGGCGCATCGGCTTTCAGCAACGCGAAACCAATTCCTATCGCTATCGCTTCGATGCGGTCAGCGGATGAAGCCGAAGCCGACCAGCGCGTAGACGATCAGGAAGATCGCCACGAAGATGTTCAGGAAGCGCGGGGCCACGATGGACGCGATGCCGAGAACCAGGGCAAGGATCGGCAGCAGCTTGAAGCTCAGGTTGATGCTCATGGGATCAGGCCTTCGGATGAAAGGAAACGATGTTTCCTTCTAGAGCCCAAAAGCTTGATAAATCGGAAAAGCCCTATTCGACCGTCTCGTTGGGATAGACGCCCCACAGCTTTTCCTGCTGGATGTAGCCGTCCACGTCGCGGGCCCCGTCCATGACGATCGTCACGTGGCACCATTTGCCGTTGCAGCCCTTGATGTTGGTGATCACGCCCGGCTGCAGGTGGGCGGCGACGCCGCTCTTCTCGTCCATCTGATAGAACAGGCTGATCGGCGGCTGGTTGCCCTTCGCCCAGGGCATCACGAGGGCGGTACGCCGCCCCGACAGAAGGGAATGGAGGACCCAGCCTTCCGTGCCCTCCGAATCGCGGATGCGCCGCCAGGTCTCGTATTCGGCGATGATCTCCACCGGCAGGCCTGCCCGCTGGAACACCCAGGCGGTCCTGTGATCCTTGGAGGGACCTTCGCGCAGGTTCACCCGGTCCGTCTTGAGGCTGACATAGCGCGGCACCGGCAGACCGGTGCCAAGACGGCCGCCCGGTGGCTGCTGCTGCCCCAGGGCCGATGCGGCGCTCAGGCTGACAAGAGCAAGGGCAAGGACGATCTTGCGCATGGTTCCCCCGGATAGTGGCTTTGTCTTGGGTTGAGGCTCTGGTAGAGAAGCTTGACGGAGACCGCCACGCGGCGGGTCGTCACCTTTGATCGCCGAAGCAGAGTTAAGAGAGCGTGAAACTCTTTAAACTTCGCGGGTTTTTCAGTGCTGGGGACGCTTGAAGTCGATGAAGAAGAGACCGGTCGTCGTTGTCACCCGCCGCCTGCCCGATGTGATCGAGACGCGCCTGCGCGAACTGTTCGAGACGCGCCTCAACCTCGAGGACAAGCCTCTCTCGGCGCAGGAGCTCGCCGATGCGGTCAAGACGGCCGATGTGCTCGTGCCGACCATCACGGACGAGATCGACGCCGCGCTGCTGGAGCAGGCTGGTCCCAGCCTGAAGCTCATCGCCAATTTCGGCAATGGCGTCGACAACATCGACGTCTCGGCCGCCGTGGCCCGGGGCATCACCGTCACCAACACGCCCGGCGTCCTCACCGAGGACACGGCCGACATGACCATGGCGCTGATCCTGGCGGTCGCCCGCCGCATCACGGAAGGCGCTCGGGTGATCCCGGACGGGAACTGGGCCGGCTGGTCGCCGACCTGGATGCTCGGCCGGCGCATCACGGGAAAGCGCCTCGGCATCGTCGGCATGGGCCGCATCGGCCAGGCGCTGGCCCGCCGGGCCAAGGCCTTCGGGCTGTCGATCCACTATCACAACCGCCGCCACGTGCCGCCGAAGATCGAGGCGGAGCTCGAGGCGACCTACTGGGAATCCCTCGACCAGATGCTGGCCCGCATGGATATCGTGTCCGTGAACTGCCCGCACACGCCCGCCACCTATCACCTGCTCTCGGCCCGGCGCCTCAAGCTCATGAAGCCCGATGCCATTCTGGTGAACACCGCCCGGGGCGAGATCATCGACGAGAGTGCGCTCACCAAGCTCATCGAAGCCGGCGCCATCGCAGGTGCGGGCCTCGACGTGTTCGAGGAGGAGCCGGCGGTCAATCCGCGCCTCGTGCGGCTCGCCCGTCAAGGCAAGGTGGTGCTGCTGCCGCACATGGGCTCGGCAACCCACGAGGGGCGCGTGGCCATGGGCGAGAAGGTCATCGTCAACATCCGGGCCTTCGTCGACGGCCACAAGCCGCCGGATCGCGTGCTGCCCAGCATGCTCTGATCGCGCATCCCGACCGGGAAGAGACTGGGCCGGTCTGGCCGGCCCTCGGCTCACGGACAGGCGATCCTGGCACTGCCGGGCCGACCCGACCAAGGCGGGCGGATCGAGCGTCACCGTCATCCGCTTGAGGGGTCCTGCAGACCCTCTCAGGACCGTGAAGGTGTGGGCTGCGACTCCGCGAAACTAGAATCCAACTTGAGCATAAACATATGTGAGTGCAGCTCAGAATGGAGTTTGGCCAGAACAGGTCTGTTTCTAAGTCCAGCCATGACCCGTATGACCAACCCTCTGATCCTGAAGCTCGAACAGCGTGACCAGCTCTCCGATGAGGAGAAGAGGGCACTGGAAAACGCTATTTCGCGGGTTCGGATCGTCGAAGCTGACGAGGATATCGTGCGGGAAGGCGACCGCCCGACGGAGAGTTCGCTGCTCCTGGATGGTTTCGCCGCCCGTTACAAGATCGTCTCGAACGGACGGCGGCAGATCTCGGCTCTTCATGTGGCAGGCGATTTCATCGATCTGCACAGCTTCCTGCTGAAGACGATGGACCACGGGGTTCTGGCGCTGACCACGTGTCGGATCGCCCATGTTCCCCACACCACGCTTGAAAAGATCACGGACGAATACCCGCACCTGACGCGGATGCTCTGGCTCAATACGCTGATCGACGGCGCCATCCATCGGGAATGGCTGACTGCCATGGGGCGCCTCTCCGCCACGGCGCACATGGCGCATCTGATCTGCGAGCTTTTCTTACGCCTGAAAGCTGTCGGGCGCACCGAAGGCGACACGATCCAGCTTCCGATCACTCAAGCGGAACTCGGCGATACCCTGGGACTCTCGACCGTTCACGTGAACCGCGTGCTGCAGGAGCTGCGCAAGGAAGGGCTGATCCGTTTCCAGGGTGATGCGTTGACCATTCTCGATTGGGAACGGCTGAAGAAGGTGGGCGAGTTCACCTCGACCTATCTCAGCCTCCAGAACGAGGATCGATAGCCCGGACCTTCAGACCGATGACACGTGACATCACACTCCTGGCGATGCCCGTCATGGCAGATGGCGGCCGCCACGAAGGCCGGCTCGTCCTCGCGAACGGCCAGCTCGTGGCCGTCTTCACCTTGGTGACGCCGGAAGAAACCGTCGGCGGCCAGGAGCGCGCCGGAGGCTGGTTCCTGGAAGCGGGCTTCGGCCCCTGCAGCGCCTTGATCAGCGCAGGACCTCCCGTCCTGGCCACTCTCGACGAGGCCGTGAACTGGGTCCGCGCCCGGCTGGACAACGGCTTGGCTCAGCCCTGATCTCGTCAGCGGAGCTGGGCAATGACCTCGCCGGCGGCTCTCTCGCCTTCCTCCCAGGCTCCTCCGGCCGTGCCCCATTGGGCCCGCGAGAGCGCCTCGCCGGCGAACCAGATCCGGTCTCCGACCGGCGCCTTCAGGATATCGCGGATAGCATAAAGCCCCGGCGGCACCACGGCCCAGGACGCGCGCGACCAGGGGTCGTGCCGCCAGGCGGTGCTGTGCAGGGCGGAGAGATTCCGGATCGCCCGATGGCCGAAATGCTCTGCCAGCACCTCGCGGGCATAGCGGAACGGCGTGTGGCGATCGCGACGATCGAAAGCGGCGGCGGTGGGCTGATCGAGCTCGAAGAAATGGAACGGCGTGCCGTCGATGCGGGTCAGGAGGCCGGGCGGCTGCCGGCGCGTTCCCGTCAGGCTCGCCAGCCGGTCAGCCCCACGAAAGGGCGCATCCGGCCAGTGCAGGATCACGTGTTCATAGACGCCCTGCGTGAAACCGTGCACGGCTTCGTTGACGGTGTTGGGGAGCGCGGGTGCGAAGCGGATCCCATCCCGCTGCAGCACGGCCATGGGGGTGGTGACGATGACGGCCCTGGCCTGGAGCGTCCCGGCCGAAGAGTCGATCCTGACCCCTTGACCGGACCAGTCGATGGCATGAACGGCGGCGCCGAGCCGCACAGGGAGATCGCGTCCAAGGCGGTGCAGATATGTGCCGAGACCACCGGCGATGAACAGGTTGTCCGAGTATTCCATGCTCGGAAAATCGTGCAGGCTGACCTCGTCGAGCGGCCGGCCCGAGACAAGGCCGTGGATGGCCGCCACCCGTCGCCCCTGCGGCCCCATGGGCGGAAGCGCCCTGGCTGCCGGCTGGTCCTCGCGAGCCTTCGCCGCCTGGGTCATCGCCCGGTCGGCCATGTCGAAGGCACGGTCGAGAGCCGCGCGCTCGGCGCGGCTGCCGGGCCTGCCGCGCACGAAGAAATGCCCGTTCACCGGCGCCCGGCGCAGGGGCTCGCCGCGCAGATGCCCGAGCTTCACCAGAGGGTTGATCGGACCCGCATGGAGCCAGTGGGCGCCGAGATCGACCGGATGGCCCTTGAAAGGACGCGTGACCGTGCGTCCGCCCATGCGGTCGCGCGCCTCCAGCACCGTCACGCTCAATCCCGATGCCAGCAGGCGTCGCGCCGCTGCGATCCCGGCGCTTCCCGCGCCGACGATCGCCACGTCCGGATTGGCCTCCAGGTTCCTCGCCGTTTCACCTTCCAAGGGCACGATGATCTCCAGCTCTCGCTTTGCGGCGCGGTCGTTCATAAGTAAGGTCCACCTTCCCGATCAAGGGAGGTCTTGTCAGGAGACGAACGACAGATGCTGCTTCAATCGGTTTTCACGGCGATCCGCGAGGTTTTCTCGCCCGCCCTGCGGCGCATTCTCTGGAAATCGATTGGATTGACGGTGGCGCTGCTCGTTCTGGTCTGGCTCGGGCTGACCAAGCTGTTCGACATCTTTCTCACGAACCACGATCTGAGCGCCGCCTATCCGATCATCGACAGCTTCGCGTTCTTCCTTGCGGGTTTCGGCCTGTTCGTCGCCCTGATCTACCTGCTGCCGGCAATCTCCGCCATCGTGGCGGGCTACTTTCTCGACGACGTGGCCGAGGTCGTAGAACGCAAGGATTATCCGGCCGATCCGCCCGGCCAGGCTCTGCCGTTCGGAAAATCCCTCCTCTACGGGCTTCGCTTCGCCGGCCTGTCTCTCCTGGTGAACCTCGGGGCCCTGCTCCTGTTCTTCATCCCCGGCATCAATATCGGCGTGTTCTTCATCACCAATGCCTATCTGCTGGGCCGGGAATATTTCGAGCTGGCGGCGGGCCGGTTCTGGCCGGCCGAGGACGTGACGCGCCTGCGCGCCGAGCACCGGGGCAAGGTGCTGGCCGCGGGTGCTGTCGTGGCGGCTCTGGTGCTCGTGCCGGTGGTGAACCTGATCACGCCGATCTTCGGCGCGGCCTTGATGGTTCACCTTCACAAGAAGCTCTCACAGGGGGCGGCGAAGCGGATGCCGCTTCGCCATGAGGAGCAAGCGTCGATCGAGAAGGCCTGAAAGGGCGGAACACCGCCCCTCAGTGGCTCGCCTGCTGGCCTATGGCAGGACCGGACGCCCGCTCCGGGTGGAAGTCGGATCCGGGGCCCCCTGAGCGGGGTGCGAGCAGGTCCGGGGTCGTCTGCGTTGCGTTGCGCTTGAGATCGAATTGTCCGGTCTTGCGGAAGCGCAGGAGATAGGCCGGCACGATCGCCTCGATGGTGGTCGGCGCAAGACCGAGGCCCTGGAGCGTGCGGCCCTCACGCAGGGCGCCTTCCGAGACCACGTTGTCCGTCTCCAGCAGGATCGCCTGGTCGCGGGTGGTGACGAGCTCGTCCGGGATGAGCCCCAGGGTCAGCCAGTCGAGGGTGCCAAGGGCGCTGCCCATGGTCCGCGCCAGGCTGTTCGGCACAGGCAGGATGACGCGCTTGCGCTCGGTGACCTCGAACACGAATTCCATCATCTGGCGCATGGTGCGGATCTCGGGCCCGCCGAGCTCGTAGACGCGTCCGCCCGGCACCGCGCCGTCCACCGCCCGCACGACGGCCTCGGCCACGTCGCCGGCATAGACCGGCTGGAAGCGGGTCTCGGCTCCCGGCAGCGGCAGCACGGGAAGCATGCGGGCGAGCGTCCCGAAGCGGTTGAAGGCGCTGTCGCCCGGCCCGAACATCAGCGACGGGCGCAGGATCACCGCATCCGGCCGTGCCTCGAGCAGGGCGGCTTCGCCCTCCGCCTTGGAACGCGCATAGGCCGATTCGGAGTTCGCATCGGCCCCGATGGCCGAGACGTGGGTGAAGGACACGGCCCTCTTGGCGAGCCGCGCGATCATCGCGGGCGCCTGGGCGTGAACGGTATCGAAACGCTGGCGGCCGGTTTCCTGAAGGATGCCGACGAGGTTGACCACATGGTCGGCCCGCGCCACCGCATGGGCGACCGAGTCCTTGTTGCGCAGGTTGGCGTGGATCGGGTTGATCTGTCCTACCTTGCCCAGGGGCAGGAAGTTCGAAAGGTTCGGCTGGCGGGTCGGCACGAGAACGCGATAGCCGCGCTCGGCCAAGCGGCTCACCACGTAACGGCCGAGAAAGCCTGATCCGCCGAAGACGGTGACGGTTTGCTGCTCAGGCGTGCGAAGGGCACCGATCATGAAACTCTCCTGCCCGGCGAAGGGCTAGCATGGAGCTTGGGCGTGAAACTTAAAATGTCTCTAGTCAAACGCCGATCCCCTGTGAAGGGGTGCATGGAGAAGAAAGCACATCGGTCGCATTTTCAGTGATTGACGAAGCCCGAGAAGCACCGTAAACGAAGCCTCGCCGACGAGGCATGCCCAGGTGGCGGAATTGGTAGACGCGCTGGTTTCAGGTACCAGTGGGTAACACCGTGGAGGTTCGAGTCCTCTCCTGGGCACCATCTTTCTCAGAAGATGTGCTTCCGTAATAAGTTAAGCGATGACAAGGGTTTGAGCCGGGTCCGACTGTTCAACAGGGCCGCTCAACAATGCCGCTTGCAATGCCCCGTCCCATGAAACGCTCGGGGTCCACTCACCATCAGTTCATTCAACGCATTCCAGCCGACGTGAAGTCGAAGGTTCGAGGAATGCAACTCTCTATCCCGGTTGGCGATGCGATTGTTCCCGTCACCGTCTCGGAGAAGGCCCAAGACATCCGCGTGTCACTTCGTACTCGGGACCCTCAGGAGGCTCGGGCGAGGCAGGCGGTAGTCATGGCCTACCTTGAAAACATCTGGCGGGCTGTACGGGAAGGGCCTCGGCGGCTCAGCCACAAAGAGGTCCTGGCCCTTGCAGGGGAGGTGTATCGCTCGATTACGGCGGCATGTGAGGACGATCCTGGCAGTCCTGAGCTATGGGCCTCAGTCAATCGCGCCAACGTAAAGGCCCTCCATGGGCGGTTCGGACGTGCTGCCCTCTTGATAGCCTCGGAGGACGAGAAACGAGCCAGAAGCCTAGCAGAGAGGTTCGGGCCATTCGCCGACGCTGTGTTAGCCCGGCACGGCTTGGTCGTGGATGCCGACAGCCGAACCCGGCTCATCGAGCAGGTCGGACTGGCCTTGCGCGAGGCGGGCGAGGGCCTGTTCTTCAATGCACTAGGCGACTATGGGCCTGACACACGAACCGACCGCTTCCCCGTGTGGAACAGACCTGCCGAGCCGCCGAAGCAGTCTACCGGAAGGTTTACCCTCACCGGCCTGTTCGAGAAGCTGGCGAACGAACGAGCTTACTCACCCAAGACGCGGGCGGAGTGGGCAAGAAGCATTAAGAGCCTCGTGACCCATGCAGGAACCAATGACCCCGAGAGGATCACAACGGAAGCCATCATTGCCTGGACAGACGATCTTGTCGCCAAGGGCCTAACTGCCAAGACAATCAACGACGCTCACCTCGCAGCGGTAAAGGCTCTGTTCAAGTGGGCCAAGGCGAAGCGTTACGTGTCCTCGAACCCGGCTCTTGAGGTGCCCAAGGTGGAGCGGCGAGACGAGGGGCGAGCTGAGCGTGGATACACGCTGGCCAAGGCTGAGGCGGTGCTTAGAGCCGCTAGTCGAGAGAGGAGCCCGGTACGCCGCTGGCTACCGTGGCTCATGGCCTATTCAGGGGCACGAGCAGGCGAGGTCGCACAGCTTCGACGCCAGGATGTGAGACAAGAGCCCGAAACCGGGTCCTGGTATCTCGACATCAACCCCGCTGCTGGTCGCCTCAAGAACAAACCGTCGGCTAGGGTGGTGCCGCTCCATCCTCATCTGATTGAGCTTGGCTTTGTCGAATGGGTGGCCTCACAGCCTCGGGAGCGCCTGTTCTACGAGGAGAAAGCCGAGCGTGGGGATCGCCGGTCGCGTCGGTCTGTCATCATCAACCGTCTTGGTGACTGGGTACGAGGCTTGGGCTTGCCCGGTGTTGTCTCTGGTGAAGTAGCTCCCAACCATGGTTGGCGGCATCGCGTGGCTACAGAACTGGTCAACCTCGAAGTGCCAGACACGATCCGTAAGCGCCTCTTGGGGCATGCCTTGCATGGACAGGACAACCGGTACGTCGGACGAATCGTGATGGAACGCCTCCACGATGCTATCGCCAAATTGCCACGGTACTCAGTTGGTGGTGAGGCGAACACAAGCAGCGTTCATCTTCGACAGGCCAAAAAAACAGATGGGAAGCCTGACGCTGACAGCGCAGTAGCACACTGCACTGCCAACGTTGCTGTAGGTGTACAATTTAGACACCGTAAGGAATGTACAGGGGCCTAGAAGTCGTCGTCCCCTTCCCAGTCAATGTCATCAGGCTTGGGAAGGTGCCCGCGAAGCTCCTCAACAATCTCAGGGAGCCGCCTCCCGAAGTAAATCGCTAGGGCTCTTGCGGCGACCTCCAGGTTGTTGGAGAGCTTACTACTGAACTCCTTGGCGAGCCGATCAGCGTACCTCGTGGCCTGTTCCTCTAGCCAGACCCCCTCGTCATCCAACGATATCTCTTCTGGTTGATAGCCTTGCCACGCCCTCCTGGCTCGCCACCAGGAGTCATAGCTGAACGCCTCCTCGCCAAGGGATCGTTTGGCTTTCCGCATGATAGCTACCTGCGAGGTGGACACGCCGGAAGCCCGGGCGATATCTACTTTGGAGTACCCGCCGATCAGTTGCAGCCGCCAAGCGAAGTCTTGGCGCTCCTGGGAGGTCATCGGCAATTTGGCCTTGGAGTTCCCTGCGCCGGCCTCCAGTAGAGCCTCCTTCAGGGAGCCGGTAAAGTATCTTACTGGGATGTCTGCTGTCCGCTTCGTTGCGGCGTAAGCAGCAAGCCGGTGATGGCCGTCGATCAGAACTGTCTCTCGCCCGACTTGGATGACAGTAACTGGGTCGAGTTCCTCGCCATTCGCAAGAACCCGAGCAAGCTCGCTGACGTGCCTTTCATCCATTTCACGGATTTGGAACAATGGGCGTATCTGTTTGATTGCGGCCAGCGGTAGTCGGTTAGGGAAATCAGTAGGCGGCTCCTCTGAGGCTTTGGATTTCAACTCGGCCAAGAGCCTAGCGGGCTCATACGAGGAGACGTCATCGGTCATGTTTAGATGAGTCGATTCGTGGTTAGTCCATTCCATTGCGCGTATCAGGGCGTGGAACTGGCAGAAGGGAGTCTGGTTGCATCCGATCTGCCTGAGTAGGTTGCAATCAATGCGATGAGGTCCGTGACAACAGATGGTCACAGACAGGGAGGCAGACACGGAAGGTTGTCTGCTGGATCAGAGGAGTTGATCGCTCTCCCTGGAGGTGAGGGACAATTCGGGAAGTGAGTGTTGATTCGGAATGAAAAATCCACTCGCGCATCGGCGCTAATTTGAGACGACCCTTGCCAACAAGCTACGAATTTACACACTAGCCGAATATGATTGAAATCTCGTTTTAGCTGGCAACAGTAATCACCGCTGGAAAGTCATGTCGGACCGTCGAAGCGACTTGGTGCAGGAAGTGCAGAGGCTCAAGGAGGATCTATATCTTGCGCGAGAGGCGATATTAGACCTCCTGCCTGATGATCTAGGTGAAGTCGCAAGAAAGATGTCTCAGGTCCATTCCTGGGAGGAACTGAATGATCTGGAGAAAAGATTAACTGCAGCAGTCATGCAGAAGGCGGAGCCGTTGTCCCCTGGCTCCTACGTCTCCACATCAAGCTCAAAAAGGGCGTATTGCCCGCTCTGCAGGTCCGGGAGTTCCGCGCCGTATGAGAGCGGCTTCGCACTTCCTGATGGCCTCCAGCGCCACCTTCGAGGGGAGGGCAACACGCGCAGATGCTCAGTGACTGAAGCGCTCTTTAAGCTCTCCCTACATCGCCTCCGGGAGCGAGAGCGAGCAAATACAAGAAGCTGAAAGGTGCAGTGAGACTGCACTTTTAGCCGATTAGACGATCATGTCTGTAGAACTCGGTAGACCTGCATCCGTGAGCAACCAAGAGCCTTCGCGATTGCGGCAGGGCCATGCCCTTCTAAGTGCATTGCCTTCACCCTGTCGTGGTCGAGACGCCGCTTCCCGCCCCTGTAGACGCCTTCTGCCTTCGCCTTCTCGATCCCGTCCCTTTGTCGCTCCTTGATGAACCGGCGCTCCATCTGAGCCACCATGCCAAGGACCGTGAGGACGAGGTGTCCCATCTCCCCGCGTGTGCTGACGTGAGGATCAAGGACAGTGAGAAACGCCCCTTTCTGCTCTACCTCATGAACAATGTTGAGAACGTCCCTGGTGTTGCGCCCAAGCCGGTCGAGGAGGGTGACGACAAGCTCATCGCCGGAGCGAAGGAACTCGATGACGGTTGCCAGTTCCTCCCGTCCATCTCGGCTTGCGCCTGAGACCTTCTCGGAGCGAACGACCTCACAACCTTCGGCCTTGAGCTTGTCGATTTGGGTCTGGAGGTCTTGATCGGAGGTGGAGACACGAGCGTAACCAATGCGAGCCATGTGTAACCTCAGGGTCTTAGACCTTCAGAGATTTGCCGCGAATGTTACGGTTGTCAACCCTGATGTTACGCTTCTAAGCATGGCCGTGTTACGTCACGTCAGGGTACACGTTGAAGTGACTGCATGGCTTTGCTCAATCATCCTGAAAGCAGAAGCCTAAGCAACTTCGCATCAAGTATGGCTCTGTATGCGGAAATGGGCCCTGTCGTGCTTCTGTCGGGTTGCTGTCGTGTGCTCGGTAGGATCATACTGCTAAGGTTTGCGAGTGCCTTAGGAGCTGACAATGGCTGACGCAAAGATATCCCAACTTCCCCGGTGTCTAACGCCTACAGAAATTGCTCGTTTTATTGTTGCATACCGTGAGGAAAAAGGTTGGACCCAAGAGGTACTCGCTGAACTGAGCGGTCTGACCGTCAGAACTATTCAACGAGTTGAGAGGGCCGAGCCGAGTAGCGCCGATACGCGACGTGCACTGGCCCGCGCAATGGAATGGGACGACATCGATCGGTTGAACAAACCTTGGATAGTTCCGGATGTTGAGGAGTTTGAAAAGGAACGACAGAGGCTTGAACAAGAAACGACACTTATTTCGGTCAATCCTATTCGAGATGGAAGGCACATCAGGGAGTTGGCGGAGCAGTGCGAAGCCTTCCAGTGGGAGCAAGTAAGCGATCTTTCGCCCACTGCCGAGAGAGCCTTTGCCGAGTTGCAAGAACTCTTCCGAGACTACGGTGAGTGCGAAGAACTGTACACGTCCACACAGAAGCTCGATGTCAACTCAGACTTTCAATCGCTCTACACCACGATCTTGAGAGAGGGGTTTGAATTAGGCTTTGCCGGGCGGAGCGTGATCCTGCGTTGGGAGAACCATGAGACTGCTGCGAAAGTCCCTCTGAAGCTAATGTACTTGGTTATAGCAGCCCGGACGCGCCTGCCTCTCAAACTGCGGGTTCTCCGCAAGGAGCCTTTCCGGTGAGTTCAAGGGCCCCTTCTTGGCTGCGTCAGAAACTGCTGCCGCTCTCCTGTCGCTCTGCAGCAGCTGGCTGTCGCTAACTCGCCGCCATTGTGCCGCCTGTACGACGTCGTGGTGTCGCCCGCCCTTTTATACAATCACCGTCACTAAAGAGGAGAAAACGTCGATGAACTGTGACGGAATGAAAATCAAGCAACTCAGAGAGAACCGGGGAATGACGCAAGAGGTCCTGGCCGAAGCAGCCGGTGTTGACCGGCGGACTATTCAACGCGCCGAAGAAGGAAAAAGGCTGCAGCTTGAAACGCTTGCAGCTATCGCGAGTGTTCTGCAGGTAAGCGTAAACGATATCAGCAATGAGCGTCGAGGCGAGTTGGAGCCTCAATATGACCCCGATGATAAAAATGCTGTAGTCCTCAGACGAACTAAGTCAGGTCGAGTTCTCCTTGATGCCCTTGCAACCAGTTTTTCTGGTTCTGTCGATTGTGACATTGACCCTACCGCCGATACTGTCGACGTGCTGGTAAGTCTTCTAAGCGAAGTTGAAAGCCTTATGCCAAATCCGTGGGATGAGGAGCGGTTTCACGATCAGCCTATGCCCCTTTCGGAGCGCATTAAGCGATCCGTTGGAATGACGAACCAGCTTCTCGAACTCGATCAGAAGGGCGTAGGTGTGTATGTCGGGACCTACACTGCGAGAGCGCAGCGGCCGTATTACGACTTAGATGAGGGGCACCTTTACGTTAGTCGAAAACAGCCATTTGAACCTGTGACAGTCTGCAGGGTACGGCTGTCTCACACGGCGACAGACAAGATTGTTGTTGTCGTTGATGATGTTTGGGAGACTAAGCCAGCCGAGTACGAGGACGACATTCCCTTCTAAAATCAGAACTTAGCAACTTAGAGGGTAGTGGTCATGATTACTCAGCTGTCCCTATTCCAAGAAAGGCAGTCTTCCCATCCTGTGCAGCGTAGAAATGACGTGCGGGCGGGAGATGCTGCAGAGGCATTTGTGATCGCGAAGCTCCTAAAGTGGGGCTATGACGCTCATGGTGCACGTCGGGATTTGCCATACGACGTCGTGGTTGATGTAGGGGAAGGGCAGATTTGCCGTGTCCAGGTGAAGGGTCGTCGGCAAGCTGATCGCGGAGCTTGGAGCTTCCGAGCCATTCGCGGAAACTGGCGATCTGCAACAGGCACCTACGCGTATACCGAAACAGATTATGACGTATCTGCCTTCGTTGCGCTGTCCCTTGAGAAAGTCATGTTTGTTTCGGGAGTTCACGCTTCCTTCCGCGCAGCAACAGCTGACTTTATGCGCGAGGACGTTGAAGAGCAGAGTTGGGTACGCGCTCTAGCTGCTTTTCGAGGTAAAACCACGCTTAACGCTGGCAGACAGGTGGCTTTCTATGAGTAACACAAGTGGCGTTCGTATCCGCGTTCTCGACCTTGAGACCACTGGGCGGGACCCAAAAGATCAAGTTGTTGAGATCGCAGCGGTTGATATTATTGGAGATGATATAGTTATCGTAGGCTCAGATCTTATAAATCCTACTATTCCTATTCCGGCTCAGGCGTCTGCTGTTCATCATATTACAGATAACGACGTCGCTCAATGTATGAGATTTGAGCATCATGTTCACCGTTACCTAGATATTTCAGGTAAGGATCGCGTGTATGCTTTTGCATCCCATAATTGGCGCTTTGATGGTCAGTGGGTCGGAGACTATTTGGACGGCAGGCCGGCCATCTGTACCTACAAGTGCGCACTAAGGATGTGGCCGGATGCACCCGCTCACAATAATCAGACACTCCGCTATTGGCTCAGCCCAAAGGGTCTGAACTCTCTTGTGGCCAGTTGTGCACATCGTGCCTTGCCTGACGCATATGTAACTGCCTTCATCCTGCGCGAGATGCTGGCCGTGGCATCGGTGGAGGAACTGGTAACGTGGACCTCTGAACCGGTGCTGCTTCCGCGTGTTACCTTCGGCAAGTACCGAGGGCAGGAGTGGACCGACTTGCCTTTGGACTATCTTACTTGGGTTGCAGAGAAATCGGAGCTTAGCGATGACGTTAAGTTCACAGCCGACTTCCACCGCAGGCAGAGGAGCGTACACACCTCGTACAGCACCCCTAGGGGTACGGGGGAGTTCTCGATATCACCGTAGCGAAGAGGTAGCTGAGATTTCTTGGACTAAATATCCGGGTTGTTAATCCAGCGTGTGTGAGTTCACGTCAGCTTGAAAGAAGTGAACGAAACTCATACAACAATACTGTTCAACAATACCGCTCGGACCTGATAAAAAACCCAGTTGCTACAGTTGCTTAGCAAACAGGATAGCCAGTCCTCTCCTGGGCACCAACCCTTCTTTGGGTTTGATCCGCAAAGCAATCCGAGATCATTGGATCTGAAGTGCCAGAGGGCCGATAAGTGCCCGTTATGCTCGGGCCCGCTATTCCGGCCCACCGTACAATTCACCGCTCCAGGATCGGCCTGATCTCCTGAAGGTTCTCGATCGTATGTTCCAGGTGGCGTCGAAGCGCCTGGGAGGCGTCCGCGTTCCTGCCGCGTTCCAGGAATTCGAGAATCTGCAGGTGTTCCTCGCATTGCTGGCGATAGCGCTTGCGGTCGACCATCGATCGGTAGGAGAGCAGGCGGCGGACGCGGTTGATGCGCCGGACGGCTTCCAGGAAGAACGGATTGCCGGAGGCTCCGATGATCGCCTCGTGAAAGCGGACGCCGCGCTCGTGGAGCGCGTCGGCGCTGTCCGTCTCGATGGCTCCGCCCAGGAGCCGCAGCTCCGCCTCGCGGCAGCGGGCCGCCGTTTCGGGATCCAGGTGATAGCGCGGCTCCAGCAACGCCGCCGGTTCGAGCGCGAGGCGCACGCGATAGGTCTGCTCCAGGCTTTCCGGGGTCGTCAGCATGGGCGAGAAGGACCAGCCGTAGCCGGGGCGGCGCTCGGCCCAGCCCTCCTGGGCGATGCGACCCAGAACCGCGTTCAGCTGCGCCTTCGTGACCGCATAGGTATCCTTGAGATAGGCCTCGGAAGCGGGGTCCGGCAAGCGGCCGTGAAGGTGATCCTCGGCGATCCTGAAATAGATCTCCGACGCATCGTCCTTCGGGGCCAGCCCGAGACTCTCCGGCGATGCGCCCTCGATGTCCGAGACGAAGTAGCCGCGGTTGCGCTCGTGAACGAGGACGCCCTTGGCGGCGAGCAGCTGCAGGGCCTGGCCGACGGGAAACCGGGACACATTGAACCGTTCCGCCAGCTCCTGTGCGGTGACGTGTGCCCCGGCAGCCAGTCCGGATCCGCGGATATGGTCAAAGATCTGGGCGGCGAGACCTTCGGTCAACTCGCGCTTTCCGCCGACCGGGCGCTCCCCGACGAAACTCATGACCACGACCTCGCACTCGACCTTCAAGAACGGCTTGATCCTTCTTTACGCGATTTGTCGCAACCCGGGTACTCCGAGGCGTCACGGCGGAGATTTCCGAGCAGGGGCGGGGAGCCCGTGCGGGGCTCCCCGGCAATCGTCAGGACTTCACGAGGCCAATCGACTTCAGCACGTCGCCGACGCGGGCCTGCTCCTCCTTCAGGAAGGCTTCGAACGGCGCGCCCGCGAGATAGAAGTCTTCCCAGCCGCGCTGCTTCAGGATCTCGGCCCATTCCTTCGACTTGACCAGCTTGTCGATCGTGTCGGCATGGGCCTTCTTCTGGTCCGCCGTGATGGAAGGAGGCGCCATGATGGCGCGCCAGTTCACGACCTCCACGTCCATGCCCTGCTCCTTGAGGGTGGGGACGTCGGCGCCGGCGAGGCGCTTGCCGGACGAGAGGGCGAGCGCCCGCAGCTTGCCGGCCTTGATCTGGCTCTCGAACTCGCCGTAGCCGGACACGCCGGCCGTCACGCGGCCGCCGAGCATGGCTGCCAGGGCCTCGCCGCCACCCGAGAAGGCAATGTAGTTGACCTTGGACGGCTCGGAGCCGGCCGCCTTGGTGAACAGGGCGGCCAAGATGTGGTCCGCACCGCCCGCCGAGCCGCCGGCCCAGGTCACCTTCGCCGGATCCGCTTTCACGGCGTCCGCCAGCTCCTTGACCGACGTGATGGGAGAATTCGCCGGCACCACGATCACCAGCGGATCGCCCGTGAGGCGCGCGATCGGCGTGACCTGATCGAGATTCACCGGCGACTTGTTGCTCAGGATCGCGCCGATCATCGTGATGCCGTTGACCATAAGCTGGTTCGGGTCGCCCTTCGCGTTGTTCACGAACTGCGCCAGGCCGATGGTGCCGCCGGCGCCGGTCACATTGGTGACCTGAATGCTCTTGGCAAGGCCGTTCTGCGTGAGCACCTGCTGGATCGAGCGGGCAGCCGAATCCCAGCCGCCGCCAGGGCCCGCCGGCGCCATGATCTTGAGTTCCTGCTGGGCGAAGGCCGATGACGCGACAAGTGTGAGAGCGGCAACGGCGACGCCGCGGATCGTCTTGGTGAAGTGACTCACGAGTTCCTCCCTTTAAGGTTGCGTGAGATGGTGAGCGCCAAGCGGAATCTGCCGCTCAGCGCCCTGTTGTCGGCGAAGCCTCTCGCCGGGTGCTTTCACCGCTGCCGGTGAACTCTGATGCAGGCGTCGCGCGGCTTGTGGCCTCCGCGTCGACGACACGCTGCAGGATGAGGGGAATGATGCCGCCGTTGCGCAGGATCTCGACCTCGAGGCCGGTTTCGACGGCGGCAATGGTCATGAAGGTTTCGCTTGTGCCCGAGGCACGGCGGATCGTGACGGGCACGGCGCCGCGTGGGCTGATCGTTGCCGCATCTGCAGCGATGACGATTTGGTCCCCGGGATGTAGGTGCAGGCTGTTCGGATGCCCCTCCACAGGCAGGCGCAGGGGCAGGATGCCCATGCCGATCAGGTTCGAGCGGTGGATGCGCTCGAAGCTTGAGGCCAGCACCGCGCGGGCGCCGAGCAGCGCCACGCCTTTCGCCGCCCAGTCGCGCGACGACCCCATGCCGTAGCGCTCGCCCGCCACCACGACCACGGAGGCGCCCTCCTGGGCATAGAGCGCGGCGGCCTTGTAAAGGGGCAGGTGTTCGCCCGATCCCGCATGGATCGTGAACCCCGGCGCGATCTGCGGATCGAGCAGGTTGCGCACGGACTTGTTGGTGAACAGGCCCCGCACCATGGCTTCCCAATTGCCGCGGCGGGAGGCGAAGACGTTCAGATCGCGAGGGTTCTCGCCCCGCGCGATGAGGTATTCCGCAGCCTCGCCCGTTGCCGGGATCTGCCCGGCCGGGGAAATGTGATCGGTGGTGATGTCGTCGCCGAGCACGAGCAGCGGATGCGCCGCGTAGGTGCCGAGCCGCGTGCCCTTGCCGAAGCTGGCGAAAGGCGGACGGCGGATATAGGTCGAGCTTTCGTTCCAGGGAAACAGCGGAGTGGCCGGCGCATCGAGCACGCGCCAGGTCTCGCTCGCCTCGGCCTCGTCGTAGGAGGTGTCGTAGTCGCGCGCATCGATGGCCGTGGCGAGCGCCGCGTCGATTTCCTCGCCCGTGGGCCAGAGGTCCGCGAGCCCGATCGCGTCGCCGGCGGATGAGCGGCCGATGGGATCGCTCAGGATGTCGCGGTTGACGTCGCCTGCCAGCGCGAAGGCGACGACGAGCGGCGGCGAGGCCAGGAAGCCGGCTTCGAGCTGCGGGTGCACGCGGCCCGGGAAGTTGCGGTTGCCCGACAGCACGGCGACGGGGAGGATGCCACGCTTCGCCATGGCCTGCTCGATCAGCGCAGGAAGCGGGCCGGAATTGCCGATGCAGGTGGTGCAGCCATAGCCGACGATGCCGAAGCCGACCGCTTCAAGATCCTCCAGCAATCCGGCGCGGCGCAGGTAGCGTTCTGCCGTGGGCGAGCCCGGCGCCAGAGAGGTCTTCACCCACGCCGGCGGCACGAGACCGAGGTGGCGCGCCTTGCGGGCGACAAGACCCGCGGCGACCAGGAGCCGCGGATCGGAGGTGTTGGTGCAGCTCGTGATCGCCGCAATGGCGACGGCGCCGTCGCCCGGCTGCTCGGCTGAGGCCGGAGCAGGGCGTCCCGGCAGTATCGGCGCCAGTGCCTCGACGGTCTTTCCGGCGTGAATGCGGTCCTGCGGCCGGCGCGGGCCAGCAAGGCTGACCTCGACCTCGTTGAGATCGATCTCGACCACGTCCGTGAAGCGCGGAAAAGCCTCCGGATCGAACCAGAGCCCCTGCCGTTTGGCGTAGGCCTCCACGAGGCAGATGTGATCGGCGCTGCGGCCCGTTTCGCGCAGGTAGCGCAGCGTCTGATCGTCGATGGGAAAGAAGCCGGAATTGGCGCCGAATTCCGGGGTCATGTTGGCGATGACGGCACGGTCTCCGGCCGACAGCGTCGACACGCCGGGTCCGAAGAATTCGACGAAGCGATCCGCAAGATCGATGCGGCGCAGATGCTCGGTGACGGTGAGGGCGAGATCGGTGGCGAGCACGCCCTGGTGCAACCGTCCGGTGAGACGCACGCCGACGATGTCCGGCACGCGGATCATCACAGGCATGCCGAAGAACACGCTCTCGGCTTCCAGCCCGCCGACACCCCAGCCGAGCACGCCGATGCCGTTGATCATGGGCGTATGGCTGTCGGTGCCGATCAGGGTGTCGGGCACGGCCCAGGACTCCCCGTCGCGCTCGGCCGTGGTGACGACGCTCGCCAGGCGCTCCAGGTTGAGCGTGTGCATGATGCCCGTGCCCGGCGGATGAACACGGAAACCGGTCAGCGTCCGCGTGGCCCATTTCATGAAGCGATAGCGCTCGGCATTGCGCCGGTATTCGCGCTCCATGTTGCGGCGAAGGGCATCGGGCGAGCCGAAAACGTCGACGCCGAGGGAATGGTCGGTCGACACATCCACGGGCAGGACAGGATTGAGGCGGCTCGGATCGTGCCCGGCCTCGGCGAGCGCCGAGCGCATGCCGGCGATGTCGACCAGAGCCGGGCCGCAGGTGGTGTCGTGCATCATCACCCGGCCGGGCAGGAACGGGATTTCCGCCTCGCTGCGTCCGGCCTCGAGCCAATTCAGGATCGCAGCCCTGGCGCGGGGCGCATCCTCGCCCGCATTGCGCAGCACGTTCTCCAGCATAACCCGCAGGATGTGCGGCAGCCGGTCGAGCCGACCTTCGGCTGCTGCCGGCACGTCGGCGATGCGGTGCCTCCGTCCGTTGACGGCAAAGGTCGATTGGGCTGCGCGCGGGCTGGGATCACAGGGCATGGCGCACGATTGCATAATGTCAGCATTAAATGCAAATCTTATTTGCATTTAGGCGTCACAATATGCAAAAGGCCGCCACGCGCATGACGACCTGACCGCACGGAACGCATCTGAGCCGGAAGTGGGTGCACTGCCGGCTCAGATCATTCAGCGTCCTTGGGTACGGTGACGTTCCTGCGCGAATTTGAGCTCGGCCGTGGCTCCGACGGCTGAACTCAGCTTCGCCGGCCGAGCACCATGTAAGCCGCGGCCGTCCAGGAGAAGGTGTCTCCGCCGAGGCCTTCGCCCGTGGTCGGATCGAAATATTCGCAGAAGCCTGCGGTCTCGATGGCGCGGACGGTCGTCTGCTCGATCCGGCGGGCGAGTTCCGCGGACCCGTTCCGGCGCAGGCCGTCGCAGATGAGCCAGTTGACCACGGCCCAGACCGGGCCGCGCCAATAGCGCTTGGGTTCGAACGCCGGCGAGAAGGCTGGCGTCGAGGGAACGCCCACGACCATGCCGGCGAGCCAGCGCTCGATCTCCGCCGTGACGGCGTTCCGCTGAGCCTCGTCGAGCGTAAGGGCGACGAGCGGAATGAAAGCGGCCTGCGTGGGCGTCTCGATGTCCCGGCCTGAGATCAGGTCGAGGTTGACGAAGCGAGACAGCGTCGGACGCCAGCGGCGGGCGAGGCCCTCGCAGAGCCTTGCGTGCATGCGCGCCAGCTCGGCCTTCTCGTCATTCGTGCCCAGGCTCTCCGCGAGATGCATGAGATCGGCGGTTGCGCGCGCCAGGATGGCGGTCATCTGCACGTCCGCCACCTTGAACGGAGCCGCCGCCCATTGCCGCTTGGGGTCCCAGCCGCAATCCCGATAGGTATCCACGAGGTGAATGAAGCGCTGGTAGTCCTCGTCGCGCGGACGCATGGAGGCGTCCACATGGCCCGTATCCTTGCGGCGGATCGTGGTCTTCGTGGTGGTCGGCACGCGGGCGAGCGCCTCGTCCCAGGCCGGCGAGTTGTCGCTGCCGCTCTCCCAAGGATGCAGGATCGACACGAGACCGAGCCCGTCCGGATCGCGCGCGGACAGCCACCAGCGGTGCGAGCGCAGGGCAGCCTGGAACAAGACCTTGGTCCGCTCCGTCGCGCCGGCCGTGCCGGTTGCGAGAGCGGCCTCGTGCACATGGCGCAGGGCCATGCCGAACACCGCCGGCTGCGTGATGCCGGAGGTCGGGACGCGGTGGCGCGTACCCCACACGTCGGGACCTGGAAAATAGGTGTCGCTCGGGGCATGGAACACGATGTGCGGGATCATGCCGTCGTCCCACTGGCCTTCGGCGAGGCGCTCCAGCTCGCGATAGGCGCGGGTGACGTCGAAGATCGCAAAGCCCATGGCCACGAAGGCCGAATCCCAGTTCCACTGGAACGGATAGAGCCGGTCCGTGGGCACCGTGTAGCCGCCGCGGTCGTTGCGCGCGAGAATGGCGCGCGCCGCCTCTTCCTTCGGAAGCGTGTTCATCTCAAATGTCCTTCAACTCGAAATTTCAGGCCCGGGCAATGGCGCGTCCGCTGCTGCTGTCGATCCAGGTCACGCGCGCAGGATCGATGGTGAGGCCCACGCGCGCGCCGGCATTCACCCGTGCCGTCGGCGGTGCGACGATGCGGGCGAGCTGGCCGTCGATGGATCCCGTCAGGAGCAGGTGCGAGCCCATCGGCTCCACCACGCGCACATCGAAGGGTATGCCGGAGCCGTTGGGGCTCAGGCTCGCATCCTCGCCACGAAGTCCCAGTTCCAGGTTCTGCGCTGTCGACGGGCACGGCAGCGCGGCATCGCCGATCCGCGCCATGCCCTGGCTGCACAGGACCTTGATGAAGTTCATGGGCGGCGAGCCGATGAAGCCGCCGACGAAGCGGGTCGCGGGCGTCGCATAGATCTCGAGGGGGGAGCCGATCTGGTCGATCTTGCCGCCATACATCACGGCGATGCGGTCGGCGAGGCCCATGGCTTCGGTCTGGTCATGCGTCACGTAGATCGTCGTCGTTCCGGCCTCGCGCAGAACCGCCTTCAGCTCCGTGCGCATCTCGAGCCGCAGGAGCGCGTCGAGATTGGAGAGCGGCTCGTCCATGAGCAGCACGGCGGGCTCGACGGCGAGCGCACGGGCCACCGCCACGCGCTGACGCTGACCGCCCGAGAGCTTGGCCGGATAGCGGTCGAGATAGCTCTCGATGTGGAGCAGGGCCGCCGCGCGTTCGACCTTGCGCTTGACGTCGGCTTGCGAGGCTTTCTGCATCCGCAGGCCGAAGGCGACGTTCTCGAACACGGTCATGTGCGGGAAGACGGCGTAGTTCTGGAACACCATCGCGAGCCCGCGCTTGCGCGGCGCGAGGTCGCTCACGTCCTGCCCGCCGATCACGACGCGCCCGGCGGTCTGGGCCTCGAGACCCGCGATGATGCGGAGCAAAGTGGTCTTGCCGCAGCCCGAGGGGCCGAGGAGCGCCACGAACTCGCCGTCGTTGACGGTGAGCGAGACTTCCTGCAGGGCGCGGAAGGAGCCGAATTCCTTGACGACGCGGTCGATGACGATGTCAGCCATGAGGGTGATCCGTTACTTGCTGGCGATGCCCCACACCGCGAAGAGATATCGTCTCACGGCGAAGATGAAGAGCACGGAAGGGATGATGAGGATGAAGCCGCCGGCGAAGCGGTAATGCAGCGGGCTCTCGGCGAGGATCCGCAGCAGATAGGCGGTGAGCGTGCGCTCGCGTACGGTGAGGATCGAGGCCGCGAACACCTCGTTCCAGGAGATCACGAAGGCGAAGATGGCGGTCGCCGCAAGCCCCGGCAGGGCGAGCGGCAGAACCACCTTCATGAAGGCCTGGAAGCGCGTGCAGCCGAACACCCAGGCGGCCTCCTCGTATTCGCGCGGGATACCCATGAACAGGCTCTGCGTGACGAGCGCCGCGAAGGGCAGCGCCAGCACCGTGTGGATCAGCGACACGCCGAAGGGCGTGTCGTAGAGGCCGAGGCGGATGAACGAGACGGTGAGCGGCAGCGCCAGGATGGCGAGCGGGAAGGCGCGGGTGAGGAGAACGAGCAGCCGATAGGCGTTCTGCCCGCGGAAGCTGTAGCGCGCCAGCGCATAGCCGGCGGGCGCGCCGAGCGCAATGGAGAACACCACCGTCAGCCCGGCGGCGATGAGCGAGTTGACCAGCGCGTTGAACACGCCCTCGATGGCGAGGAACTGGCTCATGGCTGCAAAGGACAGGTCCGTGGGCCAGATCGATTTCGGCCAGCGGAACACGCCGAGCCTTCCCCCGAAGGCGCCGAGCGCCACGAGATAGATCGGCACCAGCACCCAGGCGATGAGCACCGCAAGGCCCGTCCAGAGCAGCAGGCGCCGCGCGGACGGGAGAGCCATGTTGCGGCTCGTCGAAGTTTGTGAGAGTTCGGCAGCGCTGGTGGTCATGGGAGCTGCTCCGGGCGCGTTCTCAGCACGCGCAGGTAGACGGCGGTCGCGGCGAGCGAAATCGCCATGATGAGCACCGCATAGGCTGCGGCGACACCGTAGTTCTGGTTGTCGTTCTGCCAGACATAGGCCTCGCCGGCGAGGACGGGAAAGTTGCGCCCGCCCAGCGCGTAGACGACGGCGAAGACCTCGAAGGCGAGAACCGTGCGCAGGATCAGGGCCGATTGCAGGCTGGGCTTGAGGAGCGGCAGGGTAATCTTGGTGAAGCGTGTCCAGGGCTTCGCGCCGAAGATCTCGGCGGCTTCCGCGAATTCCTTCGGGATCAGCTGCAGGCCGGCGATCAGGATCACCAGCACGATCGCGGTGGCGCGCCAGAGCTCAGCCAGCACGATGGCGAAGAACAGGGCGACCGGGGCCTCCTGCGAGAGCCATCCGGTCGGTCCTTGAACGAGGCCGAGCGCGTAGAGCGCCGAGTTCAGGTAGCCGGTGTTCTGAAGCAGGGCGAGCCAGGCGAGGCCGGCGGCGAGATCCGAGATGCCCAGCGGAATGGTGAGAACCCACAGGACCAAGTCGCGGCCCTTGTCGAGCTTCGTCACCATGGTGGCCATGCCGAGCGCCAGCACGACCTGGAGCGGCACGACCACGAGGGTGAGGAGGAACGTGTTCTTGACGGCGAGCGAGAAGTTCAGGTCGCCCGCCATGCGCTGGTAGTTCTCCAGCGACAGGCCTTCGCCTGCGGAAAACGACAGCCAGATCGTCTGCACGAGCGGCACGAGAAACAGCACGCCCAAGAAGACGACCGAGGGCGCGATCAGCGCATAGGGGATCCAGGATGTGCGCGCAGGCATGAAGCCGCTCCACTGGCAAAAGGAGGAGCCCGGCGAAACCTTCTCCGCCGGGCTTTCAGTGTCAGGTTACTGGACCGCGCAGGCGCCCTGGCTCGGCTTGTCCGGAGCCCAGCACGGCGCGCCGGTGTCCTTCATGAGTGCGTCGAGCACTTTCGCCTGCGCTTCGAGCACGTCCTTGACCGGTTCGTTGCGCAGCACGATGCGCTGGAACGAATCCATGTAGACCTTGTTGAACTCGCCCCCCTTGGCGCCGAGGCCGACCGGCAGAAGCGACACGAGCGCATCCTTGGCGTTCTGGGTCGCCGCGACCGCGCCGGCGAGCGCCTTGATGCCGGGCGCAAGATCCGCCGGCAGCTCGGCCTTCACCACCGGGAAGAAGCCGACTTCGGCGGCCGTCGCCAGCTGCGTCTGAGGCTTGGTCAGGTGCTCGATCACCGCCACGGCGCCGGCGCGGTTCGGGGCGTCCTTCGGGATGGCGAGACCGGCGATCACCGGCATGTAGCCACGTCCCTTCGGGCCGGCCGGCGCCGGGAAGGCGACGAACTGATCCGGCTGCAGGGTGAGAGCTTCCTTCACGCGGGCGATGTGATCCCAGGCGATCCACACCTCCCCGGAAAGCAGCGGCTCCTGCATGAAGTTGTAGTTGGTGGAGTTGGGGTTCGACACCGCCCACAACTCCTTCAGGGCGTTCCACCCGGCCTCGGCATCCGCCGACTTGAAGGTGGTGACCACGCCGCCCGTGAAGGACGGATAGAAATAGCCCTGGAAGAACCGCGGCAGGAGGCCGGTCGGACCGGCCGGGAAGCCGAGACGGCGTTGCCCGGTCTTGTCGACGATGTTCTTGCCCCATTGCTGGAGCTGCGCATAGGTCAGGCTGTTCACGTCAGCGCCGGCCGGCAGGTATTGCAGAGCCTGCTTGTTGGCGACCATCACGTAGGTGGCCTGCATCCACGGGATGTATTGCTGCTGGCTCGTGCCGAGCTTGCCGAGATCCATCAGGCTCGCCGGAATGCCACGGTCGGTGAGCTTCGCGGCGACATCGTCGACGGGCTGGAGATCGGCCGGCACGTGCGGCTGCAACTCGCCGTGCAGGGCGCCGACCACGCTCGCCGTGCGCTTGCCGGCCTGCGTTTCCGCCTTCATGCGCACCGCGAACGCGGGCGGCTCATCGACGACATAAGTGGTCTTGCCCGAAAGGCCTTTGAGCAGGACCTCGCGGACTTTCGTGGCTTCCTCGATGGGACGAAGCTGGGTCGAGTAAAAGATCGTTTCCTGCGCCTGAGCGACGGTCAGCCCTCCGAACAGGGCGGCCGCGGCGGCAATGGCGCGAAGCGATACCGGATGCGTCATGTCCTTCCTCCATCGGTCCCTTCTTGGTGCCGCTCGACCCGGGCCCGGAAGGTCGAGGGCATCAGACTCAGTTCGCCGGTCCGTGGGTGGCCCTCGGAACCTGCCGAACCGGCAGAATGGTTTGCAGCTCGCGGGCCTCGCGCCCGCCGAGTCGCGCGATCAGCATCTCGGCCAGCTGCCGGCCCACATCGGGGGCAGCGATCTCCATGCTCGAGAGCGGCGGATCCGTGAATGCGGCCGAGGGCAGATTGTCGTGCCCGATCACGGCAATCTCGCGCCCGGCGGTGAAGCCGCGCTCCTTGAGGGCGCTCAGGGCACCGATCGCCATGCTGTCGGTGGCGCATAGAAGGGCCGTGGGCGGCGCGCTCTGCTGCAGCAGCCACTGCGCGGCCTCGTAGCCGCCGGCCTCCGTGGGCTGCGCGGCGTATTCGAGTCTCTCCGAGGAGCCGACCTCGTCGAGAGCCGCCAGCCAGCCCTTGCGGCGCAGATGGGCAAAGGTCAGATCCTGCGGGGCCGCGATATGGGCGATCCGCCGATGGCCGGCGGCCGCGAGTTGGCGGGCGGCGTCCCGAAAACCGGCTTCGCCATCGCCGTCGATGAAGGCATGTTCGCCCGGCCGCGCCGTGCGGCCATGGGTGACGAAGGGGATACCGCGCTCTTTCAGAAAGGCGACGCGCTCGTCCTCGAGCCGCGTGCGCACCACGATCACCGCATCGGCGCGCCTTCCGTCCAGAAGCCGCCGGTAGGTGTCCATCTCGCCCGAGCGCCCGGCGGTCGGCAGCAGCATCAGGTCGAGGCCCTCCTCGGCGAGCCGCTGACCGCAGGCTGACAGCATGTTGAGAAAAATCGGAGGTCCGAACCGACCCGGCTCCGTCGGCAGGGTCACGGCCACCGCTTCGGCCTTGCGCCGCCGCAGGCTGCGGGCGGCCGGGTTCGGCCGATAGTTCATGGCCCGGGCAGCCGCCTGGACGCGCTCGCGGGTGGCCGGCGCCACGTCGGAATAGCCGTCGAGGGCTCGCGACACCGTCGTGATCGACAGGCCGAGCGATTGCGCGAGAAGCTTCAGGTTCGACACAGGGGCTCTGCTCTCCTTGTGTCTTCAACTAGATCTCCAAAACGTTTTGGGAAGTCAATGAGCGGTGACTAGATCATTGGTATAATGTTCGGATCAGGCACGTTCGCAGAACGGTTCGGTACCGGGGCTTATCCTGCCCCAGCGGAATGTGAACGATCCGGCGCAAGCATCCACGGGCTCGGCGGAACAGCGGGGGAAATCAGGTTTACGCCGAAGACCTCAGCGAGCCGCCCGGGGGTCAGCACCACCTCGGAGCCTCCCCTTGCGACGACCCGGCCCCCCTGCATGAGGACGAGATCGTTCCCCATGCCGGCGGCGAGCTGCAGGTCATGCAGCACGGCCACGACCGCGAGCCCGTCTTGCGCGAGGCTCTTCGCCGTCTGCATCAGGGCGAGCTGATGCTTGAGGTCGAGGCTGGCGATGGGTTCGTCGAGAAACAGCACCTGCCTGGTCTCGACGGTGCGCCCAGCCTGCAGCTGCGCCAGCACGCGGGCGAAATGAACCCGCTGCCGCTCACCGCCCGAGAGAGTCTGGTAATTGCGGCGCGCAAGATGCGCCACATCGGCAAGGGCAAGGGCGTCAAGGGCAATGCGCTGCCGGTCGCTCCGCGACAGGCCACGGCCGAGTCCCTCGACTCCGAGGCTGGCGACCTCGAAGACCGTGAAGGGAAAGCTGAGATCGGAGGCCTGCGGCATCACCGCCCGGCTATGCGCGAGGCGCCAGGGCGGAATGGAGCGCAGGGGCTGACCGTGGAGGCGAACGTCGCCCACCGTGGGAGTGAGCTCGCCTGACAGAAGGCGCAGGAGCGTCGACTTGCCGGCGCCGTTGGGGCCAATGACGACGGTCAAGGAGCCGCTGGCGATGGACAGATCGACGGCATCGACCAGCAGGCGTCCGCCGCCTCGATAAGAGATGCCTTCCGCATCGAGAAGCGCGCTCACAGGGCGAGGCCTCCTTGGCGCCGGAGCAGGAGCCACAGGAAGAACGGCGCGCCGATGGCGGCCGTGAGAATGCCGATGGGCAATTCCGCCGGTGCCACGATGATCCGCGCCACCGTGTCGGCGGAAACGAGCAGCGCGGCGCCGAGCAGAGCGGATGCCGGCAGCAGCACCTTGTGATCGGCGCCGGCCATGAGGCGCAGCACATGCGGCACCACGATCCCGACGAACCCGATCATGCCGGCCGCGGCGACAGATGCACCGACAGCCACCGCCACGAGCAGGATCGCGGCGGCCTTCACCCGCTGCACAGGGATGCCGAGATGAAAAGCTTCCGCCTCGCCGAGGGACAGAGCGTTCAGTCCGCGCGCAAGAAAGGGCATCGCCAGGAGCGTGGGCAGGACGAACGGGGTGATGGCGACCACCTTCGTCCAGGTCGCACCACTCAGGGAGCCGAGCGTCCAGAACGTGAGGTCGCGCAATTGGCGATCATCGCTGAGATACGAGAACAGGCCCATACCTGCGCCCGCAAGTGCGTCGAAGGCCACGCCTGCCAGCAGCATGGTGGCAATCGAGGTGCGTCCGCCGCGGGTGGCGATGAGATACAGGCCGAGCATGGTGATCAGGCCACCGGCGAAGGCACCGACAGGCAGAGCACTGAAAGGCAGCGCACTGAAAGGCAGCGCACCGATTGAGGGCGCGAGCAGCCTGTCGCCCAGGACGATCGTCGCAGCTGCCACGAGAGCGGCACCGGCCGAGACGCCGATGAGACCGGGATCCGCCAGCGGGTTCCGGAACAATCCCTGCATCAGCGCACCTGACGAAGCGAGCGCCGCGCCGATCAGGAGGCCGAGCAGCAGGCGGGGCAGGCGGACCTGCAGGATGATGAGCGCGTCGCCTCCGGTGGCGGCGTGGCCGGTCAATGCGTCTGCAACGACGGCGAGGACGCGTGACGCCGGTACACCGGTCGCACCGAGGCCCAAGCCGAGAATGCTGACCAGAACGAGCAGCACCGCGAGCGCCGCGAACAGGACCATCCTGCGGTCGGTAATGGCTGAACGACGGTCGTCCTGCTCCAGGGCCAGCACCGTCATGGTTTGGCCGCGACGACCTGATCGGGATGGAGCGCCGCCATCAGGTCGCGCGCCGCAGCGGGCGTGCGCGGACCGAAGCCGAGAAGATAGAGCGAATCCATGACGATCAGGCGCCGCTGGGCAGCGGCCGGCGTCGCCACGAAGGCAGGATAGGCGAAGGGATCGGATGCGGCGCCGCTGGGCCCGTGGTTCATCATCACGATGGCTTCCGGTGCCGCCGCGATCAGGCCTTCGTCCGACAGGGGCTTCCAGCCGGTCAGCGACGACGCAACATTGGTCGCGCCGGCAAGCGCGAACATGGCATCGGCGGTCGTTCCCTGCCCGCCGACCAGCGGCCGCCCGTTCTGCAGCGAGAGCACGAAGAGCGCCTTGGCCGGACGGGTCACCCGCGCCTTCGCCTCGGCCAATCGCGCGAAACCCGTCTCGAGCTCGGCCACGAGAGCGGCTCCCTTCTCGACCGCATTCACGGCCTTGGCGATGACTTCGACCCGCTTCGCGACACCGGCCGGGCTCGGCTCGTCCGTAACGCGCACGATCGGAACGCCGGCCTGCTCGATCAGCAGCAGGGCATCGGGCGGGCCCGCACCCTCCGAGGCGATGACGAGAGTGGGGTTGAGAGACAGGATGCCCTCGGCTCCGAGCTGGCGGACATAGCCGACATTCTTCTTCGTCTTCAACGCCTCCTCGGGATAGAGGCTCGTCGAATCCACCCCGACGATCTCATCGGCACGGCCCAGACGGTAGAGGATCTCGGTCGCCGCCCCGCCAACGCTGACGATGCGGGGGGCGGTCTCGGCGCGAAGGCGGGATGCGGTGAGCAGGACCGGCGGTGCCAGGAGCAGCGAGCGGCGGGACAGGGCGGACATGAATGCGGCTTTCTATTTGGTGAGGATCAG
>DASZBB010000210.1:0-7153 GCA_035944695.1 Microvirga sp. | reverse complement strand
GAGCTGGATCCGATCAGGATGCTGAGCTGGCCAGCGGGTCGCAATCGGGAAGGAAGAGAGATCGGCCATGGGAACTCCATCATCGCGGTGAGTCGTGATGGAGCGATGCTAGAGGGAGCAGCCCGCCTTGCAAATGCGAGGCCGGTTGCCGTCCCGATCAAGTTTCAGTGCAGCAGACCTGCCCGGCTGCGCTGGCTTTCCCGTTCCCAGGCCTGGACGACGACGCCGTTGATGCCGGAATCGTGCAGACGATCGCTCAGATCGATGAAATGGCGCTCGGTCGCTTCGACATCGATCTCGATCTGCTCGTCTTCGGCGTGCTCGAGTTCAGAGGCGGCGTAACGTTCATAGGCAGCCGACATCTCGGCATAGGCGAAAGCGACCGGCAGGGTGCGGAAGATGGTGGAGAACTCCTCGTCCAGTTCGCCGGTGGCAAGGTCGCGCATCTGGACGAGATAACCATCGTCGTGTTCGCAGACTTCGTAACGCCAGTGCCGGCCTTCGGATGCACACATCAGCATCGGAACCTCCACTCAACTGTACTGCTGAGCCAATGCTATATGAGCCAGCACGGTTCCAAGATGATCCCCAGCAAAAAAGTCTAATGCCGAGCTGTGCCCTCTGCCCGAATCCGGCCTCCGATCCGCACCTGCGTACCATTGCCCAAATCGATGAAGCCCTGGTCTGCTCCTACGGAATTCTGCCTCTTTGCCTCCAGCCGGCCGGGTTCGAAGCGGTCCCTGCATTCCGGGGGCACCTGGATGCGCACGCCCGGTGGAACGTCGGGCATGCGGCACTCTTTCGCAAGGACGGGACTGCCGGCGCACATCAGAACCGCGGCACTCACGACGAGAGATTTCATCAAACCATCCCCACTGATTCACATAGGTTATAGGAGCCCCAATTCGGCCAATTCCCGCCGCATGTCTTCCGGCATCTTGGCAAGATCGCCTGCTTTCAGATCGATGTCACGTGGAGCGTCTTTTGCCACCAGATAGCGCCAGCCCTGAAACGGCCTATAGGGACGCGGCTCCACGGCGACCACTTTCGGCTCAAGCACCAGGCGGCATCGGCCGATCCCGTCCGCGTCCGTGAAGGGGCGGACATCGAGAAGCGTCTGACGGGCCGCCACTTGTCCCTTGATGACCCAGAACAGGGAGCCGCCGTCCAGCAACTCGTCGACGCGCTTGGGAACCATACGGGTCGTGTGCGTCTGCTCGTAGTCGCGGCCGAGCCTCCGGTGCAGCGCACGGTTCTCCTCGATCCATTCCTCGAGATCCGTGATCGAGTCGCAGCCGACACAGAGTTTGATCAGGTGAAGTGCCATGCCCGTTTCAACCATGCGCTTACCGGACTGTCATCCGGCGATGCGCCGCAGGTCATTCCTCCGTCTTGAGCGCGATCAGGCGTGCCCCCTCCGCCACCTGCATTCCTGGCTGGGCGGCGATTTCCGCCACCTCGGCATCGGAAGGTGCGACGAGCACATGCTCCATCTTCATGGCTTCGACGATGGCGAGCCGCTGGCCTTTCTCGACTCGGTCGCCCGGCTGCACGAAGACGGCAATGAGCTTGCCGTGCATCGGCGCCTTGACCGTCCCGCCCTCGTCCATGTGCTCCAGATCGACGTCGAACGGATCGTAGGCCTGCACGAATGTCTGGCGTCCCTCCCGGATGATATAGACGCCATGGGGCGCCTCCACCTCGTGATCGATCTCGGCATCCGCCCAGGGATCGCTGTGGCCGAAGGCAACGGTGCTGGCGCCGGGATGCTCACGGCTGAACACCTCGCGGGCCTCGACGCGCTCGCCATCGACGCGCAGTGGAATGCCGACGCTGCGAAGGCCGAGGAGCTGAAATCCATCCGGGTTCGACCAGGGTGACGATGGCTCGTCGCTCTTCTGCAATTCGGCCATGCGCAACCGCTCGATCTCTCGGGAAATCAGCGCTGAGGCGCCGAAGGACACGGCAACATCGTCGAGCGGTTGCGGTCCCGCCCCGAGGCTCTCGATATTGCGGTCGATGAACGCGGTATCGAACTGCGCTGCCCTGAAGCCCTCGGCCTCGCAGAGCTTCTTCAGGAAGGCCGCATTGGTCTTCGGGCCGGCAACGATCGTCCGTCCGAGCGCCTCGGCCAGCTTGTCCAAGGCGTCCTCGCGGGTCGCAGCGTGCGCGATGACCTTTGCGATCATGGGATCGTAATAGGGCGTCACCTCGGCGCCGGCTTCGACACCGGTGTCGATGCGGATCCCCTCACCTTCCGGAAACTCGAGTGCCCAGAGCTTGCCCGTCGATGGAAGGAATTCCTTCTCTGGATCCTCCGCGTAAAGGCGCGCCTCGACCGCGTGACCGTCGATGGCGAGATCATCCTGCGAGAACGGCAGCGTCTTGCCGGAGGCGACGCGGAACTGCAGCTCCACGAGGTCGAGGCCCGTAATGGCCTCAGTGACCGGATGCTCCACCTGAAGGCGGGTGTTCATTTCCATGAAATAGAATCGATCGGGGCGCAGCCCTTCGCGGCCGTCGGCGATGAACTCGACGGTGCCCGCGCCGACATAGCCGACCGCGCGGGCGGCCTCGACGGCCGCCTGCCCCATCACCTGGCGCATCTCGGGCGTCATCCCCGGGGCCGGAGCCTCCTCGATCACCTTTTGATGGCGACGCTGGAGAGAGCAATCGCGCTCGAACAGGTGCACGACGTTGCCGTGGCCGTCGGCGAAGACCTGGATCTCGATGTGGCGTGGCGAGAGGATGTATTTCTCCACCAGCACCCGCGGATCCCCAAAGGAATTCTGTGCCTCGCGCTGAGCGCTCTCCAAGGCTGCATCGAAATCGGCCGCCTTCTCGACCCGTCTCATGCCCTTGCCGCCGCCACCGGCGACGGCTTTGATGAGAACCGGGTAGCCGATCTCATAGGCTTTCTGGCGCAGGAAATCCGGATCCTGCTTGGACCCGTGATAGCCGGGCACGACCGGCACTCCGGCCTGCTGCACGAGCGCCTTGGCCGCATCCTTCAGGCCCATCGCCTTGATGGCGGAGGCCGGGGGGCCGACGAACACGATGCCGTTCGCCGCGCAGGCCTCCGCAAACTCGGCCCTTTCGGACAAGAAGCCGTAGCCCGGATGGATCGAGGCGGCATTGGTGCGCTTGGCCACCTCGATGATCTTGTCGATCTGGAGATAGCTCTCGCGGGCCGGCGGTGGACCGATGACATGGGCCTCGTCAGCCATCTGCACGAAAAGGGAGCCCGCATCGGCTTCCGAACAGACCGCAATGGTGCGCATCCCCAGCCGCCTGGCGGTGCGGATGATGCGGCACGCGATCTCGCCGCGATTGGCGATCAGGACACTCTCGAGCATTTCGATCCCTTACCAGATTTTCCCGTCCGGATTTTGAAGAACCTAGAGCAAACCTCGCGGAACTTGTCACGCCCGAACAATGTAGAGACCTCCGCCTCCAACAGGCTCCCAGCCTCATGAGGGGTAGAGCCGGCGTCCTGATGCAACTTTGTGCAACTCTCCCCTTGCCGAGACGTCTGATCCACGCTAGCCTCTTATTGCAAATAATTTGCAACTGCAGAAAGAAGCCATGGACCAGTCCGCCCCCGTTTCGCTTGTGCAAAAAGCCGCCTGGCGGCGCTCGTCGGAATTGCCGTCGCTGCCGGAGGTCAACCGCTCGATCAGAGTGCGGCCCGGATCGGTCTGGCGGCGGGCGGCCGCGTTCCTCGGGCCAGGCTATCTGGTGGCCGTGGGGTACATGGACCCGGGCAACTGGGCCACGTCCATTGCCGGAGGCTCGAAATATGGCTACGCCCTGCTCTCGGTGGCGCTGATCTCCAACATCATGGCGATCATCCTGCAGTCGCTGTGCGCGCGGCTGGCAGTCGCAACGGGGCGCGACCTCGCCCAGGCCTGCCGGGACGCCTATCCTAGGCCCGTATCCTGGGTCCTGTGGCTGCTGGCGGAGCTCGCCATCTGTGCGACGGACCTGGCGGAAGTCATCGGTACGGCCATCGGCCTCAATCTGCTCTTCGGCATTCCGCTCGAGATCGGCGTCATCATCACGGCGCTCGACGTGTTCCTGATCCTCTATCTGCAGAATCTCGGCTTCCGGTGGGTCGAGGCCTTCATCATCACCCTCCTCGGCGTGATCGCGGTGTGCTTCGGCATCCAGATCGCCATGGCCGATCCAGACTGGGCGGGCGTCATCACGGGATTCGCCCCGACGACCGAGATCGTCACCAATCCGGACATGCTCTATCTCGCGCTCGGCATCCTCGGCGCGACGGTGATGCCCCATAACCTCTATCTGCATTCCGGCATCGTGCAGACCCGAGCCTATGGCGAGACGCTGCCGGAACGCCGCGAAGCATTGCGCTTTGCGACCCTCGATTCGACCATTGCCCTGATGTTCGCGCTCACCATCAACGCCTCGTTGCTCATCCTCGCGGCGGCCGCCTTCCACCATACCGGCCGAACCGAGATCGCAGAGCTCGGCGAGGCGCATACCCTCCTCCAGCCGATCCTCGGCAGCGCCATCGCGCCCATGCTTTTCGGCCTGTCGCTCCTGTGCTGCGGCCTGAACTCGACGGTCACGGCGACCATGGCGGGCCAGATCGTCATGGAGGGTTTCATCAACTTCAAGATGGCGCCCTGGATGCGCCGGCTCATTACCCGCGGCATCGCCATCGTTCCTGCCGCCGCCGTCACCATCGCGTACGGCGAGAGCGGAACGGCCAAACTCCTCATTCTGAGTCAGGTCATCCTGAGCCTCCAGCTGCCCTTCGCGGTCATCCCGCTCGTGACCATGACCGCCTCGAAAGCCAAGATGGGCGCCCTCGTCACGCCGCGCTGGCTCACAGCCATCGCAGGCGTGATCGCAGCGGTGATCGTCGTGCTGAACGTGAAGCTTCTGGTGGATTTCGTGCTTGGTTGAGCAGCCCTAGCATCATGCTCGCGTCATGGCCGGATTTGTCCCGGCCATCTCGATCCGAGAGAGACGCGGCATCCCCATAAAGCGGGATCACCGGCACATGGCCGGTGATCCCGCAGCTTGAACGGACTGCCTCAAGCGTCCTTCAGGCGCCCGAGCGCCTCTTCCATCTTCGCCTTGCGGGTCAGCGCCTCGTCGCGGCGCTCGCGCTGCTCCTCGACCACTTCCTCCGGCGCGCGCTTGATGAAATCCGCGTTCCCGAGCTTCGCGTCGATTTTGCCAACCTCCACGTCGAGCTTCTGGATCTCCTTGGCAAGGCGCGCACGCTCAGCGTCGAGATCGATCACGCCCTCGAGCGGCAGGGCCGCCACCTCACCGCGGATGAGGAGCTGGATCGAGCTCTTCGGCGCGGCCTCGGCGAAGGAGATGTCGGAGAGCCGCGCGAGGCGCTTGACGATATCACCCCAGCGTCCGGCCCGAGCCTGCACGTCCGCAGACGATGCCACGAGCACGAGCGGGATCTGCGCGCCGGCCGGCACGTTCGTCTCCGAACGGGCGGAGCGGATCTCGGTGACGAGGTCCACCACCCAGCCGATTTCGGCCTCGGCCTGCGGATCGATCAGATCATCGAGATTGGACCAGGGAGCCAAAGCCAGGATGGTTTCGCGCCTCGGCCCCTCCTGCCCCTTCACCTCCCATAGCTCCTCCGTGAGGAACGGCATGATGGGGTGCAGGAGCTTGCAGATCTCATCCAGGATGAACGCAATGGTGGCGCGGGTCTCGTCCTTGGCAGGTGAATCAGGCCCCTGCAGCACGGGCTTGGAGAGTTCGAGCGTCCAGTCGCAGAACACGTTCCACACGAAGCGGTAGGCCGCGCCCGCGGCCTCGTTGAACTTGTAGCTCTGAATGCCTGACGCAACCTCGTTGATGGCCTTGGCGCATTCGCTGAGCGCCCATTTGTTGAGCGTCTCTTTCACCGAATTCGGGTCGAAGCCGGCGACGCGCTTGCACTCGTTCATCTCGGCGAAACGAGCCGCGTTCCAGATCTTGGTCGCGAAGTTGCGGTAGTTCTCGACCCGCTGGACGGACAGTTTGATGTCGCGCCCCTGTGCGGCCATCGAGGTCAGCGTCATGCGCAGAGCGTCCGCGCCATACTGCTCCACGAGGTCGAGCGGATCGATGACGTTGCCTTTCGACTTCGACATCTTGGCGCCCTTCTCGTCGCGGACGAGGGCGTGCATATAGACTGTATCGAAGGGCACTTCGTCCATGAAGTGCAGGCCCATCATCATCATACGGGCGACCCAGAAGAAGATGATGTCGAAGCCTGTGACGAGGGTGTTGGTTGGGTAGTAGCGCTTCAGCTCCGGCGTATCGTCCGGCCAGCCCAGCGTGGAGAATGGCCACAGCGCCGAGGAGAACCAGGTGTCGAGCACGTCCTCGTCACGCTTGAGCGGAATGTCACGACCGTTCTTGGCGAGCGCCTGTGCCCTCGCATCCTCCTCGCTCGTAGCGACAAAGACATTGCCCTGATCGTCGTACCAAGCCGGGATCTGATGGCCCCACCAGAGCTGGCGCGAGACGCACCAGGGCTCGATGTTCTCGAGCCACTGGAAATAGGTCTTCTCCCAGTTCTCGGGCACGAACTTGGTCTGGCCCTTGCGCACGGCGTCGAGTGCCCGATCGGCGAGCGGCTTCACGTTCACATACCACTGGTCTGTGAGGTAGGGCTCGATGACCACATTCGAACGGTCGCCATGCGGAACCATATGAGTATGCGGCTCGATCTGGACGAGCATCTCGCGCTCCTCCAGCATCATGACGATGCGCTTGCGCGCCTCGAATCGGTCCAAGCCGTCGAGAGCGAGCACCGATTTGAGTTCCTCGGCGTGGTCGAGGCCTGCAAGGAAAGCCGCGTTGCCGGCGAGCTTCAGTTCAGCTCCAGGACCGAAGATGTTGATGAGCGGAAGCTTATGGCGTGATCCAACCTCGAAGTCGTTGAAGTCGTGCGCCGGCGTGATCTTCACCGCGCCTGTGCCCTTCTCGGGATCGGAGTACTCATCGGCTACAATCGGGATGCGGCGGCCGACCAGCGGCAGGATGGCGAACTTGCCGACCAGATCCTTGTAGCGCTCGTCCTCGGGATGAACGGCCACGGCCACGTCGCCGAGCATGGTCTCGGGGCGCGTGGTGGCAACGGTGATGGAGCGGTCGGGCATCCCCT
>DASZBB010000209.1:0-19906 GCA_035944695.1 Microvirga sp. | reverse complement strand
CTGCAGCGGATCGCTCTCGCGGCGGCATTGCTGCGCGATGCACCGATTTTGCTGCTCGACGAACCGGTTGCCGGGCTCGACGACGCCTGCGCCAAAGCCTTCACCGACGTCATTGCCTCGCGTCGCGGTCGCTGCACCATCCTCATGGCAACGCACCGGCCGAGCCACATCCGACTCGCCGACCGCGTCCTGCGCCTGCGTGACGGGCAGGTGGAAGAACTCGACCAGCAGACAGCTCCTCCTGTCGGTCCCCGCCCCACGCGAGCCCCGATCGGTTCGTCCGTGGCGAATGCCGCCTTCGGGAACCTGTCTGCCGCCAACAGCTCGAAAGTTGCATGATGAGCAAGACCGCCACCGCCAACGGCGAAACCCTTCCCGCGACGGTAGATCGCCCCAGCCTGCCGCGTGCCAGTCGCCAGCCACGTCCCGACAGTCATGTGCTGGCGCTTGAAGAGCTACGCGTCCGCGGGCTGGAACGCACCGTTGTGCTCGGGGCCGGCTTTCTGGTTGCTGCAGGGTTGACCTGGGCGTCTCTGGCTCATGTGCCGGAAGTCGCCGTCAGCGTCGGCGAGATCACTCCGGCGGTGGCACCTGCGCCGATTCAGCACCTCGAAGGCGGTATCGTTGCCGAAGTGCTTGTGAATGAGGGTGAAGCAGTCGAGGAGGGACAGCCTCTCCTGCGCATGAACGATGCGGTGGCGCAGGCCGAGCTGTCGCAGTCGCGGCATCGGCTCGAATCCTTGCAGCTGCAGGCGCAGCGCCTTGCGGCTGCTGCGGACGGCAATGTGGTCGCCATGGACACGCTCGGCCGCCAGGGGCCGACAGCCGGTGTCATCGCACATGCCGGCGGGGATGCGCAGAGCGTGCCGCCCCTGACCTCCGGTCTCTTCCTTGAGCCGCAGCGCGCAGCATTGAACGCACGCCTGCGGGCGCTCGCCGACCGCATTTCGGTTCTGCAGGAACAGGTGGCGCAGCGGCGCGGCGATCTGGCTACCCTGGCGGGGCAGATCTCCGCCGTGCAGGAGCAGATGGAACTGCATTCCAAGGAGCTCGGGATTCGGGAAGAACTCGCCCGCAACGGCCTGACGACACGCCTTTCGGTGTTGGAGGCGCAGCGCCTCTTCATGAGCGCGAAGGCTGAGCACGAGCGGCTGACCGGCCAGCGTGCGACGGCGCAGCGCAGTCTGGCCGAGGCTCAGGCCCGCGTTGCCGAGGCGCAATCCGCCGCGGTGGACGAGGCACGTCAGGAAGCGGCTCGGGTCGCGCTGGAGATTGCCGAGACGAAGGAAGTGGTCCGCAAGCTGGAGGACAGGGCAGAGCGCATCCAGCTGCGGGCACCCATCGGCGGCGTTGTGCGCGGCCTTGCCGTGCATCGTCCCGGGACTGTGCTCCCGCCCGGCGGTCTGGTAGCCGAGATCATGCCGCGGGATACGCAACTCGTGGCGGATGTGCGGCTGATGCCGCGGGATATCGGCTTCATCGAGGTCGGGCAGCCGGTTCATGTGAAAGTCCAAGCCTTCGATTATGCCCGCTTCGGCTCGGTCGAGGGAACGGTGGAGCGGGTTTCGGCCGGAACCTTCCTCGACGAGCAGCGGCAGCCCCACTACCGCGCGCGAATCGCGCTCAAGAAGCAGCATGTCGGTCATGATCCGCGCCATGCGCAACTCGTCGCCGGCATGACCGTCCAGGCCGACATCACCACTGGCACCAAGACTGTGCTGCGATACCTGCTGAAGCCGATCTATTCGGCCATGGCGGCATCCTTCCACGAGCGCTGAGCACATCCATGACGCAGCAACCGGATCTGACCATTCCCTTCGACGCCAGTGTCGTCGATGAGGAAGCCCTGCGTGCCCTACGTGCCGTGCAGCGCGCGGTTCCCGTAGGGGACGGTGGAGCCAGCGGCAATCTCGTCGGGGGAACGGAGGCGGTTGCAGCTTTCGGCATGGTGCCCGGTGCTCCATCGGGAGGCGCCTCGGCCAGGTCGAGCGGGATAACGCCTCTGCCTGCGGATCAGGCGCCTCGAACCCATGACGGGCCGCTCGACAGTTTGGACGTTCCACCTCCCGCACGCCTGCCGGTGGATTTGAATTCGGCATCGTCCGACCGCCTTTCCGTCAGTGCATCGACAGCGCCTCATTCCTCCCCGGCGTCGAGAACGGCTGCTTCAGGCGGATCCTCCAGCGCTCCGCCTGCCATGAACGGTGCAGCATTCGAGCCTGAGCTTGTGACGACAAGCATCCCGAATCCCGACAAGGAGGCTGTGGTTGCGCCCCCCCGTGAGGATCAGCCGGCGCCCGAAGAGCCGCAGGATACGGCGGCCGGTTCCCCGCTTGTACAGGTCAGAGATGCGGAAGGGCAGGAGGACCAGCCGATCGCTCTCGACCTCTCGGCAGTTCTTGCCGATACGGATGGATCGGAAGTTCTGTCGATCAAGATCTTCGGCGTTCCCGAAGGAGCTTCTCTGACGCATGGCACGCGTCAGTCCGACGGCAGTTGGGACGTGTCGCCCGGCGATCTCCAGCATCTGGGCCTTATTCCATCACCGAACTTCTCGGGCACCCTCAACCTGACCCTGCGCGCCACCTCGCAGGAGGAGAACGGCGGGACAGCGTTCGTCGATGCGACGTTCCAGGTAACGGTGCATGCGGTGGCAGACGCTCCGGGTGTGACGGTTGCCGATGCCTATGGCCAGGAGGATGCCCCTGTAAGCCTTGCCGGTCTGGGCGGTGCATTGCGTGACACGGATGGATCCGAGAGCCTCAGCTTTGTGCTGAGCGGTGTGCCCGCGGGCGCTACGCTGAGCGCCGGCACCGCGCTCGGCGGCGGGCGATGGGCTCTGACGCCGGCGCAACTTGAAGGCCTGTTCCTGACCCCGCCGCCGCAGGCTTCCGGATCGTTCACCCTGACCCTAACGGCCATCGCGACGGAGAGCGAACCCGGTGTTCCCCGCGCACGTACCTCCGCTACGTTCACGGTGACCCTGGATCCCATCGTGGATGCTGGCGCCGTCGGCGGCGTGAGCGCCGGACCGGAGGATACCGCGATCCTGGTCCAGCCGACTTTCATCACGCCGGATGCGGATGGTTCGGAAACATGGGGTGAATTCACCCAGGTGGCAGGTCTGCCGTCCGGGGCTTCGCTCAATCGCGGCACCGAGGTCCGACCGGGTGTATGGCAGGTATCGACCGCCGATCTGCGCGCCGGGCTCGTTGTGGTCCGCCCGGCCGAGCACAGCGATCAGGATTTCGCCCTGACCCTGACGACGACCCTGACGGACAGCGCGAATGGGACCAGCACCAGTCGCGTGGTGACGGGGACCCACACGGTCACCGTGGCGGCGGTTGCGGATGCTCCGCAAGTCTCGGCGGCGGACGTGTCGGGGGATGAGGATCAGCCGATTCCGCTCGATCTGTCGGCCAGTCTCGTCGACAGCGATGGATCGGAAATTCTGTCGGTGAGTATCCTCGGCGTGCCGGCTGACGCCTCGCTCTCGCATGGTACGCGCCTGCCCGACGGCAGCTGGAGCGTCTCTCCCGCCGATCTGGCTCATCTCGCCATTACGGTGCGGAAGGATTTCTCCGGCACGATCGACCTGATTCTTCAGGCGACTGCCCGTGAGATCTCCAATGGCTCGACGGCAACGCGGAACACCGCGTTTCGGGTGCAGGTCGACAGCGTGTCCGACACGCCGCTGGTCAGCGTCCGTGACGCATCGGGCCATGAGGACAAGTGGACGGCCCTCGACCTCTCCGCCGCCCTGACCGATACCGATGGTTCGGAGAACCTGTCGGTGAGCATTATCGGCGTTCCCGCCGGCGCCTCGCTTTCGCACGGAAGCCGTGCAGCGGATGGCAGCTGGCATGTCGATCCGAAGGATCTCGCCGATCTCTCCATCCTGCCGCCGAACAACTTCTCCGGCACGATCGGTCTGACTCTGCGGGCCATATCGTTGAGCACGAACGGCGTGACGGCGACGACCGATGCTCCTTTCCAGGTTCAGGTGGAGGCCGTGGCCGACGCTCCGGATGCCGGTGCCCACGACACGGCGACGAAGGAGGATCAGCCCGTTGCGCTCGATCTCTCGGCGGCGCTGACCGACACCGACAAATCGGAAGTGCTCTCTGTCGTCATCGAAGGCCTGCCGAAGGGCGCGCAACTGTCCGCCGGCACCGACAACGGCGACGGCAGCTGGAGCCTCGCGCCATCGCAGCTCGCCGGGCTGACAGTGACGCCACCCGCCGACTGGAGCGGCACCATGGAACTCATCCTGGTGGCCCGGTCGCGGGAAACGTCGAACGGATCGACGGCGACGACCCGCGTCCCCTTCAAGGTCGAGGTGGAGGCGGTCGCCGATGCTCCGCAAATCGTTGCCCATGACGTGGCAGGTCTCGAGGATACCCCGGTCGCGCTCGACCTTTCGGTGGCATTGAAAGACAGGGATGAATCGGAGCTGCTCTCGGTTACCATCTTCGGCGTGCCGGCCGAGGCCTCTCTGTCTCACGGTTCACGCCAGCCGGATGGCAGCTGGATCGTGTCCCCGTCCGACGTGCAGCACCTGAAGTTCACGCCGCAGAAGGACTTCTCGGGACCGCTGAACCTGCGCATCGAGGCGACGTCGAAGGAAGGCAACGGCGATACGGAAACCAGCACGGCCTCTTTCCGCGTGCAGATCGGTGCGGTTGCCGATACCCCGGACGTGGCGGTGGTGAACTTCTCCGGCCGCGAGGACGAGCCGGTTGCTCTCAAAGGCCTAGGCGGAGCTTTGCGTGACCTCGACGGCTCAGAGAGCCTGAGCTTTCTGCTCACAGTACCTGCCGGTGCGAAACTCAATGTCGGCATCAAACAGGCTGACGATCGCTGGCTTCTCACGCCGGCCCAGCTCGATAACGTGATCCTTACGCCGCCCGCGAACGTCTCGGGGCCCATCAGTCTGACCCTCACGGCCGTTGCCACGGAGAGCGACCCAAGCGCCCCGAGCGCTCAGAGATCCGCGCCGTTTACGGTCAGTCTTGATCCGGTGCTGGACAAGGGCACCATCAGCGGCTCGATCACCGGCAACGAGGATACGTGGATTACGCTTGGTCCGGCGTTCAATACCCCTGACAAAGACGGATCCGAGAAGTGGTCCGACACGACGCAGATCATCGGAGTTCCGGCCGGAGCGACACTCAGCCGAGGGACGCTGGCGGACGGGGTCTGGACGGTCTCGACGGCGGATCTGCGGGCAGGGCGGGTGCAGATCAAGCCGCCGGTGAACAGCGATGAAGATTTCACTCTGTCGTTCAAGGCGACGCTGAGCGACAGCGGCAACGGAAAGACCGCGAGCCAGGAGGTCACGGGATCCTACTGCGTCAAGGTCACGGCAATCACCGATGCTCCGATCGTGACCGCCACGGCCGTGTCCGGGAAAGAAGATCAGGCGATTGCGCTCAACCTCTCGGCTTCGCTTGCCGACACGGACGGATCGGAAACCCTGACCGTCAGGATCCTCGGCGTGCCAAGCGGAGCATCTCTCACGAAGGGCGTGCTCCAGTCCGACGGTTCCTGGCTTGTGGATGCGAAGGATCTCCCGAGCGTCTCCATCAAGCCCCCGGCGGATTTTTCGGGCACGCTGAACCTGAAGATCGAGGCGACCGCGACGGAGACCTCGACCGGCAAAACGGAAGTGCGGGAGGTGCCTTTCCAGGTTACGGTCGATGCCGTTGCCGACGCGCCGGGGCTTCGCGTCGCTCCGGCCGTGGGTGACGAGGACACGGCCATTCCCCTCAATATGGCGGCTTGGACCACCGACCGGGATGGTTCGGAGAAGATCGTCGGGTTCCGGATCACGTGCATTCCGAACGGCGCGGTGGTGCGGGTAGACGGAGTGGAACTCGCCGTCGTGGACGGGAGCGTGACGGTCGATCCAGCCCTCGTGAACCGACTCACCATCACGCCGCCAGCCAATTCCGACAAGGATTTCACGGTGACTGTCGTCGCCATCTCGGCGGAACCCAATGGCAGCAAGGCCGAGAGCGAGCCGAGGGACATTCCGGTGACGGTGCGGGCCGTGGCGGACGCTCCCGTCATGGACGTGACCGGCGCCAGCGGATTCGAGGACAACCCAATCGCTCTCAATCTGACGGCCACGCTGCCGGACAATGACGGATCCGAGGCGCTCAGCTTCGTGATCAGGGGTGTGCCGGAAGGCGCCACGCTGTCTCATGGTACCTATCGGGGGCCGGGCGTCTGGTCGTTGACGGCCGACGAGGCCAGGGTGGTGACGTTGTCGCCGCCGGCCAACTTCTCGGGAACCATCAATCTCTCTGTTACGGCGATCTCGCAAGAGGAGCGGGGAGGCGACGAGGCAAAGACTCCGGTCACCTTCCCCGTCGAGGTGAAGGCCGTTGTGGATGCTCCCGCTGCCGGCGGTCTCGACGGGATCTCCGGCAACTGGGGCACGATGCACGGAACCGAGGACCAAGCGATCGCGCTGCGCCTCGATCCCGGCCTTCGGGACAGCGACAACTCGGAGAAGGTTGTCGGCGACATTCTCATCAGTGGGGTTCCAGACGGCGCCGTGCTGCGCCTGGCGAACGGCACCGTCGTGACGGCCGATGGAAGTGGGATCTACAGGATCGCCGCGGCCAACATGGCCGGCGTGACCCTGACCATGCCTCACGACAGCGACAGGGCTGCTACCCTGCGCGTCACGATGACAATCGAGGACAGCGGCGGCGTACGGGCTACGATCGGCGGGCAGATGGTGGTGGATCCGCTCGGCGATGTCGACACGCCCGTCCTGACGATTACGGAATCGAACGGTGCGGGCCACAACAGCATAAACCCAGATGACGGCCGAATCCCGCTCCACGTCACCGCGATTCCGGGCGACACGGATGGTTCCGAGGCACTGCACATCTGGGTGCGGAACGTGCCGAACGGGGCGACCCTGTCGGCCGGAATCCCCGCCGGCAACAACCTATGGCTGGTTCCGGTCGAGGCTCTTCCGACTCTCTCCATCCGTCCTCCTGCGGGATATGCCGGAAGCTTCAATCTGACGGTGACGGCAGTCGGGGTCGAACGCGAGGGTGACCAGGCCGTGCGGACCGAAGTGGTCCCGGTGACGGTCACGTCACCTGTCGGTGGAGGTACGGGCGGCGATGGTTCGGGCACGACGCCCGGTGCAGCGCCGGTGGCACAAGCTCCCGATCTGATCGTCAAAGATGCCAAGACGGACGAGGACGACAGCGTTGTTTTGACCATCAAGGCCAAAACCGACGACAAGGATCACGGCAGAGAAACCCTCGGCATCCGCATCGAGGGCGTGCCGGATGGCGCACGTCTGTCGGTCGGCGTGAAGGATCCGGAGAGCGGAGCATGGGTCCTGCGGCCTGATCAGCTGGAGAAGCTGACCCTGACGCCCCCGGCTGATTTCTCGGGCACGATCAAACTCCGTGTCGTGGCGATTTCCACGGAGGCGACAGGCAGCCAGACGAGCACAGCGTCCGATCTGAATGTGACCGTGGACGCAGTCGCCGACGGTGCCGTCATCAACGCCAATCCGCCCGCGGGCACCGAGGATACAGGGGTGCCGCTGAGTCTCTCCATTGCGGCCGGCGATCGGGATGGGAGCGAAACCGTCACGTCGATCGTCATCTCCGACCTTCCCAAAGGCTCCCGTCTTGAGGGAACAGGCCTCGTCGAACTCGGTGGCGGAAAGTGGCAGGTCGATCCGGCAAATCTCGCGAACCTGCGTTTCGTGCCGCCTTCAGACGCCTACGGGACCTTCGTCCTGAAGGTAGAGGCCACGACACGGGAGGCGAGCAACGGCGACACGCAGACGACATCCCGAACGGTTAGCCTTTCGGTTGCCCCTTCTGCCGACGCTCCCGTCGTTACCGTAAAGAATGCGACCGGTGAGGAAGATGGCACGATCAAGCTCGACCTCGCGGCCAGTCTCACGGATAAAGACGGCTCGGAAGTGCTCTCGGTGGTGATCGACGGATTGCCGGAAGGTGCACGCCTCTCCAAGGGCATCAACAACGGCGACGGGAGCTGGACGCTCACGCCCTCGCAGCTCGCCGGATTGACCGTGACGCCGCCTGCCGACTGGAGCGGGACGATGAACCTGACCATGCTGGCGCACGCCCGGGAAACGTCCAACGGCTCGGTGGCCACGTCCCAAGCTACCTTTCAGGTGCAGGTCGATGCTGCCGCTGACGCGCCCGTCGTGAGCGCCCGCGACGTGTCCGGCCTGGAGGACCAGCCGATTGCCCTGAATCTCTCGGCCGTCCTGACGGACCGTGACGGTTCGGAGGTGCTGTCGGTGGTCGTCTCGGGTCTGCCGGCTGGAGCGACCCTCACACATGGAACGCCTCAAGCTAACGGGACTTGGATCGTTTCCCCGTCCGACCTGCCGCGACTCGCCGTGACCCCGCCGGAGAACTTCTCCGGCACGTTCTCGCTGACCATTCGTGCGACCTCTCAGGAGACGAATGGCAAGACGGCCGCAAGCGAGGCGACATTTCGTGTGCAGGTCGATCCCGTGGCGGATGCGCCGGATCTGACGGTGGTGAATTTCTCCGGCAAGGAGGACACGACGATTGCCCTGACGGGCTTGGGTGGCGTGCTGCGCGATACGGACGGCTCCGAGACCCTGACCTTCGTGCTCAGCGGAGTGCCTTCGGGTGCAAGTCTCAGCGCCGGTACGAAGCAGGCCGACGGCACCTGGCTGCTCACGCCAGCCCAGCTCAACGGCCTGATCTTCACACCGCCACCGCAAGCCTCAGGGCCATTCACCCTTACGTTGACCGGCGTGTCCACCGAGAGTTCAGGGACGTCCACGGCTCAGACGGCCCGAGATTTCACCATCAGCCTCAACCCGGTGGCCGATGCGGGCACGATCAGCGGTGCAAGCGCAGGGGACGAGGACACCAGCATCCTGCTGAACCCGACCTTCACGCTCCAGGACAAGGACGGGTCCGAATCTTGGTCGGAGTTCACCCAAGTGTCCGGGCTGCCAAACGGGGCCAGCCTGAACCGCGGTTCAAGGCTTGCGGACGGCACATGGCACGTTTCGACCGCCGATCTGAGCGCCGGTCTCGTGAGAATCATCCTGTCGGAGCATAGCGATGCGGATTTCACGCTGACCTTGAAGGCAACCATCACGGACACCGGCAACGGCGTCACCGTGAGCCGCGAGGTCACCGGAACGCATGCGGTGACCGTGAATGCGGTTGCGGATGCGCCCGAAGTGGCCGCCCACGATGTGGTGGGGCAAGAGGATCGTACGATTCCGCTGAACCTGTCCGCCGCCCTCGTGGATGCCGACGGTTCCGAGACCTTGTCGGTCAGCCTTCTCGGGATCCCCGCAGGCTTCAAGCTCTCGCATGGCGAGGCGCTCGCCAACGGCGCGTGGAAGGTGCCCGCGGGCAGCTTGGCCGATCTGCAGCTCGTTCCAGCTCAGGACTGGAGCGGCACCCTGAACCTCACCCTTCAGGCGACCAGCACCGAGGCCACCGGTCCAACCGCAACGAAGACTGTACCCTTCGCCGTGACGATAGCCGCCGTGAACGATGCTCCGGAACTGTCTTTGACTGCGCCGGCCCATGCAGAAGCCGGCGTGCATCAGGCAGACGCGATCGGACACGCACAGGCCAGCGACATCGACAGTCCGCAGCTCAGCGGCGCCACGATCACCCTGGCGGGAGGGCAGCCCAGCGACCGGCTCGATTTTGAAGGCTACGTCCTGCATGCGGAGGACGGGCGCGTGATGATCGGAAACACGGGAATCGAGATCGTGGGCGGTGGATTTTTCGCCGGCGCGGGCACCCTGACCCTGAGCGGCCATGCGGCGCCTGGGACCTACGCGGCCGTGCTGCAGTCCCTGGTGCTCGAAAGCGAAAATGCATCCGGTCTCGCTGCCGGATCGCGCAGCATCTCGGTGACCCTGCGAGACAGCGATGGCGCAACTTCGACACCAACTACGGTCGAAGTCGTCGTGGACGATCCGCCGCCGGGCCAAGCTGGAGCTCATGCCCCGGCCGGGGATTCAGGAACCACGCAGGATCTGGCCGGCTCCGACATTCTCCTGATGATGGCGGAGGGTGGAACCGACCCAGGGCATGCGGCAAACGGCACATGGACGGAGCAGATCGATGCCAACGATTCCGCGTCGATGGCATCGCATTCTCCCGTGGATCTCCACCAACCTGCCTCGGACCATATCCAACCCGTCGACGACCTCCAGATCGACATTGTCCGGTCTCACTGGGCTTGAGGACGGCAGAGGCACAGAGGAGGGATTCCGCTCGATAAGTGGGCCGTCTCGGTTGACGCATCCGGGGCGGCGGCCTTAGACAAGGCGGAGAGCCGGAGCGGATTTCTCCGTACCAGGAGGGGTGGCCGAGTGGTTTAAGGCAGCGGTCTTGAAAACCGCCGTGGGTGCAAGCCCACCGTGGGTTCGAATCCCACCCCCTCCGCCAGGTCCTGATCGGACCAGGGTCGCAAGCAATCATTCGTTAACCAAAACATCTCAAAATTTGGCTCGGAATCGGGCAATTGGAGTTGGCTTGTCCGTCAAGTCGCGCTTTAGGGTCCCCGGTCAAATCTGTCTTGAGTATCCTCTTCTAAACCTCTGAACTAGCTGGGGAATTTTAGCTCGTTCGCCCTGGTGATTGCTTTCTGGTCGAAACTAGCTATGCGTGCGGATCTCGTCGTCGCGCTCCAGTTTCGCTTGATGAATTAGTTTCGATGGACTTTGTAAATATCTGATAATATAGGTCTTTTTATATCTCGATATATTGTTATGTGTTTTTGAGCTTTGCCATTGACAAGCGAGACCGTTTAACTTCCCTTTAAGGACCCGAAAAGCACTTTGGCTTGATGGCCGGTCATGGGGCGATGCCATGTACCGTACGGACGATAGGATGCGAGACGACATGCCTTGTGATCGCGCTGAAGCGAAAATCGGTCTGAAGGGAGATGCCTCTTCCCTCAGCCAATGGACTCTCCTCCGCATTGCAGGCGTGACCGCGATTGCCCTTACGGCAGCCAACTGCTCCTCGAACGTCAGGGGCGGCATCGATCCCAAATATGGCGTCGCCCCGAGCCCGAAGGTCGTCGCCGACGGTCAGCCGATTCCGAAGGGCGGCGGCCGCCAGATGGTGGGCAAGCCCTACACGGTCGCGGGCCGCACCTACGTTCCGGACGAGACGCCCCGGGCAAGCGAGGGGCTGGCCTCCTGGTATGGATCCAACTTCCACGGCCGCATGACGGCCAACGGCGAGGTCTTCGATCGAGATTCGATCGCGGCTGCCCATACGACCATGCCCCTGCCGAGTTATGCCCGCGTCACGAATCTGCAGAACGGCCACTCGATGATCGTGCGTGTGAACGATCGTGGTCCCTTCCATGGAAACCGCGTCATCGACGTATCCGAGCGGGCCGCCGCGGCCCTGGGTTTCCGGCAATCCGGGACGGCGCGTGTGCGGGTCGAGTATGTCGGCCGCGCATCCACCAACGGCAGCGACGACCGGATCCTCCTGGCGAGTCTGAGGACCGACGGCACTCCGGCTGCTCTGACCGGTTCGGCGCCAACGATGATCGCCCAGGCCGCGCCTCAGCCGAACGCACCGCGCCAGGCCATTGCTCTCCGCACCTACGAACCTGATGACGAGGCCTATCCGACCCCGTCGCGCGCGATACAACCCGCCGGTTCCGGCGCCGTTGCGAGCAACGTGCCGCTTCCGCCGGAGCGGCCGTTCGACCTCGGGACGATCCCGGGCGCGGCGAGCCCGGTTGCCCGGATCAGCTCAGCGGCACATGGGACGATTGCCGCATCGCGTCCGGTGGTGGCGAGCCTCCCCGATGCGCCCACTGGCGCTGCGCAGACCGGCTTCCAGAGGAGCGGCGCCTATACGGCGGCCACTTCGTCGAAGTTCGTCCTGCGGTAGTGCAGGGTATCCACTCCACCTGATCCCGGTGACATCGCGCACAGGCCACCGTGGCCAGGCGTTGATTTGTTGTTGACGCGCCACAGATTCGGGGTCTCCTAGGGGAAGATCCTGGAGAAGTTGACGATGCGTCACGTTAAGGCCGCCCGGTGCTTTGCGGCGATTGGGTTTGTTTGGGGTGCCATCTCCCTTGCGTCCACGTGGCCGCAGGCAGCGCAGGCACAGAATTTTCAGACCAGCGCGCCTACAGCCATCCTGATGGATGCCGGCAGCCATGCGGTTCTCTTCGAGAAGAATGCCGATGAATTGACGGCGCCGGCCAGCATGGCCAAGACGATGACCGCCGAAGTGGTCTTCAACGAGATCAGGAACGGTCGTCTGAACTTCGACAGCGAGTTCGTGATCTCTGAGAACGCTTGGCGCAAAGGGGGAGGGGGCTCGGGCGGCTCGTCCATGTTCGCCAAGGTGAATACCCCTGTGCGGCTCGAGGATCTTCTGCGTGGTCTCATCGTCCAGTCCGGCAACGATGCGGCCATCGCCATCGCCGAGGGCATCGCCGGCACGGAAGAGAATTTTGCGCGGATGATGAACGAGCGGGCCAAGCAGATCGGACTGACGAAATCCACCTTCCGCAACGCGACCGGCTATGGACATCCCGAACAGAAGACCACGGTCCGGGATCTCTCCAAGCTCGCCCTCCACATCATCGAAACCTATCCCGATCTCTACAAGATCTTCGGCGAACGTGAGTTCACCTGGAACAAGATCCGCCAGCAGAACCGCAATCCGTTGCTGTTCCTCGATATCGGAGCGGATGGGCTCAAGACGGGCAATATCGATGAATCGGGGTACGGCCTGATCGGCTCCGCGGTTCAAAACGATCAGCGGCTCATCGTGGTCGTGAACGGTCTCAAGACGGCCAAGGATCGGGCTGCCGAATCCCGGAAGCTCCTCGATTGGGGCTTCAGGGCCTTCGAAACCCAGCAGCTTTTTGCCGAAGGGCAGGTTGTTGGCGAAGCTCAGGTCTTCGGTGGGAGCAAACGGTCGCTGCCGCTTGTGTCCAAGAAGCCTGTTCGTGTACTTGTGCCCCGTGGAGAAGGCGAGCGGGTCACGGCCCGCATCATCTATACGGGCCCGCTGAAGGCTCCTGTTCAGAAAGGAGCGGAGGTGGCCCGGCTCCAGGTCAATCGCGGGGACATGCAGGCTCTCGAAATGCCGCTTTACGCCAACGAGGACATCCAGGAGGGGACGCTGAGCCAGCGCGCCCTGGACGGCCTGCTGGAATTCAGCACGGGCTGGGTCCGCCGCGCTTTCACGAGCGTGATCGAAGGCATTTGATGGCAGGCTGCTTCATCACGTTCGAAGGCGGAGAGGGCGCAGGCAAATCGACCCAGATCGAGAGGCTTAGGACCCGGCTGGAGCAGCTTGGCCAGCCCGTTCTCGTGACCCGTGAGCCCGGCGGCTCCCCGCATGCCGAGGAAGTCCGCGCTTTCATCCTGGGAGGGCATGCCAAGGACCTCGGGCCCTTTGCCGAGGCCCTGCTGTTCGCCGCAGCCCGGATCGACCACCTGGACAAGACCATCAAACCGGCGCTCAGAAGCGGGACCCACGTTCTCTGCGACCGTTTCGCGGATTCGACCCGTGCCTATCAGGGCTCCGTGGGCAATCTCGACAAAGGCTTGATCGACCAACTCGAGACGGTCACCCTCCGGGGCGTGAAGCCCGATCTGACCTTCATCCTCGATCTGCCGGCTGAGACGGGGCTCGCCAGAGCCGGAGCGAGGCAGGCAGGGAAGGGGGAGGGAGCCGATCGGTTCGAGAAGGAGGACCTCTCGTTCCACCAGTCTCTCCGCCAGGCCTATCTGGCCATTGCTCGGGCCGAACCGAGGAGGTGCGTCGTGATCAACGCGGACCAGGATCCTGGCGAGGTCGAAACTGCGATCTGGGCGGCTCTTCGCGAGCGTCTGCCTCAGATGGTAGAAGCCGCCGTGAGGCCCCTCGATGTCGCGTGACGATCAGGATGTAGCCGAACCGGACCAGCTCGAGGGCGCGCGGCATCCCCGGGAGCAGTTTGCGTTCTTCGGTCATCGGGAGGGCGAGGAGGCTTTCTTGGAAGGGTTGCGCAGCGGTCGCCTTCATCATGCGTGGCTGATCGGCGGTCCCCAGGGGATCGGCAAGGCCACGCTGGCCTACCGGGTTGCCCGTGCCGTTCTCGATCCGCAAAAGAGCAGGGATCGGGCCATTTCGCGGCTGGACGTGCCCAGCGACACGAATGTGGCACGTCAGGTGGCGGCCCTGTCCCACCCGAACCTCTCGGTTCTCAGAAGGGCTCCTGCCACGGACAAGAAGGGCGCGTCGGCGACCATCCCCGTCGATGCAGTCCGTCGGGCGCTCGGGATGTTCGGCTCGACGGCGGCGGACGGGGGGTACAGGGTCTGCATCGTCGACAGCGCCGAGGATCTGACGATTTCGAGTGCCAATGCCCTGCTCAAGGTGATCGAGGAGCCGCCGCCGCGCTCGCTGTTCCTCATTGTCAGCCATGCGCCCCAGAGGGTTCTTCCCACCATCCGTTCCCGCTGCCGGCGCCTTCTGCTCCGCCCCCTGGACGATCAGGACATCAAGGCAGCGGTGGCTTCTCTCGGCTCTCCCTGGACCGAGGTCCCGGGGGATGTGGTGGATCAGGCGCTGCGATACGGCGAAGGCTCGGTCCGGCGCACCTTGGAACTGCTGGATGCCGATAAGGTTGCGTTTATCGACCAGGTCACCCGGCTCCTGAACGGATTGCCGAAAACCGACGCCAAGCAGGTCCTTGCGCTCGCAGAAGCTCTCTCCCGCCGGGATGCGGATGACAGCTACGAGCTGACCCTGGAAACCGTCCAGCGTTGGGTCTCCGAGCGGCTCCGCGAGCGGGCCGGGCTCGGCGCCTCCCGCCTTGCGCCTTTGGTGGAGGTATGTGAGAAGATCGGCCACTCGGCGCGTGAGATCGACGTGTTCAACCTCGACCGCCGGCCCTTCATCCTGACGATGTTCGACGATCTCGCCGACGCGGTACGGCGGGCGGCCTGAAGCCTCGTCGCCGAAGGATTTTTGGTTTCAAGGCTTAGGATTCGTTATGGCCGACAAGCAGAAGTTCTACATCACCACGGCTATCTCGTACCCGAATGGGGCCCCCCATATCGGTCATGCCTACGAGGTCGTCGCTTCCGATGCGATCGCGCGCTTCAAGCGCATCGACGGCTATGACGTGTTCTTCATGACCGGCACGGACGAGCACGGCTTGAAGATCCAGCAGACGGCCGACAGGAGCGGCACGACGCCGAAAGCCTTCGTCGACGAAATGGCGGCGAAGTTCAAGGCAATGGCCGACCGGCTCGACTGCTCCTACGACCGTTTCATCCGCACCACGGACGCCGACCACCTGCCTTCCACCCAGGAACTGTGGCGGCGGATGCAGGAGAAGGGGGATATCTATCTCTCCAAGTATTCCGGCTGGTACTCGGTGCGCGATGAGGCCTATTACGACGAGAGCGAGCTGACGAAGCAGCCCGACGGCAGCTGGCGCGCCCCGACGGGCACGCCGGTGGAGTGGATCGAGGAGGAAAGCTACTTCTTCCGTCTCTCGGCCTATCAGGATCGGCTGCTGGCCCACTACCAGGCCAATCCGGATTTCATCAGCCCGGAGACCCGCCGCAACGAGATCACGAGCTTCGTCCGTTCCGGCCTGCAGGACCTCTCGATCAGCCGAACGACCTTCAACTGGGGCCTTCCGGTACCGGGTGATCCGAAGCACGTCATGTATGTGTGGATCGATGCCCTCAACAATTACGTGACCGGCTGTGGCTTCCCGAACACGAGCGATCCCCGCTGGCACTACTGGCCTGCGGACGTGCATATCATCGGCAAGGACATCGTGCGCTTCCATACGGTCTACTGGCCGGCGTTCCTCATGTCGGCCGACCTGCCGCTGCCGAAGCGCGTGTTCGGGCACGGATTCCTGCTCAACAAGGGCGAGAAGATGTCCAAGTCGGTCGGCAACGTGGTCGATCCGTTCGACCTTGCCGACACCTACGGCGTCGACCAGATCCGCTACTTCTTCATGCGTGAAGTACCCTTCGGCCAGGATGGGAATTACTCCCACGAGGCGATCGTCAACCGCATCAATGCCGATCTGGCCAATGACCTGGGGAACTTGGCGCAGCGCTCCCTGTCCATGATCGCGAAGAACTGCGACGCCGCCGTGCCGCAGCCTGGAGAGTTCACGCAGGCCGATCAGGACATGCTGTGGCTGGCAGATGCCCTGCCGGGGAGGGCGAGGGCGGCCATGAAGGATTTCGCCGTCCATGCTACCTTGGCAGAGATCTGGGCCGTGGTGGCAGAGGCCAATCGCTATTTCGCCTCACAGGAGCCCTGGGTGCTGCGCAAGAGCGATCCGGCTCGCATGAACACCGTGCTTTACGTGACCGCCGAGGTTCTGCGGACAGTCGGCATCCTGGCTCAGCCATTCGTTCCGACGGCCGCCGCCAAGCTGCTCGACCTGCTGGCCGTTTCGCCGGAGGGCAGGGTGATCGCGGCGATCGGGCTGGAGCACCGTCTGGCGGCCGGAACGGCCTTGCCGCAACCTGGGCCGATTTTCCCGCGTTATATCGAGGCGGAGGCGTCCTGACGCGTCCGCTTTGAACGGCCTCGAGGGGCCCTCGGCGGAAGCGTGCGATGTACACCACCTTCATGTTCGCGACAGGGATCGAGAACAGCATCCCGACGATCAACAATGGCCGCACCCGCATCGATCAGATGGAGAAGTGCGGCCACTACACCCATTGGCAGACCGACTTCGACCTTCTGAAGGACCTGGACATCCAGGTTCTGCGCTATGGTCCGCCTCTTCACAAGACGTTCATCGGCCCGGGGCGCTACGACTGGTCGTTCGCCGACATGACCTTCGGTGAAATCCTCCATCGCAACATAATCCCCATCGTCGATCTGTGCCACTTCGGCGTGCCGGATTGGATCGGCAATTTTCAAAACCCGGATTTTCCTGATCTTTTCGCATCTTATGCCGAAGACTTCGCACGCCGCTTCCCCTGGGTTCAGCTCTATACCCCGATCAACGAGATGTTCATCTGCGCCCAGTTCTCCGCCGCCTATGGCTGGTGGAACGAGCAACTGACCAGCGATCAGAGTTTCGTGACCGCCCTCAAGCACATCGTTAAGGCCAATGTCCTGGCCATGGAGCGGATCCTCAAGGTCCGGCCGGATGCCCTGTTCATCCAGAGCGAGTCGTCCGAATATTTCCATGCCGAGAACCCGGCGGCCATCAAGCCGGCCGAAATCATGAACGCGCGGCGCTTCCTGTCCCTCGACCTGAATTACGGCCGGCGGCTCGATTCGGAGATGTACGAGTTCCTGATGGATAACGGCATGAGCCGGGACGAGTATCACTTCTTTCTCAGCCGTTCGTCTTTACGCCATCACTGCATCATGGGGAACGACTATTACGTGACCAACGAGCACCGCGTCCGGGCAGACGGGATGACGAGAGCGGCCGGAGATGTCTTCGGCTACGACGAGATCACGCGCCAGTATTATGAACGCTACCGGCTGCCGGTGATGCATACTGAGACGAACCTTCAGGAAGGGCCGAACGGCGACGAGGCGGTCAATTGGCTCTGGAAGCAATGGGCGAATGTCTTGAGGGTTCGCAACACCGGCGTACCGATTGTCGGCTTTACCTGGTACTCGCTTACCGACCAGATGGACTGGGACACGGCCTTGCGGGAGGAAAACAACCGCGTCACCCCGGTGGGCCTCTATGACCTGAACCGCAACATCCGCCCGGTGGGACGCTGCTACAAGCAGCTGATCCAGGACTGGTGCAATGTCCTTCCAGCCCAGAGCGTGTGCCTCGCGGTGCCCGTGGTCCGGCCGCAGGAATGCGACGAGGCTCCGGTCTACAGGCACCAAGAACGGTTGCGCCAGATGCGCCGCAAGGAATCGAAAGAGGATGACGAGCCGGTGGTGACCGCCCAAGGGGCACGTCGGTAGACGAAGGCCAGGATCCGATTTATGCAGCCTGTGCCGCTAGCCGCCGCAGAGGAGGGCGCCTTCGCCGATGTTGGTCGATAGTCATTGTCACCTGGACTTTCCGGATTTTCAGTCCCGCCTGCCTGAGGTTCTGGCCGCGGCCACGGCTGCAGGCGTCGGCCGGATGGTGACGATTTCGACTCATGTGGCGCGCTTCGACACCTACTGCGCCCTGGCCGAGGCGCATGAGAGCATCTTCTGCACCGTCGGCACGCACCCCCACAACGCGGCGGCCGAACCGGACGTGCCGGCCGAGCGGCTCATCGCGCTCTCGCGGCATCCGCGCTGCGTCGCCATCGGCGAAGCGGGCCTCGATTATCACTATGACAAGAGCCCGCACGACGTGCAGCAGCGGGTCTTCCGCACGCATATTGAGGCGGCGCGGGCAGCCGGTCTGCCTCTGGTCATCCATGCCCGCGACGCCGACGCGGACATGATCCGGATCCTGTCCGAGGAGATGAGGCGAGGGCGCTTCGATGCGGTTCTCCATTGCTTCTCGTCCGGCGAGAAGCTGGCCCAGGTCGGCGTCGAGCTCGGACTCTACGTTTCCTTCTCCGGCATTCTGACCTTTCGGAACTCGGAGGAGATCCGTCGGATTGCCGCGGCTGTTCCCCATGACCGGCTGCTCGTAGAGACGGATGCGCCCTATCTTGCCCCCGTCCCGCATCGTGGAAAGACCAACGAGCCGGCCTATGTGGCTCATACGGCCCATGTCCTCGCGGAGGTCATCGGGATGACCGATCAGCACGTGGCGGCACTGACCACGGCCAACTTCTATCGGCTGTTTTCCAAGGCGGCAGCCGCCGATGCGGCATCCGGGCAGGCTCTCGCATTATGACCTTGAGATTGACGATCCTGGGCTGCGGATCCTCCGCCGGCGTGCCTCGCGTCGGCGTCGGCTGGGGTGCTTGCGACCCGTCGAATCCCAAGAACCGGCGCAGGCGCTGTTCCGTTCTCGTCGAAAGATTCGGGCCGGACGGCGTCACCACGGTTCTGGTCGATACCGGACCGGATCTGCGCGACCAGCTTCTCGGGGCCGATGTCCGGCATCTAGACGCCGTTCTCATCACCCATGAGCACGCCGACCATATCCACGGGATCGACGACCTGCGCCCGCTCGCCATCGTCCAGCATCAACGGATTCCGGTCTATGCGGACCGGATGACGAGCGAGCTGCTTCAGATGCGGTTCGGCTATTGTTTCGAAACGCCGGCGGGCAGCAGCTATCCGCCGATCCTGAAGATGCGCGCCTTGCAGCCAGGCGTGACAGTCGCAGTTTCAGGTGCCGGTGGCACCGTCGAGGCCTTGCCGTTCAGGATGATCCATGGGGATATCGATGCCTTGGGGTTCCGGTTCGGCGGCATCGCTTACGCGCCGGACGTGAGCCGCATGCCCGAGGAGAGCCTGCCGGCCCTGAAGGGCTTGGACGTCCTGATCCTGGATGCTTTGCGCTACACGCCGCATCCGACGCATTTTTCGCTCTCGGAAGCCTTGGAGCTGATCGCCAGGGTCGAGCCGAAGCGCGCGATCCTGACAAACCTGCACACGGACCTGGATTACGAGACATTGCGCCGCGAACTGCCGCCGCACATCGAACCGGCTTATGACGGGCTTCAGATCGAACAGCGCTGAGCTCAGCCCGAAGAGATTGAGAAGTATAAGTCTGGGCGGAAGCACCCATAGGTACATCTCCTCACGGGATGCATGAATTTAGGTTCCATAATATATCTTATGCGAAGTTCATATGTAGCTGCCATATACAGATGTCAGTGCCCTGCCATTTAGAGATGTCAGTCTCGGGATCGTTCCCACGATCCACGAGGCGGCTGGGCAATGATGGTCATTTGTATGAGCCAAGCAGAACTGAACCGGTTAACGGTGATCAT
>DASZBB010000208.1:0-6124 GCA_035944695.1 Microvirga sp. | reverse complement strand
GGCTCTGCAGGGCCTCGCCCTGACGGAAGAGGACGCCGAGTTCCGCCGCCCGGCCCGTGCCGACCATGATCGAGGTGGGGGTCGCCAAACCCATGGCGCAGGGACAGGCGATGATCAGCACGGCGACCGCATTGACCAGCGCGAAGGTGAGGGCAGGCTCTGGACCGAGGAGGAGCCAGACCAGGAAGGTGAGGGCGGCCGCTGCCATGACGGCCGGTACGAACCAGGCGGTCACCCGGTCGACGAGGGCCTGGATCGGGAGCTTCGAGCCTTGAGCCTGCTCGACCATGCGGATGATCTGGGCCAGTACCGTGTCGGCGCCGATGCGGGTGGCCCGGAAGGTGAAGCTGCCGGTCCGGTTGATGGTGCCGCCCACCACTTCGCCACCATGGGATTTCTGGACGGGCACCGGCTCGCCGGTGATCATGGATTCATCGACATAGGAAGATCCTTCCATCACCTCGCCATCGACCGGGATCTTCTCGCCGGGACGGACCTGGACGAGGTCGCCGATCAGGACCTGGTCGGGGGGGATCTCCATCGCCTCGCCGTCCCGCACCACGCGGGCGGTCTTCGCCTGCAATCCCATGAGGCGCTTGATCGCCTCGGAGGTGCGGCCCTTGGCCTTCGCCTCGAGGAACCGGCCGAGCAGAATCAGGGTCACGATGACGGCCGCCGCCTCGTAATAGACGTTGTCCATGCCGGCCGGCAGGAGGCCGGGCAGGAAGATCGCCATCACGGAATAGGCATAGGCGGCGCTCGTACCGAGCACGACCAGCGAGTTCATGTCCGGCGACCCGCGCAGCAGGGAAGGGATGCCCTTGCGGAAGAAGCGCAGGCCCGGTCCGAACAGGACCAGGGTGGTCAGCGCGAATTGCAGGTACCAGCTTGTGCGGTGCCCGAGCGTTCCCATCACCCAGTCATGGATGGCGGGAATGAAATGGGATCCCATTTCGAGAACGAAGATCGGCAGCGTGAGGATTGCCGCGACCAACAGGGAACGCCGGAGACCGGCGATCTCGGCGTCCCGGGCCGCCCGTTCCCGGTCAACCTGACCGTCGTCACGTTGAACCGGCCTGGCCTCGTAGCCCGTCTGCTCGACGGCGCCGATCAGGCGGCCGACGATCTCGGCCTGGCCGAGATAGCGGATGGAGGCGCGCTCGGTTGCAAGGTTGACGGAGGCGTCCACGACCCCGGGCACCCGACGGAGCGCCTTCTCGACCCGGTTGACGCAGGACGCGCAGGTCATCCCGTCGATCGTGAGCTCCACCGTATTCTCCGAAGGCTCGTAGCCCGCAGCCCGGATGGCGTCCGCAACCGCCGCCGGCGTGGCCTCGGAAGGGGCGAACTCCACATGCGCTCGTTCCGTCGCCAGGTTGACGTTGGCAGCCACGACGCCCCCCACCGAGCGGATCGCCTTTTCCACACGGCCGACGCAGGAGGCGCAGGTCATGCCCTGGATGGGAATATCGATGCTGTCGATTGGGGCGGGCGTGCCGGCGGTCATGGTGAATCTCCTGATCCTCATATGGGAGCTAGGTGTAATCCTTCCAATCATGGGAAGGTCAAGCGGGGCCCAACTTTGACTTTGGGGAGCTTCAGGCCCGATGAAGCCGATGCCACTCACCGGGGGAACCGAGCCTGAACCTGGGTCATTGATCCGACACGTTTGCCGCTTAGGGGCGAGGACAATTTCCTGCTTGTGCCGCATGCCGCGGTGCTCTTACCTGTCACGAACGATAAAGCCGGTGCCGACCTTTGAAGCATAGCGACAAACAGGGGCGAACCCTTCGGATCCTCACCTACAACGTCCATCGCTGGCTCGGCACGGACAGGCAGATCTCACCGCAGCGGATCGCGGAGGTCATCGCCTCCTGCGACCCGGATATTGTGGCGTTGCAGGAGGTTCGCGTCGGCCGTGCGAGGGCCGGGGAGATCGATCAAGCCGCCGCCGTGGCCTCCCGGCTCGGGATGGATCTGCATTTCCAGCCCACGATCCGCATCCTGGGCGAGCAATACGGCATCGCGGTCCTGACCCGCCATTCCTCCAGGATCGTGAGGTCCGGGCGCCTCCCGACCCAGTCGACGAGGCCGTCCTTCGAGAAGCGCAGCGCCCTCTGGGTGGCCGTCGAGATCGACGGCCAGACGATCCAGGTCATCAACGCCCACCTGTCGCTGCGCTCCGGGGAGAGGCGGACGCAGGCCGCTGCCCTCGTCGGACCGGATTGGATCGGCCATCCGGATTGCGACGATCCGGCCGTGCTGCTGGGAGACTTCAACGCGCCGCCGTATTCGCGCTCCTACCGCCTGATCGCCAACCGGATGCAGGACGCCCAGCTGTCCAATTCCTTCGGGGAGCCGCAGCCGACCTTCCACACGAGGGCGCCCGTCCTGCGGCTCGATCATGTCTTCGTGACGAAATCCATCGAGGTGATCGATGCCGGGCCGGTGCGAAATCCTCTGACTCGGGTCGCGTCCGATCATTTCCCGCTCCTGGCGCAGCTGCGCGTGCGCAAGCGCCATGGGCGGGCGGCCGAAAGCCAGGCCCGTGAGGGTGAACTCCTCTGACGCTCGATTTTGCCTCATCGGGAGAACGGGGCGGCGGCACCACGGCTTCCGGGACGTCCAAAGCCCTTGCCACGGAACCTCAGGGCGGCTAGGCACCCGGTGCCATGCTTCCTGTTTCCGTTTTCATCATTGCCAAGAACGAGGCCGACCGGATCGGAGCGACCATCCGCGCCATCCGGGGCCTGACGGACGATCTCGTCGTGGTCGATTCCGGCTCGACGGACGGAACCCAGGCAGTCGCCCAGGAACTCGGTGCCCGGGTGATCTTCAATCCCTGGCCGGGCTACGGGCTCCAGAAGCGCTTCGCGGAGGACCAGTGCCGGCACGAATGGCTGCTGAATCTCGATGCGGACGAGGAGGTCTCGCCCGAGCTGCTGGCCGAGATCCGCGGGCTATTCGCTCATGGGGAGCCGCCCTGCCAGGCCTATGGCATTCGGATTGCCGAAACCTTCCCGGGGGAGACCGCTCCCCATCCCTTGGCCTATCGGGTTGCGCCCGTCCGGCTCTACCGCCGGGACGCCGGCCGGTATTCTTCCTCACTCGTCCACGACCGGGTCGACCTGAAGCCGGGCGTCAAGATCGGCAAGCTGAAGGGGCTCGTGCATCACCGGTCCGTGCGCTCCCTCGGCGACCAGCTCGCCAAGCTCAACAGCTACACCGACCAGCAGGCCGTCGACCTCGAGGTAAGGGGGATCTCGATCCCCACGTGGCGGGTCTATTTCGAATTTCCGGCGGCGTTCCTGAAGGCCTATTTCGGCCGGCTGCACTTCCTGCGCGGCACCTACGGCTTCCTGATCGCCATGAACTACGCCACATGGCGCCACCTGCGCCTGGCCAAGCACTATGAGCGCAAGCGCTTGGGCGCCCTCGCCAAATCCAGCGCCCGGACGGAGCGGGCCTAGAGCATCGGACCCAAAAGCGGGCTTGCACTTTGGGTTCGCACGATGCGCTAGGCGGGCTGCGGAATCAGACGGCCGCGAGCACCTGGATCTCGAGCTTGTAGTCCGGGTCGGCCAGCCTCGCCTCGACGCAGGCGCGCGCCGGCGCCTGGCCGGGCACGACCCAGGCGTCCCAGACCGCGTTCATCTCGTCGTAGAAGGCGATGTCCGCCAGCCAGACCGTCGCCTGAAGCAGCTTGGACTTGTCGCTCCCGATCTCGACAAGGGACTGTTCGATCTGTCCAAGGATGTCTCGGGCCTGTTCGGAAACCGACAGGCCCAGGGTCGTCTCGGGCACGTAGCCCGAGAAATAGGCCGTCCCGTCGTGGATCACGAGGTCGCTGTAACGGGCGGCAACGCCGATCCGCCGGATGTCTGTCACGCTCTGGTCTCCCCATGTCCGATCGCCGGCCCGGCTCCTACCACAGGTAGCCGCGCAGAGGACAGCCGGATGTCCGCGAGAAGGTGGCTTCATGGGAGGTAGAAGGAAGTGGATGGCGGAGACGGAGTCCGTCAAACATCATCCCCATTTCTCATTGAAATGCAAGGGGAATTTCAAAGTTTCCTTGACTCTTCCCTTCGATGTCTGTCACAAAACGTCCAACACGGCGTCCAACATGCAGGCATCCAATTGGCCGACTATCTGACCAAGCGAAACGGGTTCTGGCAATACGCCCGGAGGGTTCCCGACGAATTCACAAAGCTCGACCTGCGTGGTGTCGTCAAGCTCTCCACCAAGATCCGCATAGCCGACGATCCGAAGGCCGTCCGAGCCAAGAAGGTGGCCGAGCGCCTCAATAAGGAAACGGAAGCCTACTGGAAGGGGCTGCGGGACGGCCGGTCCATGGAGGCCCGCGACCGCTATATGGAGGCTCGGCGCCGGGCCCGCTCCCTCGGGTTCGACTATGCCACCGTTCCCGAGCTGGTGGACCGCCCCATTGCCGACATCCTTGAACGGTTCGAGCGCCTCATGGCCTTGAAGATGCCCGAGGACGAGCAAGTCCATGCCGCCGTCCTGGGAGGGGAGCCCGAACCGGAACTGTCGCTCTCAGGGCTGTTCGAGCGGTTCGAGGCCATCACGGCGGCCTCCCGCATCAACATGTCCCCTGACCAGATCCGCAAATGGAAGAACCCCAAGAAGCGGGCGATTGCCAACCTCATGGAGGTGATCGGCGATAAGCCCATCCATCGGGTCACGCGAGGCGATGCCTTGGATTTCCGGGTGTGGTGGCAGGATCGCGTTCTGACCGGGGAGGTGGATATCGGCACGGCCAACAAGGACATCGGCCACCTCAACAAGATGTTCCGGGAGATTGAGCGGGCCGACCGCTTGGGGCTTCAGCCGGTCTTCAGTGAACTCCGCATCGAGGGCGAGTCCACGGCCTCCCGCATCCCGTACCCCGCCAGCTTCGTGCAGGACCACATCCTGAGGGACGGGGCTCTCGACCAGCTCAATGATGAGGCGCGGCGGGTCCTTTACCTGATCGCGGAGACTGGCCTTCGCTTATCCGAAGCAGTGAACCTGACGCGGGAAACGATCCATCTGAATGCCGCCATTCCCTATGTCTCTGTCCGACCCATCGGACGGAAGATGAAAACGGAGCAATCAGCCAGGGACATCCCCTTGGTTGGGGTGGCGCTGATGGCGATGAAGGCCCAGCCTGAGGGCTTCCCCCGCTACCGGGATAAGGGCGCCGGCCTCTCAGCCATCGTGAATAAGGTTCTGGGGAATGCGAAGCTGCGGCCGGAGGGGCAAACCCTCTATTCCTTGCGGCACACCTTTGAAGATCGGCTCACCGCCGTGGAGGCCCCGGAAAAGCTCATCGCCAATCTCATGGGGCATAAATACATCCGGCCCAAATATGGGGCTGGGCCGAGCCTAGCTCAAAAGCAGGAGTGGCTTCAGCGGATTGCCTTCAAGCCACCCTCGCGGGTCTGAGGGCCGAGGAGGCGGCGGGCGCGTTCCTCGACCGAGGTATGCCGGCTGCGATAGGCGATCAATTCCCGCTCCAGCCGGTCGAAGAGAGGCGCATAGACCGTGCCATGCCGCGCCACGACCCAGGCCGCATAGGCAAGCGCCCTTTCCAATCGCTCCTCTGTTACTGGTTCTTGGCTCTTGGCCATCATCTTCCTCAATCATCTCTGACCGTAGCCAGAGCGCAGATCTCTTCCTTTGCTGCGCTCTGAGGATTAATATTCATAGGGTTGGCCTATGGCGTCTCTGCTTCGCAGATCGCGCTGGCAGGCTTCGCCCCGAGCCCAAGGTCTCGGCCCTTCGGGTGCTCATCGCTGACGCTGAGGGGCTTCATTCGGCAGCCTCCGGAACGGTTTCCTTCAGCGCCCAATACTCGGACATCTTCAGCTTGCGAGAGCCGTTCGGCGTGAAGTCAGCGCCGACAGGTACAGACAGCAGCAACGTGTCTCCGACCCATTCCCATACCGTGAACAAGATGCGCGTTCCGAAGCCGCCATCATCGCGGGCGATCATCTTGCCGCCGTCCCTGCAAAACAGAGAGTGGAACTCCATGGCGCCCTGTATTCTGACGCTGCGAAGATCCTCGTGGATTGCCTTGAGCGCCTTGGATGTGCGCTTCGGCATGTAGTACGGCTTGCCTTCG
>DASZBB010000207.1:0-7006 GCA_035944695.1 Microvirga sp. | reverse complement strand
ACATCGTGCAGAACATCTATGTGCGCAAGGTCGAGCGCCGGGACGGAGAGCTCTACAACGTGGAGTTCGCCACCATCCCGAACGTCAAGGACCCGGTCAAAGCCGCCAAGTCCAACTAATCGGGGCTTTCAGCAGGCGTCGCTCAAGAGGCGGCGCCTGCCTCACGTTTCCTGGAGAGAACGGTGTTGACCATCCTCTTTGACGGTATCGCCTACGGCATGCTGCTGTTCGTGCTGGCCTGCGGATTGGCCGTGACGCTCGGGCTGATGAACTTCGTCAACCTGGCCCATGGCGCCTTCGCGATGGCGGGCGGCTACGTGACTGCCGTTCTGATGAACCGTTATGGCGTGCCGTTCCTCTTGACGCTTCCGTTGGCCTTCATCGTGCCGGCTCTTGCGGGGCTCGTGCTCGAGCGGACCCTCTACAAGCGACTTTATTCCCGCAGCCATCTCGATCAGGTGCTGTTCTCCATCGGCCTGGTCTTCATGGCGGTGGCTGCCGTCGACTACTCCATGGGCTCCCAGCAGCAGCTCATCCAGCTCCCGAGCTGGCTGCAAGGGCGGATCGACGTGCTCGGCATCCTGGTCGGCCTGTATCGGAGCTTTATCATCGGCGTCTGCGGCGTTCTCGTCGTCGTCCTCCAGTTCATCCTGACTCGAACCCGTTTCGGCAGCCGGCTGAGGGCCGCAGTGGACGACCCCCGCGTCGCCCGCGGGCTTGGCATCAACGTTAGCGTGATCTTCGCGACCACCTTCGCAGTCGGTTCCGGTCTGGCGGGCCTGGGTGGAGCCTTGGGTGCGGAGATCCTGGGGCTTGATCCCACATTTCCGCTCAAGTTCATGATCTATTTCCTGATCGTCGTGACCGTCGGAGGAACGACGAGCATCACCGGTCCCTTTCTGGCATCGCTGCTCCTCGGGATCGCGGACGTGGCCGGCAAGTACTACGTGCCAAGCCTCGGTGCCTTCGTCATCTACACGCTCATGATCGTCGTGCTCGTTCTCCGCCCGCAAGGGCTGTTCGCCCGCGCGCGCTGAACCGCTGAGGAAATAAGCCGATGCAGTCCAATACTGCCGATGACATCAGGACGGCTCTCAGCCGCAGGGGGCGCTGGGGTTGGGGCGAAATCGCCTTCTGGCTCGTGGCGGCCGCGACCTTGTTCCTCCTGCCCGAGCGCCATCTCATCCTGAACGAGATCGCCATCATTGGTCTTTTCGCTCTGTCTCTGGATCTCATTCTTGGCTATGCCGGGATCGTCTCCCTGGGTCACGCAGCGTTCTTCGGCCTCGGCGCCTATGCGGCCGGCATCCTCGCCAAGAACGGCATCGGCGACCCTCTAGTTGGCCTGGTCCTCGCGGCGATCGCTGCGGCTATTCTTGGCTTCGTTACCAGCTTTCTCGTCCTGCGCGGATCCGATCTGACGAAGCTCATGGTGACGCTCGGCGTCGCCCTCGTCCTTGGCGAACTGGCCAACCAGTTGTCCTGGCTCACGGGAGGCGCCGATGGTCTCCAAGGTATCACGATGGGGCCGATTCTCGGCCTGTTCGAGTTCGATATCTTCGGAGCCGTCGCCTACACCTACAGCCTCGCGGTGACGTTCGTACTGTTCGTTCTCGCGCGAAGGATCGTCGTATCGCCCTACGGTCTGTCGCTCCGCTCGATCCGCGACAATCCGCTCCGCGCTCGTGCAGTCGGCATTCCGGTCAACCGCCGTCTCGTGGCGATCTATACGCTGGCAGCAGCTTATGCGGGCGTGGCGGGCGCCTTGCTGGCCCAGACGACGCAATTCGTCTCCCTCGACGTGCTCGCCTTCCACCGCTCAGCCGATGTGATGCTGGTTTTGGTGATCGGCGGCGTCGGTTATCTCTATGGCGGGCTCATCGGCGCGGTCTTCTTCAAGGTGCTGCAGGACGTTCTGTCCGCCTGGACACCGCAATACTGGCAGTTCTGGATCGGATTGATCCTCGTCCTGCTCGTGCTGGCCGGGCGCGAGCGCCTCACGGATCGGGTCAGGGCGTTGTGGCCGCGGTCGAGGCGCAGTCTCGTGGCGGATACTCCGCAGCCTCTGCCGGCGACGAAAGCCCGGGAGATCTGACATGGCGGCTGCTCTCGAAACAAGAGGCCTGACCAAGCGCTTTGGCGGACTCGTGGCCACGGACAACGTGTCGTTCAAGCTGGAGCAGGGCGCCCGTCATGCCCTCATCGGCCCCAACGGCGCAGGCAAGACGACGTTCATCAATCTTCTCACGGGCGTGCTGATGCCAACCTCCGGCCAGATCCTGCTGGAAAGCGGGGACATCACCCGGCTACGGCCGGAATTGCGGGTCCAGCGCGGCCTCGCCCGCACCTTCCAGATCAACCAGCTTTTCCCGGCCATGACCCCGCTCGAAACCCTTGGGCTCGCCGTATCCGAGCGAATGGGAGGAGGGCGCGACTGGTGGCGCGTGATCGGCAGCAAGCGCGAGATCGTCGACGAGATCGTCGAAATCGCCCAGCGATTTCGCCTCAGTGATGTGCTCGACGAGCGCACCTCGAACCTGGCTTACGGCAAGCAGCGGCTCCTCGAGATCGCTGTGGCCTTTGCCTGCCGACCCCGCGTGCTGCTCCTCGACGAGCCGGCCGCCGGCGTACCGGAGGCGGAGCGCCACGAGTTGCTCGCCACGGTGGCGGCCCTGCCACGGGACGTCTCGGTCCTCCTGATCGAGCACGACATGGACCTAGTCTTCAGCTTTGCCGACCGGATTTCGGTCCTTGTCAACGGCGCCCTCTTCACAGAGGGCAGCGTCGAGGAGGTCTCGACAGATCCCAGGGTCCGGGCCGTGTATCTCGGGGAGAGCGTCGATGAGTGACCTTTTGAAGCTCAGCCAGGTCTCCGCCGGCTATGGGGAGGCGGTTGTGATCTCGAAGATCGACCTCTCCTTGAAGCCCGGAGAATCCCTCGCCGTGCTTGGCCGCAATGGCACCGGCAAGACGACCCTGCTCAACACCATCATGGGCGTGACCCGCCATCGCGGCGGCACCATCACGCTCGATGGTCAGGATGTCACGACGACCCGCCCCGACAAGCGGGCGCTTGCCGGGATCGGTTGGGTGCCCCAGGAGCGTAACATCTTCAAGTCGCTCACCGTGGAAGAAAATCTCACCGCCGTGGCCCTGCCCGGAGCGTGGAACGTCAGCCGGGTTTACGAGATGTTCCCACGTCTCAAGGAGCGGCGTACCAACCTTGGTAACCAGCTCTCCGGCGGCGAGCAGCAGATGCTGGCAATCGCCCGGGCGCTCGTGCTCAATCCCAAGCTCATGCTGCTGGACGAGCCGACCGAAGGGCTTGCGCCCATCATCATCGAAGAGCTGCTCGCGGCCTTGAATCGGATCATCCGCCGGGAGGGCATGTCGGCCATCGTCGTGGAGCAGCACGCTCAGAAAATCCTGGCTGTAACCGACAATGCCGTCATTCTCGACCGCGGAACCATCGTCCATGCGGGTTCGAGCCGGTCGCTCATCGAGGATCCTGCGGCGCTCGAGCAGCATCTCGGGGTGACGGCCAAGAAAAAGCCGGCGCGGACGGCCGCGCATTAGACTGTTTTATCAGGAGGAGAAGCCATGCAACGAACCAAGCCGCCTTTCCGCGCCGACATGGTCGGCAGCCTGCTGCGAACCGCTGCCCTGAAGGAGGCGCGTCATAAGCATCACGACGGCGAGATTTCCAATCAGGCCTTGAGGGAAATCGAGGATCGCGAAATCCGGGCTTTGATCAGGCGTCAAGAGGAGACCGGACTGCAGGCGGTGACGGACGGTGAATTTCGTCGCGCCTACTGGCATTTCGACTTCCTTGAGCATCTCGACGGCGTCACTTCCGTCGAGGCCGATTCCGGCATGAACTTCAAGGGCGGCGTCGGCATCGCGAAGGCACTGCGGATCACCGGAAGGGTCGGCTTCTCCGGCCAGCACCCGATGATCGATCACTTCCGCTTCGTAAAGGACAACACGGATCGGGTGGCGAAGATGACCATTCCGGGCCCGAGCATGCTTCACTACCGCGGCGGGCGGAAGATGATGAACATGGGCGTCTATCCAGAGATGGACGATTTCTACGGCGATGTCGGTCGGGCCTACAACAAGGCGGTGCACGCCTTCTATGACGACGGCTGCCGCTATCTCCAGCTCGACGACATCTCCTTCGCCTATCTCTGCGATCCAGAGCAGCGCGAGATGCTGCGTCAGCGTGGCGACGACCCGGAAAAGCAACCGGAGATCTACGCCGGCATGGTGCGCGAGGCGCTCAAGGACAAGCCGGATGATCTGACGATCACCATGCATCTGTGCCGCGGCAACTTCCGCTCGACCTTCATCGCATCCGGCGGTTATGAGCCGGTGGCGGAGGTCCTGTTCAACCACATGCCGGTCGATGGCTACTTCATGGAATGGGACACGGACCGGGCCGGAGGGTTCGAGCCGCTGCGCTTCCTACCCAAGGGTAAATCCGTCGTTTTGGGTCTTGTGACTTCCAAGACCGGCATTCTTGAGAAGAAGGACGACATCAAGCGCCGGATCGACGAGGCGGCGAAATATGTGGATCTCGACCAGCTCTGCCTCTCGCCGCAATGCGGCTTCGCCTCAACCGAGGAGGGCAATACGCTTGCCGAGGACGAGCAGTGGGCGAAGCTGCGCATGATCGTCGAGATCGCCGAAGAGGTGTGGGGCAGTCCCGGCTCCGGGGCCAAGAAGGCGGCCTGATCGGGAAGGCGAGGGAAAGAAGTTTTCCCTCGCCACCATTGTTGCGCGTGAGAGACATCATGATCCAAGACGAACCGGTTCTCGACCTAGCCCATCTCGGCCATCTTGAACTGCTCACGCCCAAGCCTGAGGAGAGCCTGCGCTTCTTCGTCGATGTGCTCGGAATGACGGAGAGCGGGCGCCAGGGCGACTCGGTCTATCTCCGTGGATGGGACGATTACGAGCGTCACTCGCTCAAGCTCACGGCGTCGAAGAAGCCGGGGATGGGGCACATGGCGTTCCGCGCGCGCAGCCAGCAGGCGCTGGAGCGTCGCGTCGCTGCCCTGAAGGGCTCAGGCTATGAGATCGGCTGGAACGACGGCGATCTCGGTCATGGGCCCGCTTTCCTCTGCCGTGATCCGGACGGGCACGTCATGGAGCTCTATTACGAAACCGAGTGGTATCAGGCTCCGCCGGAGCTGAAGCCGGCCTTGAAGAACCAGGCCCAGCGCTTTCCGGCCCGGGGTGTTAACGTCCGCCGGCTCGATCACCTGAATTGCCTCGCTGCCGACATCCGGGCCAACCGGATCTTCTGCGAGACCTATCTCGGCTGCCGCCTAACGGAGCAGATCATCCTCAACAACGGCACCGAGGCGGGGATGTGGATGACGCTGACCAACAAGAGCTACGACTTCGCCTTCACGCGTGACCATACCGGGGCGAAGGGCCGGTTCCACCACCTGACCTACGCCCTCGACAGCCGCGAGGATGTCTTAAGAGCAGCCGACATCTTTCTGGAAGCCGGGGTGCCCATCGAATCCGGCCCGCACAAGCACGCGGTTCAGCAGACGTTCTTCCTCTATGTCTACGAACCTGGCGGGAACCGGGTCGAAGTGTGCAATGCCGGCGCTCGCCTGATCCTGGCACCAGACTGGAAGCCGATCGTCTGGACCGAAGAGGAGCGAAAGAGGGGACAGGCCTGGGGCATGAAGACAGTCGAGTCGTTCCATACCTATGGAACGCCACCTGTGGACTATGACGATTGAAGCTGTTCCCCGAGGATTTCGCTCCGTCTGCCATAGAGGCTTGGGGTCGGGTCCCCAACACGAACAGGGCAGAATGTTAACCTTACGGAAACATTAACGCCGCTCCCAGCGCAACATTGCGTTGACTCATAAGAAAATATTTCCGAATTCTAGTGTAGCTCTATGCAGATACTCATGGCGGATTGGGCGATCACTGAGGTGAAACCGGCCCAAAGGCATGATGCCGCCCCGCCATACCGGTGAGAGCCCGGTATATTTCACCAAAGCCATCGTCAATATTTTCTCGGCCGAAAGGCTACTGGTAGCGTTATGGATCGGTCCGCCGTTTCTTCTGCGGCACCATCGGTGGTGTCCGCCGGCCCCTGGCTGACACGCCCGTTCAGAGGTCTGATCGGCCGCTTCGGGATCGCGTTCCTGATCCCGGTGATCGAGGCGACCCTGCTCATCACCCTGCTAGCCCTGGCTCTCCCTGTCGCCCTGTTGCAGGTTTACGACCGTATCCTGCCGAACAAGGCCGTCGGCACCCTGGCGGTGCTCGCGACGACGGTCGCGATCGCAATTCTGCTGGAGGCGCTGTTGCGCCATGTGCGCGGCCGGGTGCTGGCCCGCGTCGCGGCAACGTCCGAGGCTCAGGCACATCGGCAGGCCATGCAGTGCCTGCTGAATGCCCCTCTATCGGCTCTGGAGGCCCACGGCAACGGCTACTACGCGGAGCGTCTCTCGGCCATCGGCACTTTGCGTGAAGCATGGTCGGGGCCTGCCCTGCAGGCAATGCTCGATCTGCCTTTCGCGTTGCTCTACCTCGTCGGCATCTGGTACCTTGCCGGCCCTCTTGTCCTGGTGCCATTGACGCTGCTGACCGGTGTCGCGCTCCTGGCCGCGCTGACGGGCCGCCGCGTGCGCCGCGCCGCCCATGACCTTGCCCTCGCCGAGGAGCGCCGCTTCAACTTTCTCTTCGATACCCTGGGCTGCATCCATTCGATGAAGGTGCTGGGAGCCGAGCCCTTGCTCGAGCGGCGCTACGAGCGCCTGCAGAACGGCTCGGCCCAACTGCGCCGGAGGCTGTCGCATGCAATCGCGACCGGTCAGGAGGGCGGTATGCTGCTGGCCCAGATTGCCACCGTGGGCGTGGCAGCCTTCGGCTGCCACATGGTCCTCAACGGGCAGCTCAGCGTCGGCGGCCTCGGCGCCTGCACCATGCTGGTCGGCCGCACGATGCAGCCTCTGCTCGGCGGAGTCGCCCTATG
>DASZBB010000206.1:0-22343 GCA_035944695.1 Microvirga sp. | reverse complement strand
CGTCGACAGCCCCACCGACAACCCGGCCGAGTTCCCGGATTCGCCCTTCGCCGAAATACCGTTCGGCAAGCAGAGCTGGTACGGCCCTCTGTCGGGCATCTGGCAGCCTGTCTATCTTGAGCGGCGCATCTCCGATCACATGAACCGCGTCCGCCTCGTCCCCAATCTGACGACGGGACGAGTGACCTCGGGTGTGTTCTTCGCACGCCCTCTCACGGACGCGACCCAGATCCGCATCGAGGTCACGGACCCTTCAGGCGACGTGGTGCTCGATGAGATGCACGAGACGCAGGTGGGCGTCACCTCCATGCCGTTCGAGTTCACGCTCGACGATGTGCGCGCCTGGTCGCCGGATCATCCGAATCTCTACCGCATCCGCCTCGAACTCATCCGCAACGGTGAAGTCAAGGACGAGATCGCAGACAATTTCGGCTTCCGCTCCATCGAGACGCGCAACGGCAAGTTCTATCTCAACGGCGAGCCGCTCTACCTGCGCTCCGCGCTCGATCAGGATTACTACCCGGATACGATCTGCACCGTCCCGTCGGTGGAGTTTCTGGAGGATCAGTTCCGCAAAGCCAAGGAGCTGGGTCTCAACTGCCTGCGCTGCCACATCAAGGCGGCCGATCCGCGCTATTACGAAGTGGCGGACCGGATGGGGATTCTCATCTGGACCGAGTTGCCGAACGGCGGCATGGCCACGGACCGCTCCCGCGGGCGCAAGGAAAAACTGCTGAAGGGCATTGTCGACCGCGACGGGAACCATCCCTCGATCATCATCTGGACGATCATCAACGAGAACTGGGGCGTCGATCTCGTCAACGACGCCGATCACCGCGACTGGCTCAAGCGCACCTTCGCCTGGCTGAAGGCCTACGATCCGACGCGCCTTGTGGTCGACAACTCGCCGCTCGCCCCGAGCTTCCACGTGGAATCCGATATTGCGGATTACCATTTCTATGCCGCCTATCCCGATCACCGGAACCAGTGGGACCAGTTCGTCGACGAGTTGTCGAGCCGTGCCTCCTGGCTCTATTCGCCCCACGGCGATGCGGTGATCACCGGACGCGAGCCGCTGATGTGCTCGGAGTTCGGCAATTGGGGCCTGCCCTATCCGAAGGACCTGCGCGACGCCAAGGGCGAGGAGCCCTGGTGGTTCGAAACCGGTCACGACTGGGGCGAGGGCGTGATGTATGCCCACGGCGTCGAGAACCGTTTCTCGGACTGGAGCCTGGATCGCGTCTTCGGCGATCTGCGCCGCTTCGTCATCGCCGCGCAGTGGCAGCAGTTCCGCGCGCTCAAGTACGAGATCGAGGCCATGCGCCGGAAGCCGAATCTCGCCGGCTACGTGATCACCGAGCTGCACGACTGCCATTGGGAGTCCAACGGGCTGCTCGACATGCGCCGCAATCCCCGCGTGTTCCATGAGCTCTTCCACATCGTCAACTCGGACACGGTCATCGTGCCGAAATGGGAGCGCGCCTCGTACTGGTCCGGCGAGACGGCGGTTCTCGACCTTGCGGTCGCCCATGGAGCCGGGCCGGTTCTGGAGGACGCCACGCTGGAGCTCTCCATCTGCGGCGAGAGCCAGACACTAGCCCTGCCCCGCCTCGAAGCACCGGCGGTGCTCGATCTCGGGCGCATCGAGATTCGCGTGCCCGCAATGGACGAGCCCTCGCTGCGGCGCATCAGCTTCGACCTGCGCACGGCGGACGGCCGCCTCGTCGCACACAACCATCATGACATCGCGATCCATCCCAAGCGCACGCGGCCGGTTCATGCGCGGGAACTGGTGTGGTCGCCGGACGAGGATATCCGGGAACGCTTCCGGGCGCTGGGCTACAGCATCGCCCGTGCCTTCGAGGAATCGACCCTGATCGTCTCGCGCACGCACAACAAGGCCATTGCGGATCATGTGCGCTCAGGCGCCAAGCTTCTGCTCCTGCCGGAAGAGGACATGGCCCTATATCCATTCTTCCCGCACTGGCAGGCCGTCAAGGTGCAGGCTCGCGCCGGCACCCTCTGGTCCGGCGACTGGGCCTCGTCCTTCGGCTGGCTGCGGCGCTCGGGCCATTTCGCCCGCTTCCCTTCAGGTCCCCTCCTCGACGAGACCATGGACCGGGTGCTGCCGGATTACGTGATCGCGAACTGCAACCTGCTCGACTTCCAGGCCCGGGTCTTCTCCGGCCTCGTGGTCGGGTGGATTCACAAGCCTGTGGCGCTCGGCGTGGAACGCTCCTACGGCCGCGGACGCCTGGTCGCCTCGACCCTGCGCCTGTTCCGGGACGAACCGCTGGCGGACCCGACGGCGACCACGCTGACGGATGCCCTGGTGGAGTTGGCCGTGGAATCCCGCGCTGCGCGCCTCGAGGAGGCCATTCGGGCCGCAGAGGCCGCCGCCTAAGGCTTCAGGGGGCGAACATCGAAAGGCGGCCAGAGAGATCCGGCCGCCTTCTCTTTCTGCCCTTCGCGATGATCTGACCACGACGTCCCGCAAGAGCATCGGACCCAGAAGTGGATTTCACTGTCGGGATCCATCCGATGCTCCGCTCTTTGATGCGCACATCAGTTGGCCCGGACCCGAAGGTCCGCGTCAACGTAAACGGGAATACGCTTCAGCAGCGTCCTATTCGGCCGCCAGCCTCATGGTCTCCTCCGACCATTCCACTTCGCTGTCCACGAAGAATCGGTCGAGGGCGCTTTCCAGCCGCGGCATGAGGATGCCTCGCTCGGTGGCGAGAGCCGTGCTGAGAGCCGGATCATCACCGGTGCCGACCACGCGTTCCGGATCGAAGCCCGCGCGTTCCGCCGCCATGGCGGCGAGATTGCGCCAGGAGGTCTCGCCGGTATTGGCCATATGCCAGATGCCGGTGCCGCCATCGATCAGGAGATCCAGCGACGTGTTCACCAGATCAGGCACATAGGTCGGAGACACCACGTCGAGGCTGGCCCTGACGTCCTCGCCCTTGCTGAGGGTATTCAGGATCGACCAGATGAAGTTGTAGCGGTCCCACGGGCCGAAGAAGGCGCTCGTGCGCAGGACGAGAGCCTTGTCATGCGCCTCCAGGACCCGGCGCTCGGCCTCGGCCTTGCTCTCGCCATAGACGGTCGCGGGATTGACCTTGTCGCTTTCCACGTAAGGCCGGTCCAGGGTTCCGTCGAAGACGAAATCGGACGAGAAGGTGACAAGGGGAATGTTCAGATCCGCGCAGGCCCTGGCCAGCGTCGCCGCCCCCGTGGTATTTTCCCGGAAGCAAGCCTGCCTGTCGTTCTCGGCTTCCATGACGCGCACATACCCGGCCGTGTTGATCACGGCCCAAGGGCGATAGCACTCGAGAGCCTTGGCGACGCTCTTGGGGTCGGCGATGTCCATGTCCTGGCGCGAGAGCAGGACATGATTGAGTCCACGGAAGTCGCACAGACGGGAATAGGCGCGGCCCAGGGTTCCCGTGGCGCCCGTGATCAGGAGCTGTCGCGGCTCGTCGGCCAACCAGCAAGACTTCGACTGCCGTGCCGGCGGCTTGTAGAATCGGATGTCCCGTTTCCACCAGCCGGCGCGGTCGAGCACCGGATGATCGAAGGTGCCTGCCTTGGCGAGCGCCTCGGCGGCATGGGCAAGCGCTGTGCGCCGTGGCTCGGGAGCCCGCACGTCGAAGGGCCCCGGCTCGTAGAAGCCGTTGCGGCGGGTCAGCAGGCTGTTCCAGTCGACGGCACCATAAAGAGACCAGACGGTGACGGCCCGGATGTCGGCTCCTTCCTCGCGCAGGGTGCCGACGGCATTCCAGACTTCCATGAGCCAGCGCAGCTGATCGTCCCGGGTGCTGCCGTGATGCGCCTCCGTGACGGCCATCGGCCGCCTGTAGCGCTCCCACACCTCCCGCAGCCTAGCGGCCGGTCCGAGTTCGGAGGATGGCAGCGGCATGCGGACGGCTTCCGCATCCGCATATTGATGCCGGCCATTGCCACCCCAATGATGCTCCGGGTAGCGCGCCATCCGCTCATCGAGATAACGCTCGCTCGTCAAATAGTGATTGATACCGATGATGTCCGGCGCGGCATCTGCTTCGAGCAGGAGTTCGAGATCAGCCTGGGGGACGCCGTTCTCCAGCAGGATGTTCCACCAGGGATGATCCCGATCGACCATGCCGCACAGGAGGTCGAATCCCAAGAAGCGCCGCTGATTCTCGTGCTCGGCCTGATAGGCGAGCATGGGGGTCGAGAAGGTCTTGCCCATGTCGTCCGTCTGGACCAGCTGCGCATCGGGCCGAATCTTGCGGATGGCGCGCATGGACAGAACGGTCGCCTTGCACTCGTTCACGAGGATCTTGAGAAAGGCTTCGTAGCTCGTCCCGTGAGGATACCAATGGCCGTAAAGGCCCGAGAACCGTGCTGTGGTGAGCGGCTCATTGACAGGGGTGTAGAGGTCGAGATGCGGATACCGCTCTGCCACGTTCGCGGCATGGCGCGCCAGAAGCTCGGGCCAGGCGGGATCGAGCATATGGGTGTAGCGCGGACCACTCCCATGATGGCAAAGGCCTGCAATGGCACGAATGCCGAGCGTCCGGAGGCGATCCAGACGCGCATCATGCCAGGAGAAGTCCGTTTGCTCCGGGCTCTCAGGAGAGATCGTCTCCCAGAGCACCGGATGACGCAACGTACGGATCCCAAGCTCGGCGATGCGGTCGAGATCCTCGATTCGCGCGTGATGACCGGTCTCCAGGCTTTGGTCGCGGTAATCGTCGCCAACTCTTGCGACGGTGCATTCCAGGCCGCCCCAAAGCTCCAGTGGTCGTTTCATCATGCAACTCCGAGCTATTACAACAGTACTTCCACAACTGTTCCTAGTGCGGAATGTTCAATGCTCATTGTCGATTACGAAACTAAAGCCGCCGAGGCCGATACGACTTTCACCGCGGAGGTGTCGGCGCCAACGGGCAGAGACTCGTTGATGCGCCGGAAGGTGGCGAGCGCCTGACCGACGATCTGGTCCATGTTGTAGTAGCGATAGGTGGCCAGACGGCCCACGAACCACACGTCGGGCGTTGCCAGAGCAAGCCTCTCGTATTTCTTGAACAGCTCCTGATTTTCCGCCTTCGGGATCGGATAATAGGGGTCTCCTTCGGCGGAGGGGTACTCGTAAGTCAGCGCCGTCTTGGCATGCTCCTGCCCCGTCAGGTGCTTATATTCCGTGACGCGGGTGTAGTCATGCGTCTGCGGGTAGTTCACGACGCCCACAGGCTGATGCCAAGCCTTGTCGAGCGTGACGTGCTCGAAGCGGAGCGAGCGATAAGGCAGCTTGCCGAACTGGAAGTTGAAATATTCATCGATCGGCCCGCAATAGATGACCCGGCGATGGGGAACGACGTTCTTCACGTCGTCGTACTCGGTCTGCGTCATGATGTGGATGTTCGGATGGCTCACCATCTTCTCGAACATCCGGGTGTAGCCGTGCTTGGGCATGAACTGGAACTCGTCCGTAAAATAACGGTCGTCCCGGTTCGTGCGCGTCGGCACGCGCGAGGTCACCGACTTGTCGAGCTCCGACGGATCGAGCCCCCATTGCTTGCGCGTGTAGCCGCGGAAGAACTTCTCGTAGAGTTCGCGCCCCACGACGGAGACCACGACATCCTCCGAGGTCTTGATCTCACCGATCTGCTCCGCCCGCTCGGCGAACCAGTCCTGTAATTGCTCGGACGTGAGATTCAGCCCGTAGAGCTTGTTGACGGTGTCCAGGTTGATCGGGATCGGCACGAGCATGCCGTCCACTTCCGCCAGAACCCGGTGCTCGTAGAAGCGCCATTCCGTGAAGCGGGAAAGGTAGTCGAAGATCTGCTTGGAATTGGTATGGAAGATGTGCGGGCCATACTGATGGATGAGCAGGCCGTCATCGTCGTAGCGATCATAAGCATTGCCGCCGATATGCGGGCGGCGGTCGATCAGAAGAACACGCTCGTTGCGCTCGGTAGCAAGACGTTCCGCCAGAACACTGCCTGCAAAGCCGGCACCGACAATCAACCAATCATACATTCCAGATCACTCCGCAGGCGTGGTGGCATAAACGGGAAGGGAGGAAGCAGGACGATCAGCCGTCGTATCGCCGGTTACATCCAGCATGAGCTTGTGCATGTTGGCCCAGGTCTTGTCCCAGGACCCGGCTGCCAGATGACGATCGACCTTGGCAAGCCAAGCCTCCTTCGGCCGGGCCAGAATGGTCTCGACCTTGGCAACCACCTCCCTCGCGTCCTTGGCGATTTCGACGAGCCCTTTCTCACCGTAAGGCCGCACCACATCGGTGATCGGCGTCGAGACGACCGGCACACCGGCCGCGAGAAATTCCGGTGTCTTCGTCGGGCTGATGAACTTCGTCGCCTCGTTCAGGGCGAAATTCATAAAGCCCACATCCCAGCCGGACAGGTAGTGCGGCAGCTCGTTGTAGGATTTTCCGCCGAGCCAATGAATATTAGGCCGCTGCGGCAGGGTCGTGGGATCGATCTTCACGACAGGGCCAATCATCACAAAGTTCCAATCGGGTCGCAGATCGGCAACCTCGGCCAAGAGGTCGATATCCATGCGCTCGTCGACGACTCCGAAAAAGCCGAGGCGGACATGCGGGATCCTGGCCTGATCGTCCGGATCCTTGTCGATCGAGCGCGCTTGGGAGAAGTGCTGGAAATCGATGGAGGATGGGAAGCCGTGAACGCTGCGATGACGATGACGCTTGGCCTCGTAGAGGCTCATGCCGCCCGTGAAGACCAGATCGCACCGGGCGAAAAGCGCGTTTTCCAGGTCGAGCAATTCCTGCGATGCGCCCCGGAAGAGCGAGAGCTCGTCCATGTTGTCGTAGACGCAAAGGTCGCATTCGAGATCGCTGGTAAAGGCCATGGCCATCGGCGTATAGTACCAGAACACGCGCGGGCTCTTGGCCTCTCGTCCGATCAGATCCTCGATCAGGTCATGCTGCTCGGCGATGACATCTTCATGGGACAGTCCCTCGGGGAGAATCGGCACGGCGATGGTGACGCCCTGGGGCCGGTCGCTCAAATCCATATGAGGCTTTGCGTCCACCTTGAACATCGGCTCTTCGATGATCAGCACATCGTAATGCTTGACGGCACGGCTCAGGAGATGCTGAGGGCGCTGCCAGACGAAGTCCCAGCGAAGGTGGGAGAAACAGACGAGGAGCGGCTTTTCTGAACCGGTTTTGACGGGCGAACGAAGGGCATAAGTCTGCGTCATCAAACGCTCATGCATAGCGCCATCCTCAAATACAGGTGTGTTGTCGCGATCGGACGGAAGAACACGGCCCGGGGTGAATAAAGCGATGTCTTAAGTGAAGCGCACCACCGAAGGGTCGTGGTCGCAATCGATTATACAACGCAGACGGGGCCGTTTGGTTCCATCTGTGTTCATCTTCCTGAACGCCTATTCATGGCTATAGCCCACATCACTTCTTTTCGAGCATTAGTGTTCCTTGCTTTTGGATGAAGGTCTTGGCCTTCTCTGCCACCATGGCAAGAATCCACGGCAACTGCACTTCGACACGCACCTGATCCTGCATCACTTCGAGGTGGCCATTGATGTTCTGTCCCATGGCCCCGACGCGGAAGTCCATGCGATTTCCGTTCCAGCTCTCGTCGATGGACGCGACCTTGTCGCCGAACTGGGATTTCAGGCCCGTCATACCGCCATGGAGGCGGCGCATGGCTTCGGCCTGGCCGAGATTATGGGGAATGGAAACGATCAGTGGCTTGGCCATTGGGGTGCTCCGCTTTTCAACGACAAGCGAAGCAGTGCAGATCAGGTTCCCTTGCCCGGATCAGGTCCTGATGCTGGAAATCGGCTCTCAGCAATCTGAACTAGAGCATTTCCACCTTGATCGCGCGAATCACGATGGTTTCCTGCTCGAACCGGCGCTCCAATTCGGCGCGGTATCGCTCCCACCAGGGATGATCGAGCTCTCGGGCCATGACTTCGAACACCACGATATCGTCATGGGATGTATGGCCGCCCTCCTTCCAGACTCCATGGGCCGGGGCGCGCGTGAAGCTCGTGATGCCGCCGAACCGCTCGGACAGCTCTGTGCGGACCCGCGCATAGGCGGCGCTGTCGAAGCGGCGGCCGGCGTTATCGGCGAGAGGCAGAAGAATTTGAACCAGGTGCATGGACATCCCCTGAGGCGCCATAAGCTGGCGCAGGAAAATAGTTCAGGGGAAGGAAAAAGCGAGGCCCAGGGCAGGTCAGGCCTGCAAAGCGGCAAATAGGGCGCGATCTGCCTCCGGCCAATCGTCGTCAGCCTGGTAACGACCCGACGGTTTCGAGACGCGCCACGGACAAGCCGTTGACGCGTGAATCGCCTCCGAGGGGCGCAAGCGACGCGCGGTGCCGTCCGCCCGTATCTCGTCAACGACGACGAAGCCGAAGATGGTAAGGCGCGTTGCCATGACCTTGGTCTCGCGATCGCCTGCCTCGATGGGCAGGGAGCCTGCGGCATAGACCGCATCCATCAGGCTCCGTAGATCGCGGCGGGCGTTGGCCGACGAGCGCGCGCCCGGAAAGCGGATGACGTTCGTCAGCTGAGACGAGTTCGATTCCATGTAAGCAACCCTTGGTCCCGAATCGAGCCAAGAATCGCCGCAATGGATTAAGAAGGGCCTAATCGAGTCTGTGCAGGGAAACGTAACCTGTCCCGGTGGATGTCAGCCCAAGCGCCTGGGCAGGACCTTTTGCGAGATCGATAATTCGGCGGTGGGCGAAAGGACCGCGGTCGTTCACCCGGACGACGACTGAACGGCCGTTGGTTTCGTTCACGACCTTGAGCCTCGTGCCGAACGGCAGAGAGCGGTGAGCGGCCGTCATGTCATAGGAATTGAAGCGCTCGCCGCTGGCGGTCTTGCGGCCGTGGAATCCCGGTCCGTACCAGGAGGCGGTGCCACGCTGAAAGGCTTTGCCGGTCTCGATATTCGCCTGGGCGATGGATCCGGTGATCGATGGGTCGTTCGAGGCGGTCGTATTGCAGGCGGCTACAAGAAGAAGAGGCACCATTGCAGATGCCCGGGTGAGGATGTTCTTCAAAGACAGTCTCCCCTTCCATTTCGATTGGAAGTGAAACTGAGCCTTAAAAAGGCAAGAATAAGGCGCTAAGAAATTTTTCTACGTTCACTTATCCTTCAGGGTTATAAGATATTCGCAGAACTAGCCTGGGAAAGGCTTTCGCGTGAAAATTATAGCCTGAATAACGTTACTTTTCTGGGCGGGAAAAACTTCACCTTTTCGTGACCTACCAGGAAGGTCACTGGTCGCGACTGCGGGCCAGTCTAGTTCAGACGTCCATTGTTCCACGTCAGCCGGGGCCCGCCGTCCATGAACGCATCCTCCCCATCGCAGCCTGTTGCGGTCGTCGGGGCAGGCCCTGGAGGTCTGGCCTCCGCCATGCTGCTGGCACGGGAGGGCATCCCGGTCACCGTGTTCGAGCGTGAGCCCGCAGTGGGCGGGCGAACCCGCACGATCCATGCGCCCGGCGGCTACAAGTTCGATATCGGCCCAACCTTTTTCCTTTATCCGCGCGTTCTGAAGGACATCTTCGAGGCGTGTGGCGAGCGGCTGGAGGATCACGTCGAACTCAAGCGTCTCGATCCGCAGTACCACCTCGTCTTCGAAGGCGGCGGGTCCATCCGCGCCACGTATGATCTGGACCGGCTCGAGCAGGAGATCGCACGTCTCGCGCCTGCCGATGCGCGCAACGTGCGCCGGTTCCTCGACGACAACCGCGACAAGCTCGAAGCCTTTCGGCCGGTGCTGGAACAGGCCTTCTCAAGCCCGGCCGATCTCTTCTCTCCGGCGATGCTCGCTGCCTTGCCGAAACTGAGGCCCTTCTCCAGCGTCGACAGCGATCTCAAACGCTATTTTGCCGATCCGCGTGTGCGTCTCGCGTTTTCGTTCCAAACGAAATATCTCGGAATGTCGCCGTTCCAGTGCCCCAGCCTGTTCACGATCCTGTCGTTTCTGGAATACGAGCACGGGGTCTTTCATCCCATGGGCGGCTGCGGCGCGGTCTCGGAGGCGATGGCCAATGTGGCGCGCAAGATGGGCGTCGACATTCGTTTGAACACACCGGTGGACCGTATTCTCTACGAAGGCGGCGAGGCCATCGGCCTCGAAGCAGGCGGAGAGAAATTCGCCGCAGACTCCATTGTCGTGAACGGCGACTTCGGACATGCCATGCGGCGCCTCGTGCCGGAATCCATGCGCCCGCGCTGGACGGACAAGAAGCTCGATCGCGCAAAGATCTCGTGCTCGACCTTCATGCTCTATCTCGGCATCGAGGGGGATCTCGGCGATCTGGCCCATCATACGATCCTGCTGTCGCGGGATTACGAGCGCAACATCCACGAGATCACAAACGGCATCCTGCCGGACGAGCCGTCGGTCTATGTGCATCATGCCGGCGTCACGGACCCGTCGCTGGCTCCCAAGGGCCACACGAGCCTCTATGTGCTTGTGCCCGTACCGAACCTGCGTTGCGGGATCGATTGGGCCGGCGAGGCGCCGCGCTACCGCAAGCTGGCCCTGGAGCGACTGAAGGTGCTTGGACTTGGCGATATCGAAAGCCGCATCCGGTATGAGCGCGTGGTGACGCCCCGCGGCTGGCAGGACGAGTTCGCCGTGTTCGAGGGCGCCACTTTCAACCTCGCTCACAATCTCACGCAAATGCTCTACTTCCGGCCTCACAACCGTTTCGGCCGCAACGTCTACCTGGTGGGCGGCGGCACGCATCCCGGCAGCGGCCTGCCCGTGATCTACGAGGGTGCACGCATCACGGCGCGCCTGCTGCTCGAGGATCGGGAACGCCGAAGAGCAGGCGGCCGCAGCATGGAGCCTGCCGTCGCCCCGCTCGGCGAAGCGACGCTCTAGAGGAGTACCGGATGAGACACGTTGGACTGACGGCTGCCCTATTCCTCTCCGTCTCATCCGCTCACGCGGCAACGCTGACGATCCGCGCGGAAGGCGTCCAGCCGGACCGAAACATGGTCTATGCCGGGATCTGCGACACGAGCTTCGAAGAGGCCACTTGTCCGTACAAGGATCGCGGCCAGGCCAGGTCGGGAACGGTGGAACTGCGGATCCAGAACGTGAAGCCTGGCTCCTATGCCATTGCAGTCTTTCACGACATCAACGGCAACGGCAAGCTCGACCGCAGCTTCATCGGCCTGCCCAACGAGCCTTACGGCTTCTCGAACGATGTCGGCCGTCGTGGCCCTCCCAGCTTCGAGGCCGCCCGGATCGTGGTCAAAGAGCCCGCGACGACGGTCGTGATCCCGATCCGATAGGGCCGCCATGCTGTGGCGCGCCTATGCTCTCCTATCCCATGGAGGGGACCGCATCGGGCTCGGTTCCATCGGCCCTGCATCCTGGCGTCGACCAGTCACCCCGTCGTTTCGGCGTCCAGCCGATGTAATGAAAGTTCTTGAAGAGGCCGATTGCGCCATCTGGTCGGCCAGCGCGCTTTCAGCGTGCGCCGAGAGCGGACTTCTCGCTCATCTCGGCAGGCCTGCTGCGATCGACGAACTGGCACGGGCCGCCTCGCTGCCGCCCGCGCTTGTAGGAACCTTGATCGACGTTCTCGCGAGCTATGGATTCGTGGCGTGGGAGCGAAATCGCGTTCGAGCAGCCCCGCCCCTGATGCCCTTCACCACGACCGAGGGCATGCTGACCTTCCGGGCATCCCTTCGGGCTCCCCTCCTGCAAGCCGACAGCTTCCGACGCAGACTTGCCGACGGCACCCTCACCCTCGACGGATGGACCCATACGGACGAAGCGATCATCGAGGCGCAAGGACTCCTGACCCGACTCTGGACCAGTCGGGCTCTGCCGAAACTGAAGTTTCTGCCTGGCCTCGTCTCCCGACTTGAAAGGCCCGGTGCGGGCCTGCTGGACGTGGGCGCGGGCGCTGCAGGCCTCTCGATGGCGCGCTCTGCGAGCACTTTCCGCATTTGACGGCAGTCGCGCTCGAGCCTGCGCCGCGCCCGGCTGCGATCGGAAACCGGCATGTGCAGGAGGCCGGCCTTGCCGCTCGCATCGCCGTTCGGCAGGAGCGTGTGGAGGATCTCAGGGACGAGAAGGCCTTCGACCTCGCCTTCCTGCCCCAGATGTTCCTGCCTGAGGCCGTTCTCCAATGCGCAATGGAGCGGATCTTCCGCTCCTTGCGGCCCGGCGGCTGGCTCCTCGTCTCAGTTCTGTCCCCCGAGGGGCGCAGCACGACCTCTGCGATCAACCGGCTGAAGAACCTGCTCTGGGGCGGGGGGATGCGCGACGTGAACCATCTGAGGCCACGCTTGGCATCCGCAGGGTTCGACCCGGTGATCCGCGCGCCTGGCGGACATTCGCTTCGGATGATCTGCGCCCGCCGCCCAAACCTTCGTGAGCCGCCTTGAACTGGCCCATACCCTTCCTAGAACCAACTCGATTGGACGCAGACCCATGACGGATGGGCTCGTGCCTTGCGGGAGGGATGCGTGAGCGCTCGACAGACTTCGATTGCCGTTATCGGCGGAGGATTGGGCGGATTGGCGGCCGCCTGTGTCGCGGCGGCTCGCGGACACAAGGTCACCTTGTACGACAAGAACGCCTGGATCGGCGGCAAGGCGGCGGTTTTGCACGAAGACGGCTTTCGCTTCGACATGGGGCCGACGATCCTGACCGTGCCTCGGGTTCTGGAGCGCATCTTCGCAGAAGCCGGCCGCAACCTATCCGACTACGTCGACCTCGTGCGCCTCGATCCGCAATGGCGCTGTTTCTTCGATGACGGGACGCAGATCGATCTCCAGGAAAACATCGAGGCCATGGCTGAGGCCATGAATCGCTTCGCTCCTGGAAAGAATGCCGGCGAAGGATACAAGCGCTTCCAGGACATATCCGCCCACCTTCATGATATCTCGAACCGGTTCTTCTTTTGGAAGCCGGTGGAGGATCTCTTCGACACCATCAACATCCGTGCCAACATGAATCCCGCGACCCTGCGGGATGTTCTGTCCCTGCGCATGGGCTCCTCCGTGGCCGGCACCATCCGGTCCAAGGTGAAGGACGAGCGCTTGGCACAGATGCTCGACCACTTCACCCAATATGTCGGCTCCTCTCCCTATGGCTCGCCTGCGGTGCTCTGCGCCATCGCCCACATGCAGGCGGCGGACGGCGTGTGGTATCCCATGGGCGGCACCCGCGCGGTGGCGGAAGCCTTGGCAAAGCTCGCCAGCGAGCTGGGCGCCACGATCAGAACCGACAGCGACGTGGCATCGCTCAAAATCGAGAACGGGGCAATCACGGGTCTTGTTCTGGCGAGCGGCGAGACGGCCGCCTACGACAGCGTCATCTCCAACATGGATTCCATCCGCACTTATCGCGAACTCGTGGGCGGCGAGGTGGGCGAGCATTATGCCCGTAAGGATTTCGAGCCCGCCTGCTCCGGCGTGGTTCTCTATCTCGGGTTGAACAAGCGCTACGATCACGTGCTCCACCACGATTTCGTGTTCTCCCGCGATCCGGAGGAGGAGTTTGACTTCATCTATCGGCGCGGCGAGCCCGCGCCCGATCCCACCTGCTACCTCGCGGCTCCGGCTGCCACCGATCCGAGCGTCGCGCCGGACGGCGGCGAGGCGCTCTATGTTCTCGTCCACACGCCTTACCTGCGCCCGCACCACGATTGGTCGCAGATGTTCCCGGCCTACCGGCAGGTGATCCTCGACAAGCTCAAACGCACGGCCGGCATGAGCGACATCGAGGAGCGCATCGTCGTTGAACGCCATCTCACGCCCCAGGACATCCACGACCGCTACAAGGTGCTCAACGGCGCAATCTACGGGCTGGCGAGCCACGGCAAGTTCATGGGAGCCTTCAAGCCGGGCAATCGCAGCCGGCAGGTGCGCGGCCTCTATCTCGCCGGCGGCGCGGCCCATCCCGGCCCCGGCATGCCGATGGTCATGATGTCGGGCTGGATCGCCGCCGACGCCCTCGATGCGGATTGCAAGGTCGAGAATTTACGGAACGTGTCTTGAGGCAGAAAACGAGCAAGGTGGAGACGGAGCGCTCTTTCCCCCGTCGCGCGGGGGATTCTCCCGTCGCGCGCCGTTCTGCCCTGCTTCACCGCTTCATGGTCTCGACCTTTCGGCGCTATTTCACACGCCACATGAATGCCCTGCGGATCGCCTCATGGGGCATGCCCGATGAGCCCCGGCAGGGTCCCATCATCGTCTATTCCAATCATCCGGCCTGGTGGGACGCGGCGGTCTACATCCTGACGGCCGACCGCTTCTTTCCGGCCTATGAGAGCTATGCGCCCATCGATGCCGCGATGCTGAAGCAGTACGGCATCTTCGGCCGCATTGGCGCCTTCGGCGTCGATCTTGAAAGCCCGCGCGGTGCCGCGGCTTTTCTGAAGGCTGGTGCGGAGATTCTCTCTGCCCCCGACCGCGCTCTTTGGATTACCGCGCAGGGACGCTTCAGTGACGTGCGTGAACGTCCTCTCGGACTCAAGCCCGGCGTCGCGCGCCTCGTCGAGCGCGCTCCCGATTGCACGATCCTGCCGCTTGCCATTGAATACAATTTCTGGCTGGAGCGCGGAGCGGAGGCCTTCATCGCGTTCGGCGATCCCATGCGCGGGCAGGACCTTTTGAGCCTTGCACGACCCACCCGCCTTGAGCGTCTTGAAAGCGAGCTGGCTACGACGCTCGATCATTTGAGTGCCGACGTGCAGAGCCGCGACCCGTCCCGTTTCCGATCGGTGCTCGAAGGGCGCGCCGGCGTCGGTGGCCTCTATGACGGATGGAGGCGGATGGCGGCCGCCCTGCGCGGGCGCGCCTTCGATCCCTCCCATGAGGGACGCGCCTCATGATCGTGCTCGGCTTCATTCTGCTCGTGCTGGCCGCCATCCCGTTCCTGCTCGTGCTCATGAACCTGAGCATCCTGCGCTCGACACCACGCCATGCGCCGCAAGGCGACATCCTCGTCTCAATCCTCATCCCGGCCCGCAATGAGGTGAAGAATATCGGTTCCGCCCTCGATGCGGCCCTCGGCAGCATGGGCGTGCCCGTCGAAATCCTGGTGATGGATGACGGGTCGACGGATGAGACGGCCGCCATTGTCCGCGCCTACGCTGCCCGCGACCGCCGCGTGCACCTTCTCACCGCGCCGCCTCTGGAGGAGGGGTGGACGGGCAAGGTCCACGCTTGTCACCATCTCTCCAAGGCCGCGCGCGGCACGCATTTTCTGTTCGTGGATGCGGATGTGCGCTTGGGCTCCCATGCGGCGGCCACGATGGCAGGCCACGCGCAGGCCACGGATTCCGGGCTCGTCAGCGCCGTGCCGCGCCAGATCATGGGCTCCCTCGGCGAGCTGCTGACGGTGCCGACGATCAATCTGCTGCTGCTCGGCTACCTTCCTATGGGCTTCATGCGCCTTTCCCGCGACCCTGGTCTGGGGGCGGCCTGTGGTCAGCTCATGCTCGTGGAACGTGAAGCTTATCATGCGAGCGGCGGCCATGCGGCGATCCGCTCCCGTATTCACGACGGTATCCAGCTGGCGCGGCTCTTCCGTCGCAAGGGTATCATGACGGATCTGCTACCGGGAGAAGACCTGGCCACCTGCCGTATGTATACCGGATTCGGCGAGGCTTGGGTGGGCTTCGCGAAGAATGCGCACGAAGGTATGGCGACACCGGTGGCACTGCCGGTCTGGAGCGTGCTTCTGCTCGGCGGCCATGTGCTGCCATTCGTGCTTCTGCCGATTGCCGCCAATCCGCCGCTCGCCGGCGCAGCGCTTCTCTCGCTTGCCACACGCACTCTAGTGACCTCCGCCACGCGCGAGAATGCCTGGTCTATTCCCCTGCATCCGCTCACGACACTGGTTGGTCTCGCGATCCAGTGGAGCGTGCTCCTGGGTATCGGCCATGCGCGCCGCTCCAGCTGGAAGGGAAGGCTTTACCCGTCGGAGCAGAAGCCATGAAAGCGAGTGCCGGGCAATCGTCGAAGCGGCCGCGGGACGAGAACTTTCCGGTGGCCTCGCTCATCCTCTCGCCCGAGCACCGGGACGCGGTGCTCGCCTTCTACGGTTTCGCCCGCATGGCAGACGACATCGCCGATGCACCGGATCTCGCGGCCGCCGAGAAGCTGACGCACCTCGACGCGCTCGAACAGGCCCTCGTCTCGGGTGACACGCGAGTTCCCGAGGCTGCACGCCTGCATGCCGTCGACAGGCAGCACAAGGCCGGCCTGATCGAGGCCCGCGACCTGCTGCGCGCCTTCCGCCAAGACGTGGTCAAGGCGCGCTACCACGACTGGGCTGAGCTGATCGATTATTGCCGCTTCTCGGCCAATCCGGTTGGCCGATTCCTGCTGATCCTCCACGGTGAGCGTGGCGCCGCTCAAGGACCGGCCGATGCTCTGTGCACGGCGCTTCAAATCCTCAACCATATTCAGGATTGCGGCAAGGATCGCGAGAAACTGGGTCGCATCTACATCCCGATCCGCTGGATGCTGGGAGCAGGATCCGAGACCGCTTTCTTCGATCCGGCGCGCGCGGCGGTCCGCCGTGACGTCTTCGATGCCATGCTCGACCGGGTCGATGCCTTGATCGATCAGGCGCAATCGCTGCCCGAGCATCTGCAGAACAAGCGCCTGCGGGCGCAGAGCATCGCGACCATCGCTCTCGCCGGACGTCTGAGCCAGCATCTGCGGCAGGCCGATCCGGTTCTGGAGCGGGTGCAGGTGAGCAAATCCGATGTCTGCGCGGCGTTCCTGCGCGGGCTCGGCGGCGCGGTCAGGAGGCCTTCTCCTGGCGATTGCCACGTCACCGCAGCGGTGGTGCGCCGCTCGGGCTCGTCCTTCCGCCTCGGCATGCAGAGTCTCGGGCCCGAGCGCCGCCGCGCCATTCATGCGGTCTACGCATTTTGCCGCGCGGTGGACGACATCGCCGATGGCGCGGCGCCCGCCTCCGAGAAGCGTGCCTTTCTGCGCGAGTGGCGACGCGAACTCGACCGGCTGCACCGCGCGCCGGAAACGCCTATCGGGCGGGAGCTCGCCCGTGCCTCGACCCTGTTCAAGCTGCCCGTCGAGGAATGCCACGCTCTGCTCGACGGAATGGAGACGGACAGTTCCGACCGGGTGCGCCTGCCGGGAGATTATGAACTCGGCCTCTATGGCCGTCGCGTTGCAGGGTCGGTCGGGGCGCTGTCGATCCGCATCTTCGGCGCGCCCTCGGCCCATGACTTCGCGCTCAATCTCGGACGCACCCTGCAGCTCGTGAACATCCTGCGCGACGTGGACGAGGATGCCGCTTGCGAACGCGTCTACGTTCCCCTTTCCCGGCTCGCACAGCTCGGATTGCAAGACGCACCAGCCCTCACGCTCGTTGCCGATCCACGCTTCGCGCGTGTCTGCGAAAGCCTTGCCGAGGAAGCGCGGGCGGGCTTTGCGGCCGCGGACGCAGCCCTCATGAGCCTTGATCGCAAGGCCCTGAAACCGGCGATCCTGATGATGGAGAATTATCGGCGCGTGCTCGACCGGCTGCAGGCGCGCGGCTGGGGCTTGCGCCAAGGCAAACTGCGCCTGAGCACCGCTGACCGGCTGCATCTCATCACCCGTGCCATGAGGCCTGCATGACAAAGCGCACCCACATCGTCGGAGGCGGCATCGCGGGCCTGAGCGCAGCGCTCGCCGTGACGGCCGATGGCGGCGAGGCCGTGGTCTATGAGGCCGCACCACAACCTGGGGGACGTTGCCGGACGCTGCAACCTGCTGACGGCTTCATTCATGACAACGGCACCCATGTGCTGTTCACGGCGAATGGACGGACCCTCGATCTCCTGAAGACCGTCGGCGCTCGCGACCGCTGGTTCGAGCCCGAGCGCAAAGGGCTTCCGCTCTACGACGGACCAACGGGAGAAATGCACTACGTGGGTCTCTCCCCGTGGTCATGGCTTTTCCCGTCGCGCCGTCCGCATGGCCTGACCCTGCCCGATCTCGCACGGATCCTGCGCCTCGTCTTTGCAGCGAAGGATAGTCCGGTCGCCTCCATCATCGGACCGCGTCCGATCATGGACAGCCTGATCGAGCCTTTGACGGTGGCGGTGCTCAATACCCCGGCCGCGCAGGCCTCCTCGCAACGACTTGCCTATGCACTGCGACAGCTCATCCGGCCGGGGGCCGGGCACCTCCTGGTGGCGAAGAACGGCTTGAGCGAAGACTTGATCGAACCTGCGGTTGCCACTCTGGAGGCGAGGGGCGCATCAGTTCTCGCCGGACAGCGCCTGCTCATGCTTCTGACGAGCCATGAGCGCGTCATCGGGCTGGCGCTGACGGACCGCACCGTGATGCTCGGTCCCGGCGACCGGGTTATCCTGGCGCTCCCACCTTATGAAATCGAACGGCTGCTCCCAGGGCTGCCCGTGCCGACATCCTTCGAGCCCATTCTCAACGTTCACTACCGCATTCCAGGTTTGGCAAACCCTCGCTTCATCGGCTTTACCGGCATGCTGGCGCAATGGGCGCTGATCCGTCCCAGCCACGTGAGCGTCACGGTCTCGGCCGCCGACGCGGTGGTCAACCACAATGCCGCCGATGTGGCGACCAGAATTTGGCGCGAGATCGCACCGGTGCTGCGCGACCTCGGACTTGAGGCATCAGGCGACCGTCAACCTGAAAATCGGGTGGTGAAGGAAAAGCGCGCGACGATCCGTCAGGCCGCGGAAATTCTCCCGCAACCTCCCCTGCTGCCTCTCGCCAATCTCGCCTTGGCCGGAGATTGGCTCGGCTCCCGTCCCGCCACCATCGAGAGCGCCGTCATGGCCGGGGAGCATGCCGCTTCCCTCCTGCACCATGCGCGCCGCACCCGCCCCTCCACTCCGCGCGAACGCCCCCTGAAGACGGAGGATGCGGCATGACTCAGGACCACCCGTCGCTCACCGTGCTGCTCGCGGCGCCCCGCAGCTTCTGTGCCGGCGTCGAACGCGCCATTCGCGCCGTCGAGGATGCCCTCGAGCGGACCGGCAAGCCCGTCTACGTGCGCCACGAGATCGTGCATAACGGCCGTGTGGTGGAGGAGCTCAAGCGCAAGGGCGCGATCTTCGTCGAGCACATCGCCGAGATCCCGGATGGCGCCGTGGCCATCTTCAGCGCTCACGGCGTTCCCCGAGCCATAGAGCGGGAGGCGGCGGGGCGCCAGCTCTCCGTGCTCGATGCCACCTGCCCGCTCGTGCGTCGGGTCCACCTCGAGGGACAGCGCCATGCCAGGGCCGGACGCGAGGTCATCGTCATCGGCCATCGCGGCCATGTGGAGATCGAAGGGACGACCGGGCAGATCGACGGCCTCGTCCATGTGATCGAGAGCGTCGCGGAGGCGCTGATCGTTCCCGTCACGGATCCGGAGCGCATCGCCTACATCACCCAGACGACCCTCTCCGTCGACGACACGCGCGAGATCATCGCAGCCTTGAAGAAGCGCTTTCCGGCGATCCAGGGGCCCGACATCAAGACGATCTGCTACGCGACGCAGAACCGGCAGTTGGCGGTACGCGTGATCGCCAGGCGCGCGGAGCGGATCATCGTGTGCGGCGCGCGCAATTCGTCGAACACGAACCGCCTGTGCGAGGTGGCCGCCAGCGAAGGGCGCCAGGCTCTCCTCATCCAGGATCCGAAGGAGCTGACGCTCTCCTTCATCGACGGTGCTGTCGTGATCGGCCTGACCGCCGGCGCCTCCGCGCCCGAGGATCTGGTGCAGGAGGCCCTGGCCCGCCTCGGGCAGTGGCGCAGGCTCACCGTCGAGGAGGTGCGCGTGACCCATGAGGATGCGCAGTTCGCGCCCGTCGATCTCTCGCGCCTCGTGTCTCAGCTCGCGAACGCTTCCTGAACGTCCCGCAGTGTGGCCGTGACCAGCCCCAGCCTGTCGCGGCGCAGCCAGCGCCACAGCATCAGGCAGGCCACCACGGCGAGCCCGCTCGCAAGGCCGATCCAGATGCCGACGCCGCGCAGCGAGGTGCCGAAGGCCAGGATGGTGCCGAGCGGCAGGCCCACGCCCCAATAGCCGAACGCCGCATAGAGCATCGGCACCCGGGTATCCTGCAGCCCGCGCAGCATCCCGGCACCGACCGCCTGCGCGCCGTCCACGAGCTGGAAGATGGCGGCCACCACCAGGAAGGTGCGCGCCAGATCGATGACGAGCGCGTTCTTCGGATCGTTCACGTCGAGGAAGACGCCGAGCAGGAGATGGGGCGCGAATAGCATGAGGGAGGCCGTGACGACCATGAAGCCGGTGCCCAGCGCAAAGGAGGTCCAGCCGGCGCGGGTGACGCCCTCCGCGTCCTGCGCCCCGTAGGCCCTGCCTACCCGCACCGTCACGGCCTGCCCGATCCCGAGGGGCACGGAGAAGCAGAAGGACGCGATCTGCAGCGCGACTGCATGAGCGGCCAGTTCGCTCTCGCCGATCCGGCCCATGAGCATGGCGGCGGCATTGAAGATCGTGACCTCGAACATCAGCGTCAGGCCGATGGGAACGCCGATCCGCCACAGGGTGCGATAGCGCGGCCAATCGGCCCGCCAGAAACGCCCGAAGACATGATAGCGCCTGAATTTCGGATGGAGCACGATCACAAGGGCAAGCCCAAGGAACATGAAGGTGCTCGAGATGATCGTGCCGATGCCGACGCCGATCAGCCCCAGGGCCGGCAGGCCGAAGGAGCCGACCATCAGCACATAGGCCGCGCCGAAATTCACCGGAATGGCGAGGAGGCCGATGAACAGGGCCCAGCCGGGGCGCTCCAGCGCGGCCAGGAAGGAGCGCAGCACCAGGAAGAACAGGAACGGCAGAAGGCTCCATTGCAGCGCGCGGATATACTGACCCGCGTTGTGAGCAAGCCCGGGCTCCTGCCCGATGGCGAGAAGGATCGCCTCTCCGTTCCAGGCCACGATCCAGATCGGAATGGCCACGGTGACGCAGGCCCACAGGCCCTGGCGGACCGTGCGCCGCACCTCGCGCACGGAATGGCGCTTGCGGCCGAGCTCCTCTGCGATCATCGGCGATGTCGCGTTCACGAGGCCGATGCCGAAGATCAGGAAGGCAAAATAGAGATTCGTGCCCAACGCGCCCGCCGCGAGGGCCTCGGACCCCATCCAGCCCATCAGGATGACGTCGGACGTGATCAGGGCGTTCTGCGCCACGGTGGCGAGAACCAGGGGCCAGCCGAGGGACAGGGTCGCGCGCAGCTCCGCCATCCAGTCGGCGCGCTCGGTCAGGGAGGTGCGAGGAATCATGGTATCGGGCTTGTAACCGGCCCACAGACGGAAAGCCACACCTGGAGGCGCAGAAGTGAACTCTCGCGGGACAAGGAACCGGGGCGGAAGCGCGCCCGTTCATTTCCTTACTCACGTTCCCGTGTTGTTTCCCGGAGTTCACGATGGCGCAGCCGGCGCTCTCAACCGATATCGATTTCGCCCTGCCGCCGGTCCTGCACAATGAGCAGGGGCAGGTGCGCACGGTCGGGATCGAGATCGAGTTTGTGGGCCCCTCGGCCGAGAGGACCGTCCAGGCCCTGCAGGAAGCCCTCGGGGGCCGGCTCCTCGAGGAGGATCCGCATGCCTTCGCCTTGAAGGAATCCGCCATCGGCGACCTGACGGTGGAGCTCGACAGCCGGATCCTGCACCCGGGCAAGCAGGCGGGAACGCAGAGAGGGGTCCTGCCCAAGATCGCTGCCCTGTTCGGCTTTGCGGCCCGCTATCTTGTTCCGTGCGAACTGGTCACAGCCCCGATCCCGATCGATCAGCTGCAGGAGCTCAACCGCATCCTGACGGTCCTGCGCGGGCTCGGCGCCAAGGGCACGCAGGATGCGCCCTTCTATGCCTTCGGGCTGCATTTCAATCCGGAAATCCCACGCCAGGATGCGGCGACCGTCACGGCTTTCATGAAGAGCTTCGCTCTGCTCAATCCCTGGCTCCGGCGCGAGGCGTCGCCCGACACCACCCGCAATCTCCTGGGTTTTGCCGATCCGTTCCCGGCCGAATACGTCCGCAGGATCGCCGATCCGGCTTACTGGCCGGACATCCCCGCCTTCATCGACGACTATCTTAACCACAACGCGACCCGGAACCGCGATCTCGATCTCCTGCCGCTCCTGCATCATTTCGACGCGAAGCGGGTGCGTGCCGTCCTGCCGAACGAGAAGATCAACGGCCGCCCCACCTTCCACTACCGCCTGCCCGATGCACGGGTCAGCGATCCCGGCTGGAGCATTGCTCCGGACTGGAACCGCTGGGTCTGCGTCGAGCGGCTGGCAGGCGATCGCGAGAAGCTCGATGCCGTCGCCT